>DASRRU010000175.1:0-6166 GCA_035656795.1 Phenylobacterium sp. | reverse complement strand
GATCGCCTGGTCCTTGGCGTCCTGGACCTGGGTGATGATACCCGAGACGCTCGGCGCACCGCGGGCGCCGGTGACCACCAGTTCCTGGACCTGGGTGGCCGTCGACTGCGCCAGTGCGCTCGAAGCCAGAAGGAGACCAGTGGCCAAGGCAGTGCTCGCGCACAGGGCGCGGTTCAGTTTCAATTGCATTGCATCCCCTCTTAAGACGCCCGGAAGCCGTCAGCCCCGACGACTCCCCGGTCTTGATTGAGGCATGTAGCGAACAAATTACGTTGGTTGGTGACGCTTTTAATACGATTGAATTCAGGCGCCGCAACACGTCGGGTTGTGTGGCGCCGGCGCCGCAACTCGACGATTCGACACCTACCGACTCCAAGGGCGGGACCGCGCTGATGGCCGTCGGCGGGTCCCCTGCGGACGCGGGCGACTTCCTGTCCGTGGGCGACTGCGGCTAGGGTCCGGCCGATGAGTGAACGACGGAAAGCCGAGGCGCGGCGGTCAATGGACCTGGACGCGGACAGCCGGGCGGCGCTGTGGCTGGTGGCGGGGCTCACCCTGCTAAGGGTCATCGCGCTCTTCCGTACGCCGCTGGAGCTCTATCCGGACGAGGCGCAGTACTGGCTTTGGTCTCGCGCGCTCGCCTTTGGCTACCATGCCAAACCCCCGATGATCGCATGGGCGATCTGGGCCTCGACAGCCCTGGGCGGCGACGACGCCCCCTGGGTTCGCATGCCGGCGGTGCTGTTCCAGGCAGGGGCCGCGCTCTGCGCCTACTGGATCGGGCGAAGGCTCTATGGCTCCAAGGCCGGTCTTGCGGGCGCTGCGCTCTACGCGCTGGCGCCGGCGGTCCAGCTTTCGGCGACCCTGGTGGCGACCGAGGCTCCGCTGCTGTTCTTCCTCGGCGTGACCCTGTGCGCCTATGTGGCGCTGCAGGAGGCGCAGGGGAGAGGCCGCTGGCTGCTGTCCGCAGGGGTGGGCGCGGCGCTCGGCCTGGCGTTCCTCAGCCAGTACGCCGCGATCTACGCCCTGATCGGGATCGGCCTGCATCTGGCGCTCTCCCCGGCGGCGCGGCGCGGCTGGACTATCGCGTCGGCGGGGCTGGCGACGGGGGTCTTCGCGGTGGTCCTGGCGCCCCATCTGGCCTGGAACGCCGCCCACGGATTCGCCACGGTCCGACACGCCGCCGATGCCGGGTGGGTCGGCCATCAGCTCTTCAGCCTCAAGGCGCTCGGCCAGTTCCTGATCGAGCAGTTCGCCGTGTTCGGGCCCATCCCATTCGCCATGCTGGCAGCCGGCGCTGCGATCCTGGCCTGGCGCAGGCGGCTGGAAGGGGGCGACCTGCTTCTGCTCTGCTTCACCGCGCCGCCGATCCTGATTGTCGCCGTCCAGGCCTTCATCGGCCACGCCAACGCCACCTGGTCGGGCACCGGCTACCTGCCGGGCGCGGTCCTGGTGGCCGCCTGGCTGATCCGGTGGCGCACCCGCCGCCTGTTGATCGCGGCGTTGGCCGTCCAGGGCGTGATCGCGGCGGCCTTTTTCGCCCTGGTGCTGCAACCTAGGATCGCCGACAGCCTGGGCCAGTCCAAGGACCTGGCGCGCGCCCGCGGCTGGGACCAGACCGCCGACATCGTGGTGCGCAAGGCGCGCGCCGAAGCGCCGCGAGGCCTGAGCGCCGTCGCGGTCAACGACCCCGCTCTCTTCGGCGAACTTGCCTACTACGGCCGAGACTACTTCAAGGAACCGCTGGCCGCGCCGCTGAAGATCTGGATTCGCGGAATGCGGGCCGGCAGCCAGGTCGAGGCGTCCGCCCCGCTAACGCCTGCCGACGGTCAGCGCGTGCTGGTCGTCGCCATCGAGGCCTGGTTCGACAGCGAGATGGCCCGTGACTTCGCCACGACGTCAGGCAAGGAACTGGACGACGTCTTCATCGACCGCAAGCGCCAGCGGAACCTGGAGATGTTCGTCGGCGAAGGCTTCAAGCCCCGGCCGCGAGATCCGAAGACCGGCCATCCCGCCCCCGAATGGACGCCGGCGGCCAGCGCCTTTCCCAACTCCGGCCCTGGAGCGCCGCAGGATGAGGCCCCTTGATCGGCCCTAGAAAGCCCTCGCGGTCTTCGTAGGTTGGATTTTTGCCGGGTCCACAGGAAACACGGTCGTCGCTTTGGCGACGTAGCGATCCGGGAACACCTCGCGCAGCATGGCCACTTTCGGGAGATCGTAGGTGGCGATGTAGGGGCTATCGGGGTGCAGGAGGAGGTAGTCCTGGTGGTGGTCCTCGGCCTTGAAGAAACCCTTCAGGGGGTCGACGCGCGTGGCGATCGGCTTCTTGAACACGTGGGCGTCGTTCAGCTGTCGGATATAGGCTTCGGCCACCCGCTGCTGATCCGGGCTGGCGTAGAAGATCTCGCCCCGATACTGCGTCCCCTCGTCCGGAAACTGCATATTGACCTGGGTCGGGTCAGTGGCGACCGTGAAGAAGATCCGCAGCACCTCGCCGTAGCTGATCTGCTGCGGATCGAAGACGATCTGGACTGATTCCGCGTGGCCGGTGGTTCCGGTGCTGACCAGTTCGTACTGCGCCATCGCGCCAGGACCGCCGGAATAGCCGGAATAGACCTTCTTCACGCCCTTCACGTGTTCGAACACGCCCTGGACGCCCCAGAAGCAGCCCCCGGAAAGTACGGCGGTCTCCAACTTGCCGGGCGCGGGCAGCGCGACGTCGATCCTGGGCGCTGGCAGCGCCTGGGCCGGCGAAGCGGCCCGAGCCTGCGCGACGGGCAAGGCCCCACTGGCGAACGACAGGCCCAGAACGCCGCAGGCCGCGGCGACCAGGGCGAGTTTAGCGGACGTCATCGAGATATCTCCGAGCGATGTCTTGCCAATAATACGTGGCGGCGTCGAGCTAGGTTACAAGCCCCGACGAGACTACGCGATCCCCCCCTTAATGGGGCTACCGGATTCACACATCTTGGTAGCCGGCGTGGAGTCGGGCGCCCTGCTTGGCGGCTTGGAAGCAGAGCCAGCCCTCAAGCATGACGATGGGTCCGGGTTTTCCGTAGTAGCCGGTCCACCCTCCGAGGCGGGCGCAGACCCACGCGCCGTAGGCGAGGGAGCCCTTGGGATGGGGGTTCTTCTGTCGCGGGGTCTTGCCTTCGAGCTTGGCGCAGAAGGCTTCCAGCAGGGGCTGGTCATCCGGTTCGAAGGCGTCGGTGATCGGGCGCAGCGGTCCGGGCGCGGCTTGACCGTCGCGGGCATGGACCAGTTGCTGGACGGTGACGGCGGCGACGAGGGGGGCCATGACCAGGTTGCGCAGGGGCGCCTCCTCCTCGACGAGCAAGCCTTCGATGTCGAAGCCCCGGGTCTTCAGGGTGCGGAACAGCTGCTCCGCGATTCGGGCCCGAGGATGAACTCCGCGAGACGGGTAGGGATTTGGGGGCCGGAACGCTGAGTCAGAACGTGGATGCGACTGCCCCACCCTGATCGGTGCGCGATGTGTCCCTGCCCATTAAGGGAGGGAAATCTCGAACTCGGCCTCGGTCTTCGCCTTCACCTCGTCGACGGTGACGCTGGGCGCCAGCTCGATCAACCTCAGGGGACGCTTGCCCCGGCTGACGTCGAAGACGCCCAGCTCGGTGATCACCAGGTCGACCACACCCTGGCCGGTGAGCGGCAGGGTGCACGCCTTGACCAGCTTGGGCGCGCCCGACTTTTCGGTGTGCTCCATGACCACGACCACGCGCTTGACGCCAGCCACCAGGTCCATGGCGCCGCCCATGCCCTTGACCATCTTGCCGGGCACCATCCAGTTCGCCAGGTCGCCGTTCTGGGCCACCTGCATGGCGCCCAGCACCGACAGGTCGATGTGGCCGCCGCGGATCATGGCGAAGCTGTCGGCCGAGGAGAAATAGGACGAACTCGGCAGCTCGGTGATCGTCTGCTTGCCGGCGTTGATCAGGTCCGGGTCGATCTCGTCCGGATAGGGGAACGGCCCCATGCCCAGCATGCCGTTCTCGCTCTGCAGGGTCACGTGCACGCCGGTCGGGATATAGTTGGCCACCAGGGTCGGGATGCCGATACCCAGGTTCACATAGAAACCGTCTCGCAGCTCGGCGGCGGCGCGGGCGGCGATCTGTTCGCGGGTCCAGCCTTGCTTTTCGGGGGGCATCAGACTTCCAATCCCGCAGTGGCGGTTTCCCGGGGTCGGGTCGTCGCCTGTTCGATGCGCTTCTCGAAGACCGCACCCTCGAAGAGCCGGTCGACATAGATGCCGGGCGTATGGATGTTGTCCTTGTCGAGCTGACCGGTCTCCACCAACGCCTCGACCTCGGCGACCGTCACCTTGCCGGCCGTGGCCATCATCGGATTGAAGTTCCGAGCCGTGCGGCGGTAGACGAGGTTGCCGTCGTGGTCACCCTTCCAGGCCTTGACGATAGAGAGGTCGGCCGTGAGCCCGCGCTCCATCACATAGAGCTCGCCATCGAATTCCCTGACTTCCTTGCCGTCGGCCACCAGGGTGCCGACGCCAGTCTTGGTGAAGAAGGCCGGGATTCCCGCCCCGCCGGCGCGGATGCGTTCGGCCAGCGTCCCCTGCGGGTTGAACTCCAGCTCCAGCTTGCCGGAGAGGTAGAGCTCGGCAAACAGCTTGTTTTCGCCGACGTAGCTGGAGATCATCTTCTTGATCTGGCCGCCGGCCAGCAGGATGCCCAGGCCGAAGTCGTCGACCCCGCAGTTGTTGGAGACGACCGTCAGGTCCTTGACGCCCGCCTCGCGGATCGCGGTGATCAGGTTCTCGGGAATGCCGCAGAGGCCGAAGCCGCCCGCCATGATGGTCATGCCGTCGAAGAGCACACCCGCGAGGGCGTCGGCGGCGCTGTTCACTGTCTTGCTGGCCATGGCGCCCCATTACGCCGCAACGCAGCATCTGGAAACCGGGCAAGCCGTAGCCAAGGTTGAAAAAGACTCGTCAAGATGTGCCGAGCCTGCCTCCATGACCCGATTGGCCGGCATGGAACCCCCACGATGAACGGCTACTCCCTCCTGGTCCAGGCGATGGTCTACCTGGCGGCGGGCGTGGTCTCCGTGCCGATCGCCAAGCGGCTCGGCCTGGGCTCGGTGCTGGGCTACCTGATCGCCGGCGTCCTGGTGGGCCCGTTCGCCTTGAACCTGGTGGGCCCGGAAGGCGACGTCCTGAACTTCGCCGAGTTCGGCGTCGTGATCCTGCTGTTCCTGATCGGGTTGGAGGTGCGCCCGGCGCTCTTGTGGCGAATGCGCACGGCGATTTTCGGCCTCGGCACGGCGCAGCTCCTGGCCACGGCGGCGCTCGTCGGCGCGGGATCGCTGGCCTTCGGGCTGAATTGGCGGCTGGGTGTCGCGACAGGCCTGATCCTGGCGCTCTCCTCGACCGCAATCGTCCTTCAGAGCCTTGAGGAAAAGGGAACTCGCCAGGGGCCGGTCGGCGAGGCCTCATTCGGGGTGCTCCTGTTCCAGGACCTCGCGGTCATCCCGCTGTTCGCCCTCCTGCCGTTGCTGGCGCCCGCAGGCGGACCGGTGGCCGCGGCGACGCATGACTCCGGCCTGTTCGGCGCCCTGCCGATGTGGGGCCGGGTGGCCGTCCAGCTGGCTGCTGTCGCGGCCGTGGCGGGCTTCGGGCGCTATCTGACGCGGCCGCTGTTCCGGTTCATCGCCGCGGCCCGCCTGCGCGAGATCTTCACCGCCTCGGCCCTGTTGCTGGTGGTGGCCGTGGCCGCCCTGATGCAGGAGGTGGGCCTTTCGCCGGCCCTGGGCGCCTTCCTGGCCGGTGTGGTGCTCGCAGAGAGCGAATTCCGCCGCGAGCTGGAGACCGACATCGAGCCGTTCCGCGGCCTGCTGCTCGGGCTCTTCTTCATCACAGTCGGCGCCGGGCTCGACCTGGGCCTGGTGCTCAAGCACCCTCTGGAGATCGCTGCCGCCGTCGGCGGCCTGATCGTGCTGAAAACCCTGGCCATGTACGTCTGTGGCCGCCTCTTCCACACGCCGCACAGCATCGCCCTCACTACCGCCGTGGGCCTGGCCCAGGGCGGGGAGTTCGCCTTCGTCCTGCTGGGCTTCGTGGTCGCAGCCCACGTGATGGACGCGCAGCTCGCCCGGATGCTGACCGCCGTGGTCGCGGTCTCCATGGCCGCCACGC
>DASRRU010000174.1:0-11583 GCA_035656795.1 Phenylobacterium sp. | reverse complement strand
GCGGTTGCAGGGGCCGGGCTCTTCGAGTGACTCCTGTGACTGATGAGGCGGAGTGGAGCCGAGGCGGAGTTCTCGGGGGCGGCGCCGCGCCCCGGAGCACGGCAGCGCCCCAGGCAGGGCCGCGCCTTGGGGCAGGGCCATGCCTTGGGGCAGGGCCGCGCTAGGCTCCCGGGGCGGCGCCGAGGGCTTCACTTCCATGATCGCGAACGATTTTTAGTCGGCCCTGACTAAAGATCTTTCGGGATCATGGTAGGCACGTTGTTTCGGAGCGGATTTCGATGATCACGAAGGATCTGGTACGGCTACGAGTACTAGATCCTTCATGATCATGGCATCCGTGTCGATTTCACGCTGATCGGGCACGGAGCGATCTTCATCCACGTCACTGCGGCACCGCTCAGCCCTTATCAACCACGCTATTTTCCCCGAACCGGGACGCTGGGACTGGAGGGGACCGTGTGACTCACGTGCGGACGACGCGGGCGAGCGTTGCTGATGCGGGCGGGGCGCGGGCCTACCGTGGGCGAGGGTGCGCGGGGGCGGGCAGGGGTTTGTACCTATAATTCCGCTGTGGCGGACGCGGAAGGCGGAGCCTTCGAACTCGGCACCGACGGGCCCAAGGTGATCCTGGTCGGGGTGGACGATTCCGTTACCTCGATGCGGGCCGGGGCGTACGCGGCCGGGCTGGCCCGGCGGCAGGGGGCCCGGCTGGTCTGCGTCTACGTCGAGCGGCCGTCGGCCATGTACGGGGCGGCGGCGGGGGCCGGGGCCAGCGCGATCGCCGCGCAGGAGCAGGCGCTCCACGAGACGGCCGCGGACCTGCGGCGGGAGGCCGAGGAGGGAGCGAGGAGACTGGGCCTGGCGCTCACCTTCGTGGTCGCCCGTGGCGACCCCAACACCGAACTGCGGCGGGTGGCCGACGAGGTGCGCGCCGACGCCGTCATCGTGGGCGCCTCGATGCAGGCCGGGCACCGGTGGATCGGGTCGCTGGCGGTGCGACTGGTCAAGGCCGGCCGGTGGCCGGTCACCGTGGTCCCTTAGACACTGTTCCGCAGACACCGTTCCGCAGACACCGTTCCGCAGACACTGATCCGCAGACACTGATCCGCGGGGAAGCAGAGAGGCTAGGTAAGCATGAGCGTTGCCGTCGTCACCGGGGCGAGTTCCGGGCTGGGCCGGGTCATCGCCAGGGCCCTGCTCGGCGCGGGCTGGCAGGTCGCGCTGGCGGGCCGGCGCGAGGAACTGCTCACCGAGACCGCGAAGGACGCGCCGGACGGCGCCGCGCTCGTGGTCCCGGCCGACGTGACCTCACCGCCGTCGGTGGCCGCGCTCTTCGACGCGGTGCAAGATCGCTGGGGACGGCTGGACCTGCTGGTGAACAACGCGGGGCTGTTCGGCCCGGCGGCCCAGGCGGACGAGATCGACCTGACCGACTGGCAGCGGGTGGTCGACACCAACCTCACCGGGGTCTTCCTGTGCGCGCAGCACGCGGTGCGGATGATGAAGGCCCAGGACCCGCAGGGCGGGCGGATCATCAACAACGGCTCGATCTCGGCGCACACCCCGCGGCCGAACAGCATCGCGTACACCGCCACCAAGCACGCGGTCACCGGCCTGACCAAGTCGCTCTCGCTGGACGGGCGGCCCTACGGCATCGCCTGCGGGCAGATCGACATCGGCAACGCCGGTACGGAGATGACACGGGCCATGAGCCAGGGGGTGATGCAGGCCGACGGATCCATCGCCCCGGAGGCGATCATGGACGTCTCGGCCGTGGCCGACGCGGTGCTTTACATGGCCGGGCTGCCTCTGGAGGCCAACGTCCAATTCATGACCGTCATGGCCACAGCCATGCCGTTCATCGGCCGTGGCTAGAGCGCCTCCCACCTAGGGCAAGTCGGCCAGCGTGAAATCGAGGCGCCTCAAGAGGAGCAAATTTCGCCCACTTATTGTGCAATGCAATACTCTTGCTGCATCGCAATATATTTTCGGTTGATCGGCGCGGATTCGAAGCTAAACCTCTTGGTAGGCGACAGGTCGACGTCAGTTTCCGACCGCCGCCTAAGAGGAACGCCGGTGAATGGGGTTGCTTCCACCTCCACCCGGAAATCAAACAGTGAACCGTATCGTGATCCTGGCCGCAGCCGCCGCCACCCTCCTCTCCCTGCCCGCCTACGCCGCGGACTCCGTCCGCGTTTCCACGGTCGGCAAGACGCCCGAGCAAATCCGCGCTGAGGTGTTCAACGCCGCGCGCCGGCTCTGCGCCAACGACATGGTGGGCTCCAGCTCGCCCCTCGACGAGATGCGCGCCTGCGTGACCCACACCGTGGACGCCACCCTCGCCCAGAGCCAGGACCCGGCGGTCAAACTGGCGGCGCGCTAGGGTCTGTTCGGTTCAGGGGGCTCTGGAGACCCGCTATTCCGCGAACTGCGGACTGCGCTTCTGCAGATTGGCCATCACGGCTTCAACCTGGTTGGCCGAACCGATCAAGGCGGCTTGCTCCCTGCTCTCTGCGAGGAGAACCGTCTGCTGGTCGGCCTCGGCCGCCAGGTTGAACAGCCGCTTGCCGGCGCGGATGGCGTGCGGGTTCTTGCCCGCGATCTCGGCCGCCAGCGCCAGCGCCTCGGCGCGCGGGTCGGCGCATACGCGGGTGGCGAGGCCCAGGGCGACGGCTTCCTCGCCTGAAAAGATGCGCCCGGTGTAGGTCAGCTCCCGCGCGAGGTCGTCGCGAACCAGGCCGCGCATCAGCACCATGCCGGCCATGTCGGGGATCAGGCCCCATTTGATTTCCAGCACCGCCAGACGCGCGTCGGCGGCGACGTAGCGGAGGTCCGCACCCAGGGCGAGCTGGAAGCCGCCGCCGAACGCCACCCCATGCACGGCGGCGATCACGGGCACGGGGATCTCGCGCCAGACCATGCAGGCGTGCTGGGCGCGGTTGGCCCCGCCCTCGGTGCGCTGGGCTGTCAGCAGGGCGTCGGTGGTCCGCTGTCCGCCGCCGCCTGAAGCCATCTGCTGAAACGATCCCATGTCGAGCCCGGCGCAGAAGGCGCGGCCCTCCCCGGAAAGCACCACTGCGCGCACCCCGGCTTCGCCCTTCAGGCGCTCGCCGGTCTCGATCAGGGCCGAGAACATGGCGTCGTCCAGGGCGTTCATCTTGTCGGCGCGGACCAGGCGCACGTCGGCGACCCCGCCTTGGATATCCACCGTCAGCCGGTCGTTCATGGAGTCCTCCGTTTCAGGCTGCCGTCAGGACGTAGCCGACGCGCGGGAAATGCACATGGATCAGATCGAGTTCGCCATCGTCGCGGGCGATGGTGATCCGCTCCGAGGTCACCGCCACCAGCCGCCCCTCGATGGGGTCGCGGCCATAGTCGTCGGCGCGGACGACCACTGCGTCATCCCGTTGCAGGCCGGAGGGATCGGCGGTGCCGTCGCCGGTCACGGGCGCCGGGGTGGAAGCCCTGGCGACCTGCAGGGCCTCCGCGCCGCTCATCTCGCTGCGGCGGCCGTGGCCCAGGGCTTTCACGCGCTCGCGCCAGCCGGTCGTCTTCGGCAGTCCGTCGAGCAGCTCGGCCGCGATGGCCGGCGCCGCACGTGCAAGCCACCAGACGTTCATGTAGGCCGCGATATCAGCCAGGGAAGATGTTGATCCACCGAGGAAATCGTTGCTGGCCAGGCCGCGCTCGATCCAGGTCGCGTGCGCCCGCCATTGGGCCTTCATGGGCCCCGCCGCGGCCTTCATGGCGACCATGTCGAAGGGCCGGCCGGAGAGCTTCTCGCGGTCGTCTATGAACGCCTTCGGGACCTGGTCGGCGGTCTCGCCGAACACCACCGCCACCGTGGTCTGGAAGAACAGGCGGTCGGCCCACAGATTGACCGCCCAGTCGGCGCCCCGCGCCACGGCTGGCTTGCGATGCCTGACCTCAAGCTCGGCCATGATCACCTGGGTGTCGCAATAGACATCGGCCCCGATTTGCAGCACCGGAATTCGCCGATAGCCGCCGGTCAGCGGAATGAGCTCGGGTTTGGGCATGATCACCGGCTGGATCACCGAGCGCCAGGACAGCCCCTTCACGCCCAGCATGACCCGCACCTTCTCCGAGAACGGCGAGGTATCGTAGTGGTGCAGGATGATCTCGCCGGTCATGTGGGGAAGGCCTCCGCGCCCGCCGGCGCATGCTTCACCTGGGAGGCCTTGGCGGCCTGGAACCCCGGCCGCGCCTGCAGCCGGGCCCAATAGGCCGCGATGGCCGGCGTGAAGGCCGCGTCGAGACCGAGCTGGGCGGCCAGCAGGAGGGCATAGCCGACCGAAATGTCTGCGGCGGTGAACCGCCCGGCGCACAACCAGTCACCCGCCTGCAGCGCGCGGTCGACAGCCCGCAGCCGCGCCAGGAACCACTTGGCGTAGTCGTCGGCCACCACCTCGGCCTTGCCCGGCTCGAACCGCCGGTAGCGAAGCACCAGGGTCTGGGGAAAGGTGAGCGTCGCCTCGCCGAAATGCAGCCAGTTCAGCCAGGCGCCGTAGGCCGGGTCGGCGACGTCCACCGCCAGCGGGCTCGGCCCATAGCGGGTGACCAGGAACTGCACGATGGCCGCGGACTCGGTCATGAAGGTCTCGCCGTCAACCAGCGCCGGGATCGTGCCCAGGGGATTGACCGCCATGTATTCCTTGGCCCGGTAGCGCGGCGGAAACGGCATCACCGTCAGCTCATAGTCCAGCCCCAGTTCCTCAAGCGCCCAGAGTGGGCGGAACGAGCGCGCGTCGGCGCAGTGGTAGAGGCGGATCAACGGATGCTCTCGAGCCAGGCGATCAGCAGGGCGGTCACCTCGGCGGGCCGCTCCTGCTGGGTCCAGTGGCCGCAGCCGGGCAGGACGTGGACGCCGCGCAGGTCGGTGACATGCTGGCGCATCATGGCGCCGGGATCGGCGATGCGGCCGAAGCCGTTGAACGCCGGATCGCGGTCGCCGCCGATCAGCAGTGTCGGCATCTCCAGCTTGCGGCCCTTGAACTGCTGCAGCCAGTCGAAGTCGCGCTCATGATTGCGATAGCGACTGATCGGCCCGAAGAAGCCCGAGGCGGTGAATTCACCCACGTAGTAGTCGAGATCGGCCTCGGTGAGCCAAGCTGGGAACACCTCCGGATCGACCATGCCCTCAAGCAGGCTCGCCCCGTGCTTCTTAATGGGCCAGGTCCCGGCCGGGGCGTCGCCGCTGGCGCCGTAGTAGAACTTGCGCAGGAAACCCCGCACATCGGCCTGCGCCTCCGCCTCCGGCGGCCCGACCTCCTGGAACCAGGCCTGGTAGAAGAACAATCCCTTGTCGGTGAACGCCTCGCGGAAGATGTCGGTGAACGGTCGGTTCGGGACCCCGGAATAGGCCACCGACAGGCCTGCGACCGCCTTGAAGGCCTCCGGCCGGCTCAGCGAGGAATTCCAGACGATCGGCGCGCCCCAGTCGTGGCCGATCAGGATCGCCGGCGCGTCCGGCTGCAGGGCCTTGGCGACCCCGGCCACATCGGCGGTGATATTTTCCATGCTGTAGGCGGCGATCTCGCCGGGCTTGTCGGACCCGCCGTAGCCGCGCACGTCGATGGCCGCCGCCGTGAAGCCGGCCCTGGCTATCGGCCCCAACTGGTGGCGCCAACTGTACCAGCTCTCGGGGAAGCCATGCACCATAAGGACCAGGGGCCCCTCGCCCTCGATGGCCACACGGATCTGCGCCGCGCCGGCGTCGATGGTCCTGAATTCTGGCATTTCGCCTCACTCCCTGGGGCCGCCATGCTCCCTGCTGGGCGCCGCCGTGGCAAGGGTGACTTGGGGGAACCGTTGACCTGACCCGCCAGCGTGACAGCATCGCGCGATGAGCCAGACCGCCAGCCGCTCCGTCGCCGGATCCACCGTCCTGATCACCGGCGCCGCCAGCGGGATGGGCCGCGCCACTGCCGAGGTGTTCGCCGCCGAGGGGGCCCATGTGGCGCTCACCGACATCGCCGCCGAGAGTGTCCGCGAGGTCGCCGACGACTTGGTGCACAGGGGCTTGAGCGCCGAGGCCTGGACTCTCGACGTCGCCGACGCCGCCGCCATCGAGGCCGTGGTCGCCCAGGCGGCGGCGCGGTTCGGCGGCCTCGACATCGTGGTCAACAACGCCGGCGTCGGCGGCTTCGCGGCCATCGACGCCGCCAACTATGAGGCCATCTGGACCCGGGCGCTCGGCGTCATGCTGACCGCCCACCAGCGGATCGTCCGCGCCGCCCTGCCCTATCTGCGCAAGTCCGCAGCGCCACGCATCGTCAACATCGCCTCCACCGAGGCCCTGGGCGCCACCGCCCGCGACAGCGCCTATGCCGCAGCCAAGGCTGGCGTCACCGGCCTCACTCGCGCGCTGGCCGTGGAGCTCGGCCCGGAAGGCATCACCGTCAACTGCATCTGCCCAGGCCCGATCCTCACCGGCATGACCGAGGCGATCCCGGCGGCCGACAAGGAAACCTTCGCGCGCCGCCGCACGGCGCTTCGCCGCTATGGCCGTCCGGAAGAGGTGGCCCACATCACGCTCAGCCTCTGCCTGCCGGCCGCCTCCTACATCACCGGCGTCACGATCCCAGTGGATGGCGGCCTGATGGCGCGCAACGCCTAGATCAACACCTCAGATTCAAAGCTGCGCCGTGGACCGCGCGGGAGCATGCGCCGGTATTCGCCCGATATGCTCTCGCAATCCAGACGCGAAAATCAACCTTCATTAAGGCTCGAGGCCTAAGATCTCGTGTGACCGCGGAAAATAGCTTCCGGAGTACACGAATGCCGATCAGCCGAGCGACCAGCCTGTGGCGCAGCGCCGCCGACCACTTCGAGCCGGATGACGACGTCGACCCGAAGGCCCAGCGCCAGCTGCGCGGGCAGCTGGAACAGATCGACTACGCCGCCTACGCCGCGAACAAGAAGGTGTTGGGCAGCACCATCGGGCGCGCTGACGCGCAGCAGTTCGAGCGCCTGGCGCTGGCGACGGCGGTGGCCCGCACCCAATGGGTGGCGGCCTCGCTCGCCGCCACAGAGCGCGGCCACGCCCCGTCGCGCGACCAGATCGAGCACCTCGCCCACCTGCGATCCGCCTATGAAGAACTCTCCGAAGTCTACGACGCCATGCGCCGGATGGTGGAGCGCGGCTACCTGGTCTATTCCGGTCCCCCGCCCCAGGACGACTGACGCCCGCGCGGGCTAGTCGCCCTTGAACCGGCCTGGCCGTTTCTCGCGGAAGGCGGCGATCCCTTCGCGATAGTCGGCGCTGCGGCTGGCGAGCAGGTACTGGTCGCGGTCCATGTAGATGCTGGCCTGGGCCGTGGCGGCGGAGATGGCGTTGACCGCCTCCTTGGTCATCCGCACCGGCAGCGGCGGCAGGGCGGCGACCTTGTCGGCCCAGCGCCGTGCGCCCTCCAGCGCCCGGCCCGCGGCGACCACCTCGTCGGCGAACCCCCAGGCCAGGCAGCGGTCCGCGTCGGCGGCCTCGCCGAACATCACATACTGCTTGGCCCGCGAGGGCCCCGCGAGCGCCACCAGCTTGGGCAGAGTCCGCCAGCTCATGTTCATGCCCAGCGGAACTTCAGGCAGGCGCATGTAGGCCGAAGCTCCCATGACCCGGAAATCGCAGGAAACGGCGAGCGCGCAGGCGCCGCCGATGCAGTAGCCCTCGATCGCCGCGATGGTCACCGCCTCGATTTCCTCCCACGCCTTACAGAGGTCCGGTCCCGCCATGATCGCACGCCGCGCTTCGAGCAGACTCGCCTGCCCCGCCCGGGCCTGGCTGGCCGACAGGTCCGCTCCAGCCGAAAAGTAGCTTTCGGTCCCGGTCAGGATCACGGCCAGGAGGTCTGTTCTCAGGCGCAGTCTCCGCGCCACCTCGGTCAGTTCCGCCATCAGCTCACCGTCCAGGGCGTTGCGCGCCTGCGGCCGGGCCAGCGCCACCTCGCAGACGGCCTCGCGCCGGGTCACCGCGACGTGCGCCCAGCTTGCGTCGAACAGCTCGTCCATGGCCCACATCTCCCAGGTGTCGGACCACGATACACGAGGCCGCTTGCAAGCCGAGCCGGGCTGGCGAACTATCCACACATGAACAAAATCGCCGCCCTCGCGCTCTCAGTACTTCTCGCCGCCGGGGCCGCCGGGGCCGCCGACTACCACGCGCCGAAGAACGGCTTCGGCCAGCCGGACCTCCAGGGCACCTGGACCAACGCCTCGCTCACCAGTCTGCAGCGACCGGCGATGTTCAAATCCCTGACCCTCACCGACGCGGAAGCCGCCGCCCTGGAGAAGCGCCGCGCGGCGGCCCGGGCCCAGGCGGACAAGCCCACCGATCCCAATTCCGGCGCGCCGCCGGAGGGTAACGATCCTGGCGGCTACAACGCCTCCTGGACCGACCCTGGCGTCAGCCTTGGCCGCATCGGCGGCCAGGTCCGCACCTCCTGGATCGTCGATCCCATCAACGGTCAGTTGCCCTATTCCACGACTGGCAAGGCGGCTTACGTCGAGGCGCTGCGCAAGGCGAGGAACAGCTGGGATGGGCCGGAGAACCGCCCATTGGGCGAGCGGTGCATCCTGGGCTTCGGCTCCACCGCCGGGCCGCCGATGCTGAACGTGCTCTACAACAACAACTACCAGATCGTGCAGTCCAAGGACTCCGTGGCGATCCTGGTGGAGATGAACCACGACGTGCGCATCGTGCGCATGACCGACAGGAAGCACCTGCCCGGCTACATGCGTCCCTGGATGGGCGACAGCATTGGCTGGTGGGAAGGCGACACCCTGGTGGTCGAGACCACCAACTTCAATCCGGGCGAGAGCCTCAGGCCCTACTTCAGCAACTCGATCCTGCTGTCGCCGAACGCCAAGGTGACCGAGCGCTTCACCCGCGTCTCGCCGAACCAGATCCTCTACCGTTTCGAAGTCGACGATCCGACCACCTACAGCCAGGTCTGGAAGGCCGAGATGCCGCTGAACGCCGCCAAGGGGCCGGTCTACGAATACGCCTGCCACGAGGGCAACTACGCCCTGCCAGGCATCCTGGCCGGCGCCCGTAAGGCCGACCGAGATGGCCGGAAGATCGAGGCGGTGGACGTCAGCGGCGGTTAGGCCCTGTCCCGGCTGACTTTAGGGTCGTCGCCTATATCTGGAGCCCCTTGGCGCGGCCGAACTCGCCGTTGATCCCGCTTTGAGAGGAAGACCTTAACCAGCTCGGGCGATGCTGCACCGATGGCAACTCTGCACGCCACCCGGGACGCCGTCAGCGGAGGGGCCCAAGCGCCGGGCTTTGACGCCCTGCCCATACCCATGGCTTTGCTCGACGCCGAGCTGCGCTTCATTGAAGCCAATGCAGCCTTCGCCGAGCTGCTGGATGTTCCGGCCGCCAGCCTGATGGGCGAACCCTTAGGCCATCGCCTGCGTTCAGCGGCGTGCGACGTCCCTTCCGGCGAGGGCGTGCAGACCTTCGGCTTCCAGTGTCCCGACGGCCCGCGCTGGCTGCGGTTGGAGCTGGCGGAACGGGATGACGGCCGCATCCTGGCCATGCTCGTCGACGTCACAGGCGAGCGCATCGTGCTGGAACGCATGAAGGCGGACTTCGCCGCCCGCGCCCGGTTGATGCATGAAGCCGAGGTCGGCATCTGGCGCTACGATCCGGACGCCGCCCTCTACCACTTCCCGATCGAGCTGACGCTGGGGCACAGCGCGGTCCAGGAGCCGGTGGCGCTGGCCTCGCTGCGATACATCCAGCACGAAGACGACCGCCCGATCGACGACGCAATCCGCGACCGGCTCACCCGCGAGGAGGGCTCCGCCGAGTCCGAGATGCGCTACATGACCGGCGACGGCGCGTGGCGGCGGCTGCGGGTGCTCTACCGCTCGGGCCGCAAGCTGAAATCCGGTCGCTATGAGATGTACGGGCTCAGCCAGAACGTCACCGATCTGGCCCAGGCCCGCGACGAGGCTACCGCCAGCGCGCGACGGCTGAAGCTCGCCCTCGCGGCCGCCCGCGCCGGGGTGTTCGGCTACGACTACGTCAAGGGCGAGTACTGGTCGTCGCAGGAATTTCGCGACCTGATGGGGCAAGGCACGCTCGACGCCATCAGGGCGGCCGACGATCCACGAGCGCTCTTCCACCCCGATGACCGTGACACCATGCGCATGCTCGGCCAGGCCAGCATCGAGGCCAGCCAGCCGGTCTCCACCGAAGCCCGCCTCATGCGTCTGGACGGCGAACTTTGGGTGCGCGTCTATTGGCAAACGGAGTGCGACGCCTCCGGCGCGCCTACACGCGGCGTGGGTCTGCTGCTGGATATCGACGAGCAGAAGCGTCAGGAGCTTGCTCTAACCGAGGCGCGCCTGTTGGCGGAGTCCGCCACCGCGTCGAAGTCGAGCTTCCTGGCCTCCGTCAGCCACGAGATCCGCACGCCGATGAACGGCATCGTGGGCGTGCTCAACCTGCTCAAACGCGAGGGCCTGAGCCCCGAGGGCCGCGATCTCCTTGGCGAGGCGCTCGCCTGCAGTGACATGCTGGCCCAGCTGATCGACGACGTGCTCGACTTCTCCAAGATGGAAGCCGGGAAGCTGAATGTGACGCCCGCGCCCACCGATCCGGCCGCGGTGATGGCCAGCGTCGTGGCCCTGTTGCATCCCCAGGCCGACAGCAAGAACCTCTACCTGCGCGCCAGCTCGGAGACCCAAGGCGCGGAAGGCTCGGGCTGGGCGATGATCGACCCGATCCGCCTGCGCCAGTGCCTGTTCAACATCATCGGCAATGCCGTGAAGTTCACCGAAACCGGCGGAGTCGACGTCCGCATGAGCCTGCGTGGATCGGGCGCGACGCGCAAGCTGCGCGTCGAGGTGCAGGACACCGGCGTCGGCGTGCCCGACCACGCCAAGGACGCTCTCTTCGACCGTTTCCAGCAGGCGCACACCGGACCTGACCGCAAGTTCGGCGGCACGGGCCTGGGCCTCGCCATCTCGCGCAACCTGGCCCGGATGATGGGCGGGGACATGGGTTTCGAGAGCACCGAGGGTCGGGGCTCGGTCTTCTGGTTCGAGATCGCCGCGCCGCCGGCCGAGGCCGGGGCCGCCGCGCCCCGGGTCGAGGCGGGCGATGCGCCCCTCGCCGGCCTGAAGATCCTCGTCGTCGACGACAACCGCACCAACCGATTGGTCGGCCTGAAGTCGCTGGAGGCCCTGGGCGCCACGGCCGAGACCGCCGATTGTGGCGAGGCCGCCATCGCCGCGGCCGCCCGCGGCGGCTACGACCTGATCCTGATGGACGTCAACATGCCCGGCATGGACGGCCTGGAGGCCACCCGCCGCGTCCGCGCCCTGCCGCAGCCGAACTCCGACGTGCCGATCGTCGCGCTCACCGCCGACGTCATGACCCATCACCAGGCGGCCTATCACGCCGCGGGCATGAACGGCTTCGTGCCCAAGCCGTTCTCGCCAGGCCAGCTGCTTGCCGAGATCGTCCGCATCGCGGGTTGAGCCGGCGCGGCTATTTCCCGTCGACCGAGAAGGCCAGCAGAACGTTCACCGCATTGCCGCCAGTGTTGGACGCGC
>DASRRU010000173.1:0-9312 GCA_035656795.1 Phenylobacterium sp. | reverse complement strand
CCCTCCGGGATCGGCATCTCGCAGCGGCAGAGCAGGATGTCCGGCTGGATGCCGATGGAGCGCAGCT
Source organism: Phenylobacterium sp. (assembly GCA_035656795.1). Taxonomy (GTDB): domain Bacteria; phylum Pseudomonadota; class Alphaproteobacteria; order Caulobacterales; family Caulobacteraceae; genus Phenylobacterium. The sequence continues at coordinate 9,245 of DASRRU010000173.1, read as the reverse complement.
CCTTCACCGAGTGCTGGGTGGGCTTGGTCTTCATCTCGCCGGCCGTCTTGATGAACGGCAGCAGCGTCAGGTGGATGTAGCAGGCGTGGCCGCGGGGCAGTTCCTGCCCCAGCTGGCGGATCGCCTCGAAGAACGGCAGGCCCTCGATGTCGCCCACCGTGCCGCCCACCTCGACCAGCACGAAGTCGACCCCCTCGCCCGGATCTGAGAGGACGAAATCCTTGATCTCGCCGGTGACGTGCGGGATCACCTGGACGGTGGCGCCAAGGTAGTCCCCGCGCCGCTCCTTCTCGATGATCGTCTTGTAGATCTGGCCCGTGGTGATGTTGTCGTTGCGGGTGGCGTTGACGCCGGTGAACCGCTCGTAGTGGCCCAGGTCCAGGTCGGTCTCCGCCCCGTCGTCGGTCACGAAGACCTCGCCGTGCTGATAGGGGCTCATCGTCCCCGGATCGACGTTCAGATAGGGGTCGAGCTTGCGCAGCCTGACGCCGTAGCCCCGCGCTTGGAGGAGCGCGCCAAGAGCGGCGGACGCGAGACCCTTACCCAATGAGGAGACCACGCCGCCGGTGATGAAAATGTACCGGGCCATGGGCGTTCAGGTTAGCAGCGATTCGCGGACGCGCTGACGCAATCGGCGCCGAAGCGTAACAATCCTGGGCAAAACTATTGCTGCGGGGGCGCGGGCTGAGCCGGCTGACCGAGGAATGGGTTGTTGATGGTCGGCGCGGGCGCCTGCAACGGAACTGGCGCGGCCTGCGGATTACCGGGCTGGGCGGTTCCGGCCGGCGGCCGGGCGGGCTTGGGCTGGTTCAGGGTCGAAGGATCGATGTTATCGATCTTCAGGCGGTCGACGACCGAGGAAGCGCCCTTCTCGCGGCCCTGCAGGATCGTCAGCAGCAGCGCGATGATGAAGAAGGCGGATCCCAGGATCCAGGTGGTGCGGGTCAAGAGGTCGCCCACGCCACGGACCGACATCATGCCCGATGGGCTTCCCCCGCCCACGAAGCCGCCGCCTTCCGAACGCTGCAGCAGCACCACGCCGATCAGGGCGAGGCTTACGATGATCTGGGCGGCGAGCAGTAGGCCAATCAGCATGGGTCTTCTTTAGTCTGTATGCGTTCAGCCGGTCACACCCGCGGCGAATTGCAGGAACGGCCAATCAAATGAAGCGCGGGCTCTATCACCGAGACCGGCCCAAGGCCATAGCTAGGGCGTCGCAGGCGTCAGACAAGCGTTTCCCCCAGATGAGTCCCGACCTCAGCCTTTTGCCGATCCTGGAAACCGAGAGGATGCGGCTGACCCCGTTGGTGGGCGAGGATACGCAATATATCTTCCCCCTGATGACGGACGCAGAGGTCATGGCCTTCTGGGACGTGGGCGAGATCGACGACCCGGACCTGATCGCCAACATCGTCGCGGGGCAGGTCGAGGAGATGACCGAGGGCCGGGCGATCTATTGGGCGATGCGGGCGCTCGGCGACGACCAGGACTTCCTAGGCACCTGCGAGCTCTCGGAAATCGACCGGCGGCATCATCGCGCGGAGGTGGGGTTCATGCTCGGGCGCGAGGCCTGGGGCCAGGGCTACGCGCTGGAGGCCATGCAGGCGGTGCTGGCCTATGCGGCGACGTCCGGGCTGCGCCGCCTGATGGCGCGCAGCCACCTGGGTAATCGCCGCTCCGACACGCTCCTGGAAAAGCTCGGTTTCGTGGAGGAAGGCATGCTGCGCGGCCACGTCCTGCGCGACGGGGAGCGGCGCGATTGCCGGCTCTTCGGCCTGTTGCTGTAGCGCCGGCCTTCCTATCTCGAGCGCGTCAGGGGAGCCGCGAATGACCCACCCGATCCACATTGCGGGGCTTGACCACATCGTCCTCCGAGTGCGCGACAAGGCGGCGATGCTCGCGTTCTACGGTGATGTCATGGGGCTGGTTGTTGATCGCGAGCTGCCGGATCTCGGCCTGACTCACATCCGCGCGGGCCAGCAGATGATCGACCTTGTCACGCTGGAAGGCCCGCTCGGCAAGGCGGGTGGCGCGGCCCCGGCGGCCGAGGGGCGCAACCTCGACCACTTCGCCTTGAAGGTTCGGCCCTTCGACGAGGCCGCGATCCGCGCGCACCTGGCCGCCCACGGCGTGGTGATCATCGAGGAAGGCCCGCGCTATGGCGCCGACGGCGACGGCTTCTCGCTCTACGTCCGCGATCCGGAGGGCAATACGGTCGAGCTCAAGGGGCCGTCGACCTAAGCTCGTGAATCCTGCCGAGGCCGCCTTTCAGGCCCAAGATTGCAGCGGCGGCGTCAGCATTTCGGTTACCCGGAATTGCTATCAAAGCGGGCATGAAGATCTGGTCGCTGCAATCTCTCAGATTTTTCGCGGCTCTCGCCGTCGTCGTTTTTCACGCTGACGGGGCGATCTACCAAGCGACTCAACGCTTCGGGGTTTTGGGCCGGAACGGCGCGGTCTTCGGTCAAGCGGGTGTCGACGTCTTCTTCGTATTGTCGGGCGCGATCATCGCGCTGACGTCCAAGGGTCTTACGGCGCAAGCTTTCGCCGCCAAGCGGGCCACCCGCATCCTGCCGCTCTATGGCGCGATGGCCGTTCTCTATCTTGGGATGGGGAATTTCGCCGGGACCGTCGGCTGGCGCGAGTTGGTGACCACCTTGACGCTTTGGCCGGCCCTCGATCGGATGACCGATCCGGTCGTGCCTGTGGCCTGGACGCTCTGCTTTGAGGCGCTGTTCTATGTCGCCGCCGCCGTGATCTTGTGGCGGCCGTGGCTTGTCTGGCCCCTCCTGGGCGTCTTCGCGAGCGCGCTCGCGATCCGCGCTGATCCGGTGACGCGGTTCATCGGAAACCCGATGATCCTCGAGTTCATCATGGGGGTCGGGCTCATACGACTTCCGCGGGCTCGCGTCGGCGCCGTCCTCATTCCCGTGGGGGTCGCGCTCGTTTGGCTGTTTGGGGCGAAGGGTTACCCTCCGACGACCGGCGCCTTGAACGGCGATATGACTTGGCAGCGAGTGCTCTATCTGGGGGTTCCTGCCGCGCTTGTGGTTTGGGGCGCCCTGCAGGTCGAGGCTCAGAAGAGCCTGTTCACCTATCTCGGAGACACCTCCTACGCCCTGTACCTCGTTCACGTCCCGGTGGTTGTCGTCGTCGTAGGGCTTCTCTCCCGGCATACGGATTTGCCGCCCGACGCCATGACGATCACCGCCGCCGGGTTGAGCATCGCCGCCGGATGGCGGGTTCATGAATCGGTGGAGAAACCCCTGCTCGCGTGGCTGCGGCGCCCGCGCCGGCGACCTGTCTTGGCCTGAGGGGGCCGCAGAATGGGCTCTGATCAGAGCCCTTGGATGATCCCCAGGAAGTCGGCAGCCCTCAGCGAGGCGCCGCCGACCAGGGCGCCGCCGACCTCCGCCGCATGCAGGATTTCCGCGGCGTTCGAGGGCTTTACCGAGCCGCCGTAGAGGATCGGGGCCCTGTCGCTGGCGGCGCCGAACATTTCGCGCAGCGTGGCGCGGATCGCGGCGTGCATCTCCTCGATCTCGGCGGTCGTGGGTGTGAGGCCGGTTCCGATGGCCCAGACCGGCTCGTAGGCGACCGCAAAGGTCCGGCCCGCGAGCTCGGCCGGCAGCGATCCCCTCACCTGCCCGGTCACGACCGATAGCGCCTCGCCTGCCTTGCGCTGTTCCAGGGTCTCGCCGACGCAAACGATGGGCTCCAGGCCGACCCGCAGCGCCGCGCCCACCTTGGCCGCCACCAGGGCGTCGGTCTCTCCGTGGCCGGCGCGTCGCTCGGAGTGGCCCAGGATCACCAGGCCCGCGCCAGCGTCTACCAGCATCTCGGCCGACACGTCGCCGGTGAAGGCGCCCGAGGCTTCGGCGCGGCAGTCCTGGCCGCCGATCAGCACCGGACCGCCGGCCAGCGCCTGGCGCAATCGGTCGATGAGGGTCGCCGGCGGGCAGATCGCCACACGCGCGTCCTTCAGGCCGCCCAGGCCGCCAGCGACAGCGCGCGCCTCGTCGAGCGATGCGGCCGCGCCGTTCATTTTCCAGTTTCCGGCGATCAGGGGGGTCGGAGCGGTCATCGGGCCTCGCTTTGTTGGCGACTTGACGCCGCGCGGCGCGGTTAAGCCAAGCCACACCGTATGTCACGCGCTTGCGGGCGGGCCATGCTTGCTTGAATGAAGGGGCCTCCACTATACCGGCGCCCACGCTCGCGTCCGGTTGCGGGCTCCTGAAGGGGTTTCAATGCTCTCCGCCATTCGCGTCTTCGCGAAATCCTGGGTCGCCACCCTGCTATTTGGCCTGCTGATCGTCAGCTTCGTTGTGTTCGGCATCGGCAACCGCGATGTCTTCCGCCCGAAGTTCAGCACCGGGGTGGTCACCGCTGGCTCGCGCAGCATCTCGCCGGCCGAGTTCAAGCGCGCGTTCGATGGCTACAAGAGCCGTGTCGAACAACAGGTCGGCCGCCCGATCTCGGCGGAACTGGCGGCGGAGAACGGCCTGGACCGGCAGGTGGTCGAGGGACTGGCGACCAGCGAGGCCTTCGCCGAGGCCCTGACCCGCATGGGCATTCGCCCCGCCGACCCCTTGATCGCAGCGGAGATCCAGAAGATCCCGGCGTTCTTCGACCAGGTGACCGGCCGTTTCGACAAGAACGCGTACCTGCGACGCCTGGCCGACAACGGCCTGACTCCGGCGTCGCTGGAAGGCCAGATGCGAGACCAGATCGGTGAACAACAGGTCGCGAGCGGCCTGATCGCTGGCCTGCGCATGCCCCGCGCCTACGCCGCGCTGGCGGCGATCTACACCGTCGAGAGCCGCGACATGGGCTACTTCCCCGTCGAACCCTCGAGCGTGCCGCAGCCGGCCGCGCCGACCGACGCCCAGCTCACCGAGCTGATGAACGAGAACAAGGCCCAGCTGACCCGGCCGGAGTTCCGCACGCTGACGGTTGTGCGCTTCGCGCCCAGCCAGGTGGCCGCCACCGCGCCCATCGACCCGGCGGAGCTGCAGAAGCGCTTCAATTTCCGCAAGGACACGCTGTCGACGCCCGAGACCCGCACGGTGATCCAAATCCCGGCGAAGGACGCCGCCACGGCGGCGCAGGTGGCCAAGAGCCTGGCCACGGGCGCCGATCCGGCGTTGGTCGCCAAGACCGCGGGTGTCGAGGCGATCACCTATGCAAACAAGCCGCAGACCGCGATCCCGGACAAGAAGGTCGGCGTCGCCGCCTTCGCCACCCCTTCCGGCCAAGTGGCCACGGTGAAGGGCGATCTGGGCCTTGCGGTCGTGAAGGTGCTCTCGGTGACCCCCGGCCGCGCGGTGACGCTGGACGAGGTAAGGCCGGCTCTGGAAGCCGAGATCCGCAAGGATCAGGCGGCGGAGAAGGTCTACGCCCTGACCCAGGCCTATGACGACGCCCACCAGGGCGGCGCCAACCTCGCCGCGGCCGCCGCCAAGGCCGGCGTGCCGACGACGACGATCGGTCCGGTTTCGCAGGACGGCCGTGACCTGACCGGGCAACCGGTTCAGGGCCTGAACCAGAAACTGATGGAAGCCGCCTGGGCCCTGCCCGCCGGCGGCGAGAGCGAGGTCGAGGACGCCGGCAACGGCGAGTTCTTCGCGGTGCGCGTGGAGAAAGTCGCCCCGGCCGCGCTGCCGCCCTTCGATGAGATCAAGCCGATGCTGACCCGGGCCTGGAACCAGCGCGAGTTGGTGCGGGCCATGCAGGCCAAGGCCGACGCCTTGGCGGCGCGAATCAAGAAGGGCGAGAGCCTGGAGGCGGTCGCCGCCTCCGCCGGGTCCAGCGTCGTGCAGGTCCCCGGCATCGACCGCCGCAACGCCGGCCAGAACCAGACCCTGTCGCAGGACATGCTGGGCAAGCTTTTCACCTCGCGCCCCGGCGACGTGTTTACCGCCCAGAACAGCCACTTCGGCTTCGTGGTCGGAAAGCTTGAGGCCGTGCACGTCGGCGACACCGCCACCCTGGCGCAGACCGCCGAGCAGATGCGTCCGCAGATGAGCAGCGGCTTTATCCGCGAACTGGGCGAGAGCGCCCACGTCGCGGCGCGCCGGGAGATCAAGGTGAGCATTGACGCCAACCGGGCCCGCCAGGCGATCGGCCTGGAGCCGATCGATCCGAAGGCCGCCGGCGCAGGGAAGAAGCCCGCGCCGGGCAAGGCTGCGCTGGCGAAATGACCATCGAGCCTGCGTATCCGGCTTTCGAGCAGGCATACCGGGCGGGCGCGGCGCAGCTCGTCTGGACGCGACTCATCGACGACCTGGAGACCCCGGTCTCGGCCTATCTGAAGATCGGGCACGGGCGGCCGTACGCCTTCCTGTTCGAGAGCGTCGAGGGCGGCGCCTTCCGGGCGCGCTATTCGATCATCACCCTGAACCCCGACCTCGTCTGGCGTTGCCGCGGCGACAAGGCCGAAGTCGCCGAGGGCGCGGATATCGCCGCCGACCGGTTCACCGCCCAGCCAGGCAAGGCGCTCGACAGCCTGCGCGACCTGGTGGCCGCCTCACGGATCGAGATGCCGGCCGGCCTGCCGCCGCCGTCCGCCGGCCTGTTCGGGGCCATCGGCTACGACATGATCCGGCTGGTCGAGCGGCTGCCGGACGTCAATCCGGACCCGCTGGGCCTGCCCGACGGCGTGATGACCCGCCCGGGGATCGTGGCGATCTTCGACGCCATCGCCCAGGAAATCGTCCTGGTGACCCCGGTCAGGCCGGGCGCCGCCTCGCCGCAGGAGGCCTACGCCGCCGCCCAGGACCGCATCGCCGCGGTCATGGCCGACCTCAAGCGCCCGGCTCCGCCGTTGGCCGGCGATGGCGTGCCCGAGCCCGACGCATTCACCTCGCCGGTCAGCCGCGAGCGCTATTGCGAAATCGTCGAGAAGGCCAAGGAATATGTCCGCGCCGGCGACGTCTTCCAGGTGGTGCCGAGCCACCGCTTCCGCAGCGAATTCAAGCGCGACCCCTTCGCCCTCTACCGTTCGCTGAGGCGGACCAACCCCTCGCCGTTCCTGTTCTATCTGAACTTCGGCGACTTCCAGCTGGCCGGATCTTCGCCGGAGATCCTGGTCCGTCTGCGCGATGGCAAGATCACCATCCGCCCGATCGCCGGCACCCGACCGCGGGGCGCGACGCCCGCCGAGGACCTGGCGCTGGAGCAGGAGCTGGTCGCCGATCCGAAGGAACGGGCCGAGCACCTGATGCTGCTGGACCTGGGCCGCAACGACGTGGGCCGGGTGGCGATGCTGAAGGCGGCCGGCGCCAACGAGGCGCCTCAGACCCCCCACGCCCCGCGGGTGCGGGTCACCGCCAGCTTCTTCGTCGAGCGCTACAGCCACGTGATGCACCTGGTCTCCAACGTCGAGGGCGACGCGCCGGAAGGTCTGGATCCGGTGGACGTGGTCATGGCGGCGCTTCCCGCCGGCACGCTGTCCGGCGCGCCCAAGGTGCGGGCGATGGAGATCATCGACGAACTGGAGATCGAAAAGCGCGGCCTGGGTTACGCCGGCGGCGTCGGCTATTTCGGCGCCGACGGATCGGTCGACACCTGCATCGTCCTGCGCACCGCCCTCTTCAAGGACGGCATGATGTACGTCCAGGCGGGCGGCGGCGTCGTCGCCGACTCGGATCCCAACGCCGAGTACGAAGAGACCCTGCACAAGGCCCGGGCGCTGCGACGTGCGGCCGAGGAAAGCTGGCGCTTCGTCTAGCGCGCCGGCTCCGAAACTATCGGTGATCCTACCGACGCGAGCGCCGCAACTCGGCCAGCGTCGCCAGAAGATCAAGGCCGTCAGGGTAGTGGAAGTTCACGAACAGCCATCCGTTCGCGCCGCGAGCGACCTCGGCCGTGACGTCGGGCCGGGTGGATCGGCGGCCACTTCGGACTCCATGGACCTTGGCGAGCCAGGTCGCCCCTGCGCGGCGAACGTCTCCCACCTGATATTTCGGGTCCGGGTCCTGGCTGCCGAGGAACGGGTCGAAATCGAGTCCCACGACTTCGTCCCGAACCCGCGCTGACGCTCGCAGGTCTGCGCGCAGCGCATCCGTCAGCTGCGTCGAGAACGCCTGGGGCCTGTCCTGCAACGCGACCTCAAAGCCCGGACCATTCCGATCGCTGATATGGCGGAGATACCAGTCGTAGAAGTCCTGGACGAAGGCCGTCGGCGCCGGATCGGACGAAGTTGCGCTCCAGGCCGCGGAACAGACCGCGCAGCCCGAAAGCGCGAATGTGAGAATTTCCCTGCGTCGCCAGTTCGGCACGACGGGCTATCTCACCCCGCGCTGATGGCCCACATGCTCGCTGGTCAACGGCGGCGCCAGGATCATCGCCGTGGCGAAGGTCAGGGCCGAAAGCGCCAGGAGGCTCGCCGCCCCCAGCACCGGCCACATCCGCTCCGGCCGCTTGGGCGGCTTGAGCAGGGCGCGGGCGCGGTCCATTTCCGCGCGATCCAGGGCAGAATCGATGCCGACCATGAGGCGAGGATCGCGCCGAGGCTTGCCGCGCGCAATCGGTGGCGCCACATGGCCGTCATTGTGCAACGCAATATGCCGACCCCAACCCGCGGCTGCCCCCTGGACCCCGTCTGATCCTGATGACCTCGAACCGCGCGCAAGACGTCCTGGTGCTGCAAGGCGGGGGTGCGCTGGGGTCTTACCAGGCTGGCGTCTATGAAGCGCTGAGCCAGGCTGGGACGGAGCCGCAGTGGCTGGCGGGGATCTCCATCGGAGCCATCAATGCCGCGATCATCGCCGGCAATGCGCCGGACAAGCGCCTGGAGCGCCTGCAGGACTTCTGGACCTCGGTGACCTCGGGCTGGTCGTTCGGTGCGCACAACACGACCGACACCTTTCGCGCCTTCCTGGGCGACGCCAGCATTGGCTGGGCCATGGCCGCCGGCGTGCCGGGCTTCTTCAGCCCGCGCGCGGTCTCGCCGCTGTTCATGTCCGGCGGTGGGGCCGAGGCGCTGAGCTTTTACGATTCCGGCCCGCTGAAGGCGACGCTGGAGCGGCTGATCGACTTCGACCGCATCAATGCCCGCGAGACCCGCCTGAGCGTCGGCGCGGTGAATATCCGCACCGGAAATTTCGCCTATTTCGACAACGCCCACCAGAGAATCGGGCCCGAGCACATCATGGCCTCGGGGGCGCTCCCGCCCGGCTTGCCTCCGGTGGAGATCGACGGCGAGTGGTATTGGGACGGCGGCCTGGTCTCCAACACCCCCCTCG
>DASRRU010000172.1:0-13041 GCA_035656795.1 Phenylobacterium sp. | reverse complement strand
GGCGCGCTGTTCGAGCGCGCCAAGCGCTATGACGAGGCGGAGACCGACTTCAAGGCGACCGTCTCGGTCGAGCAGCCGACCGAGATGGCCGTCCTGGCCTACGGCGGCTTCCTGGAGCGTCGCGGCCGCCGGGTGGATGCGCTCGCGCTCTACGGCGACCAACTGGCGCGCGAGCCTGACTCCATCGCGGTGAAGGCCGCCCAGGCGCGCGCCTCCGCGGGCAAGATCACCCCGCCCATGGTGACGATTCGCGAAGGCGCCGCCCAATCTCTGCTGGCTCCGGCGGCCACAATGATCGCCGCCAAGCAGACGCAGCTGGCGCTGATCTACCTACGGCTAATCCTGCGGCTCGATCCCGGTCGCGACGAGGCCTGGGTGATGGTCGGCGACCTGATGCAGGGTTCCGGCGACACCGACTCCGCGCGCGCGGCCTATGCACATCCGAAGGCCGGTTCGCTGGAGTATTCGACGGCCCAGGCCAAACTCGCCTGGACCTACCAGGGCGCCGACGACAAGGAGACCGCGCTGAAACTCGCCCGCGCCGCCGCCGCCTCTGGCGACACCGACGCCCGCGTCACGCTCGCCGACCTGTTGCGCTCCGACGAACAGTACGCTGAAGCCGCCAAGGTGCTCGACGGACTGATCGCCCAATCCAAGACGCCGGATTGGCGCCTGCTCTATTCGCGCGGCGTGACCAACGAGCGGCTGGACCACTGGCCCGAGGCCCAGGCCGACCTGCAGGCGGCGCTGAGCGCGCATCCCGACGAGCCGGAATTGCTGAACTATCTCGGCTATTCCTGGATCGACCGCGGCGAGCACCTGAAGGAAGCCTTGGCCATGGTGCAGAAGGCGGTCGCCGCGGATCCGCGCTCCGGCGCCATGGTCGATAGCTTGGGCTGGGCCTACTACCGCATGGGCGACTACAAGCAGGCGACGGAGAAGCTTGAGCAGGCGGTGGAGCTTGAGGCCGGCGACCCGGAGATCAACAACCACCTGGGCGACGCCTACTGGAAGGTAGGCCGCAGGGACGAGGCGCAGTTCCAATGGCGCCGTGTGCTGACCCTGAAGCCGGACGACAAGATCAAGGCCAGCGCTGAGGCCAAGCTCGCCTCGGGGCTGGGACCTGACGGGTCGGCGCCCAAGCTCGCCGACAAGTAGTCGTGGCCCGCGTGGCGTTCGCGCCTGCCAAGCTGAATCTGTATCTGCATGTCGGCGCGCCGACCGCCGGCTACCATCCGATTTGCAGCCTGATGGCCTTCGCGGACGTGGGCGATGTGGTGTCGACCTTCGACGCCGACGTCCTGACGCTGGCGCTCGGCGGGCCCTTCGCGCGTGACCTGGGCGCAGGTGACGACAATCTGGTCCTGCGCGCCGCCCATGCCCTGATCGCCGAGGCGAAGCGCCCGCTGCCGCCGGTGGGCGTCAGCCTCGAGAAACGCCTGCCAGTGGCCTCCGGCCTTGGCGGCGGTTCCAGCGACGCCGGCGCGGCTCTGCGGCTGCTGCGCGAGACCTTTGGGTTGCAGGTGGACAACATTCGACTGGAAGAGCTTGCCGCTGCGCTCGGCTCGGACGGCGCGGCGTGCCTCTGGGGGGCGCCGGTGATCGCGCAGGGCAGGGGGGAGCGGCTGAGTTCGGCGCCGGGGTTGCCGGTGCTGGACGCGGTGCTGGTCAATCCGCGGGTCCCGGTCTCCACGGCGGAGGTCTACCGGCGCTATGACGCCGGCGGCCGGTTCGCCGACGTGACGCCGCCCGCCGCGCCGGACGCCTTCGAGGACGCCACCGACCTGGCCGCCTGGCTGGCCGGCCAGCGCAACGACCTGGAGGCGCCCGCCATCGCCGTCGCGCCGGTGGTCGGGTCCGTGCTGGAGACCCTGGCGAACGAACCCGAGACCCTGCTGGCCCGCGTGTCCGGGTCGGGTGGCACCTGTTTCGCGCTCTGCGCCAGCGACATCGAGGCCGAGAGCCTCGCCGAACGCCTGGAAGCCATGGCCCCCGGCTGGTGGATTCAGCGCTGCCGCCTCGGCGGCCCCTGGCCCGACCCGGCGTAAAAGGTGCTCCCCTTAGGGGGAGCTGTCGGAAAGGCCGAAGGCTTCCAGCCGCGGCGTTCGCGACCGACGACATCCCCGGCGCCGGAGATGAAACCCCCTCCGACCCTTCGGGCTGTCCAGCCTGACCGCGCTGCGCGCTGGGGGAGGGTTCAACGAAAACGGGGGCCCCGAAGGACCCCCGTTCCGTAGTCGCGTCTCTCGGCGGACTGTGCGTCAGCCGTGCACGATCTCTCCGTGGAGGTTGATATCGAGACCCTCCACTTCGACCTCTTCGGAAACCCGCAGGCCGATCGTGTACTTGATCACCAGCAGGATCACGAAGGTCACGGCCGCGCAGTAGAGGAAGGTCGCGCCGACGTCGTAGACCTGCAGCAGCATCTGGTGGCCGTTGCCCTCCAGCAGGCCGCCCTTCGGCGCGCCGGTCGGATTGATCAGCTTGCTGGCGAAGACGCCGGTCAGCAGGGCGCCCAGGGCTCCGCCGACGCCGTGCACGCCCCACGCATCGAGCGCGTCGTCGTAGCCGAAGATCTTCTTCACATGGACGGCTGAGATGTAGCAGACCACGCCGGCGGCGAGGCCGATGATCAGCGCGCCCATCGGGTTGACGAAGCCGGAGGCCGGAGTGATCGCCACCAGGCCGGCCACCGCGCCCGAGACCATGCCCAGGACCGACGGCTTCTTGGAGATGACCCATTCGGCGGTCATCCAGGCCAGCACCGCCGCCGCGGTGGCGATCTGGGTCGCCGCCGCCGCCATGCCGGCGTTGACGTTGGAGGTCACCGCCGAACCGGCGTTGAAGCCGAACCAGCCGACCCAGAGCAGCGAGGCGCCGATCACGCTGTAGGCCAGGTTGTGCGGGGCCATGTTCTCGGTCCCCAGGCCCTTGCGTTTGCCGAGCATCAAGGCCGCCACGAGGCCCGCAGTGCCGGCGTTGAGGTGAACGACGGTGCCGCCGGCGTAGTCCAGCGCGCCCATCGTCCCGAGCCAGCCGCCGCCCCACACCCAGTGGGCGATCGGGCAATAGACCAGCAGCAGCCAGGCGCCCATGAAGGCCAGGAAGGCCGAGAACTTCATCCGGTCGGCCAGCGCGCCGGCGATCAGCGCCGGGGTGATGATCGCGAAGGTCATCTGGAAGAACATGTAGACGGACTCAGGGATCGTCGCCGCCAGCGTACTGGTCTGGTTCAGCCCCATCGGCCCGAGCAGCAGGTACTTCACGCCACCGATCAGGGCGTTGTTCTTGCCCCCGTCGGTGAAGGCGATGGAATAGCCGATGACCATCCAAAGCACGGTGATCAGGGCGGTCGCGGCGAAGCTCTGAGCGAGAGTCGCCAGGATGTTCTTCTTGGGCACCATGCCGGCGTAGAAGAGCGCCAGGCCCGGGATGGTCATCATCAGGACCAGCACCGAGGAGGTGAGCATCCAGGCCGTGTCGCCGGTGTCGATCTTCGGCGGGGCCGGAGTTGCGGCGGGCGTCGCGGCGGCCGGGGCCGCTGCGGCGGCAGGCGCGGCAGCGGTGGCGTCAGGCGCCGGCGTTGCGGCCGGGGCCGCGGCGGCAGGCGCCGGAGCGGCGGGCGCGGCGGTGGTCTGTGCGAGCGCGGACCCGGCAAACGGCCCCCCGATCACGGCGGCGGCGAGCGCGAGCCCCGCCAACCTTTTCAATCCGATAAGCTTCATGGCTGTCATGTTCCCTTGAATTTTGACCGCTAGAGCGCCGCGGCGCCGGTCTCGCCGGTCCGGATGCGCACGGCGTCCTCGACGCTGAGGACGAAGATCTTGCCGTCGCCGATCTTGCCCGTGGCCGCGGCGACCTTGATCGCCTCGACGGCCTTGCCGACGGCGGCGTCGTCGACCACCGCCTCGAGTTTCACCTTGGGCAGGAAATTCACCTGGTATTCCGCACCCCGGTAAATCTCGGTCTGCCCTTTCTGCCGGCCGTAGCCTTTGACTTCCGAAACCGTCAGGCCCTCGACGCCGGCGCCGACGAGCGCTTCGCGCACGTCGTCCAGCTTGAAGGGTTTGACGATCGCCATGATCAGTTTCATCCGCTCGCTCCCGCACGGTCCTTGAGGCTGAACCGGCCGTCTGTGTTGACTTTGGCGCCGCCGCGAATTGTCCCCAGCCCCGTCTCGCAGCGGTGAGCCGACGCTATCGGCGCGGGGTGCGGGCGTGGCCCGATGGGGTAGGGAAGCTGAGCAAGAAGACTGTGCGCGCTTGATTCCTGGGCGGCCGTGACGCTCACTGCCTGGAATTTGGGCGATTGAGGCGTCCAGCGGGCTTGTTCCCGGTCGGGAACGTCGCGTTCACGAACCCGTGACGTGGAAGCCTGGCCTCCGCCACGCGTAGGACACCGCGACGCCTCATGGTACGTGCGCGTTCCCAAGTGCTGATTGAATTCAACCGAGGACCTGATGCCGATCTATCGATTGCTGACCGCGGCTTCGGCCGTCTCCCTGATTGCAGGCGCCGCGATGGCCCAAGCTCCCGCGCCGACCGCGCCTCCCGCCGCCGCCGCATCGGCCAAGCTGGTCGCGTCCGGCGACCTGATTACGACCCTGCGATCCTCGCCGAATTTCACGGTGTTCGTGAAGGCGCTCGACGCCACCAACCTTTCGAGCCTTCTGAAATCGAGCCCGGGCCTGACGGTGTTCGCCCCGACCGACACAGCCTTCCCGCAGTCGAAGCTCGACAGCATGATGGCCGACAAGCCCGGCCTGCAGAAGTTCCTGCTGCACTACATCATCAACGCCAAGATCGACTCCTCGAAGATCAAGGGCGCGCACGGTGGCCTGCCGAGCGGCGCGGGCGACAAAATCGTCGTCGACGGCACCGCCGCCGATGGCGCGCTGAAGGCCGACAACGCCACCATCATCCAGCCCGACGTGGTCACCTCGAACGGGGTCATCCACGTGGTGGACGCCCTGATGGTCGCGGGCTCGGTGCCGGAGACCCTTCCGGAGCCGCCGCCGGAAGCCGCGCCGGCCGCCGCGCCGGAGCCGACGCCGGCGCCCGCGTCCAAGAAGAAGAAATGAACCTTCACCGGCGTGGGGATTTTACCTTCGGACGAAGTCAACCGGAGTCCCCTGCCATGAAGATCATCACCCTGGTCACCGCCATCGCCGCGACCGCCCTCGTCGGCGGCGCGGCGTATGCGCAGCAGACCACCACCACGACGACCACTGTCGCGCCCGCGCCGGCGAGCGCGGCCACGCCCGCCGCGCCCGCGGCTCCGACCGGCGCCGCGATTGCGACGTCGGTGACCACCTCCGACCCGGCGACCGGCGCCACGGTGACCAATTCGCTGATCACCAACGGCCCCGTCGCCGACACTCCGGCAAACCGCGCCAAGTACGGTCAGCCCATGTCACAGGCCGGACGGCGCACGCCGGCGAAGGGCAACTAAGCCACGCTGCCGAATTCCGCCCGCTAGGGCGGGTTGAAGCCGAGGTCGGCGGGCCCTATGGTCCGCCGACTTTTTTTGCGCCTGCGAACAAGCCCCGACAGCCCCAGCCTCATGCCCGACAAGCCGCTTTCGTTTCAGGACCTGATCCTGAAGCTGCACGACTATTGGAGCCGCCAGGGCTGCGTGATCCTGCAGGCCTATGACGTCGAGGTGGGGGCCGGCACCCTGAACCCGGCGACGGTGCTGCGCGCGCTGGGCCCCAAGCCCTGGAAGGTCGCCTATGTGCAGCCCTCGCGCCGCCCGGCCGACGGCCGCTATGGCGAGAACCCCAACCGGCTGCGCCAGCACCACCAGTACCAGGTGATCCTGAAGCCCAATCCCGCCGACCTGCAGGAGCTGTACCTGGGCTCGCTGGCGGCGATCGGCATCGATCCGAAGGTGCACGACATCCGCTTCGTCGAGGACGACTGGGAAAACCCCACCGTGGGCGCCTGGGGTCTCGGCTGGGAGGTCTGGTGCGACGGGATGGAGATCACCCAGTACACCTACTTCCAGCAGGTGGGGGGCCTCGACGTGTTCCCGGCGGCGGGCGAGCTGACCATCGGCCTGGAGCGACTCAGCCTCTATCTGCAGAACGTCGATAGCGTCTACGACCTGCGCTACAACGACGAGTTCACCTACGGCGAGGTGTTCCTGGCCAACGAGCAGCAGTTCTCGGCCTTCGAGCTGGAGGTCGCCGACGTCGAGGTCTTCAAGCGCCAGTTCGAGGACATGGAGCGCCAGGTCCCACGCATCCTGGGGGCCCGCGGCCGCCAGGGGGAGCAGCTGGTGCTGCCGGCCTACGACCACGTCCTGAAGGCCAGCCACCTGTTCAACATCATGGACGCCCGCGGCGCGATCGCGGTGGCCGAGCGGCAGAGCTACATCGGCCGCATCCGCGACCTCTGTAAGATGTGCGCCGAGGTCTATGTGGCCCAGCAGGGCGGGAACGCCTGAGCCATGCCGCAGCTCCTGCTTGAATTGTTTTCCGAAGAAATCCCTGCGCGCATGCAGGCCGGGGCCGCGCGTGATCTGGAGCGGCTGGCGCGGGACAAGCTTGCCGCCGAGGGGCTGCTGCCGGAAGCGCTGACCGCGTTCGCCGGGCCGCGGCGGCTGACGCTGGTGGCCGAGGGGCTGGCGGCGTCGCAGGCCGACCGGCACGAGGAGCGCAAGGGGCCGCGCGTCGGCGCGCCGGACCAGGCGATCGAGGGCTTCCTGCGTTCCACGGGCCTGACCCGCGACCAGCTCACCGAGCGCGACGGGGTCTATTTCGCCCACCTGCACAAGGCCGGGCGTCCGACGGCCGAGATCATCGCCGAGATGGTCGACGGCATCATCCGCGGCTTTCCATGGCCGAAGTCGATGGTCTCCGGGACCTCGAAGCTGCGCTGGGTGCGGCCGCTGCAGCGGATCCTCTGCGTGTTCGACGGCCAGGTCGTGCCGTTCGAGATCGACGGCCATGTCGCCGGGGACATGACCCAGGGCCACCGGTTCATGGGCTCTGGCCAGGCGTTCCACGTCCGCAATTTCGACGCCTACGCCGACGGCCTGGCGAAGAATTTCGTGGTACTCGATCCGCAGGAGCGCCGCGAGCGGATCATGGACGCCGCGCGCACCCTCTGCTTCGCGCGCAATTTCGAGCTGGTGGAAGACGAGGGCCTGCTGGACGAGGTCTCGGGCCTCGCCGACTGGCCGACGCCGGTGATGGGCGACATGGACCCGGCGTTCCTGGACCTGCCGCCGGAGGTGATCCGCACGTCCATGCGCGTCCACCAGCGGTTCTTCGCGGTGCGCGACCCGGCGACCGGCTTCCTGGTCCCGCATTTCATCACCGTGGCCAATATCGAGGCCACCGACGGCGGCAAGCTGATCGCCAGCGGCAATGCCCGCGTGCTGTCGGCGCGGCTGTCGGACGCCTGGTTCTTCTGGAACGAGGACCTCAAGGTCCGCCTGGAAGATCGCCTCGAAAAGCTCAAGGGCGTCACCTTCCACGCCAAGCTCGGGACCATGTACGAGCGGGTGGAGCGGATCACCGCCCTGGCCGGCGAACTTGCCGCCTATACCGGCGCGGACAAGGCGCTGGCCGAGCAGGCGGGGCGTCTCTGCAAGGCCGACCTCGGCTCCGGCATGGTCGGCGAGTTCCCCGAACTGCAGGGGATCATGGGCGCCTATTACGCCGAGAAACAGGGCCATAAGCCCGAGGTGGCGGATGCGATCCGCAGCCACTACCGCCCGCAAGGTCCGAACGACGACGTCCCGGTCCAGGTTGTGGCCGCCACCGCCGCGCTCGCCGACAAGCTCGACACGCTGGTCAGCTTCTTCGCCATCGACGAGAAGCCCACCGGCAGCCGCGACCCCTACGCGCTGCGGCGCGCCGCCCTGGGCGTGATCCGCATCTTGCTGGCGACGCGGGCGCGCCTGGCGCTCCGCAATTTCGTCGGTGACGACCTGCTCGCCTTCTTCGCGGACCGTCTGAAGGTCCTGCTGCGCGAGCAGGGCGAACGCCACGATCTCGTGGACGCCGTCTTCGCCCTGGGCGACGATGACATCGTGCGCATCGTCTCCAAGGTGAACGCGCTCTCCGGGTTCCTCGGGACCGAGGACGGCAAGAACCTCTTGGCCGGCTACAAGCGCGCGGTGAACATCCTCAAGGCCGAGGAGAAGAAGGGCGCGCTGCCCAGCGGCGAGCCCAACGCCTCGGCGCCGGGCGAGGAGGGGGCTTTGACCAACGCCGTCGGCCACATGGAGGTCGAGGTGGGCAAGGCGCTTGAGACCGAAGACTACGCCGCCGCCATGCGCGAGCTCGCCAAGTTGCGCGAGCCGGTGGACGCCTTCTTTGACAAGGTCTTAGTGAACTCCGATGTAGCGGCGGAACGGGAAAATCGGCTGCGGCTTCTGGTGAAGGTGCGCGACGCCATGGGGCGCGTGGCGGACTTCAGCCAGATCACCGGCTAAGACACGAAGGACGGACACCATGGCGGCCGAGACGATGACAAAGACGCGTTGGGTCTACGCCTTTGGCGGTGGGCGCGCGGATGGCGACGCCTCGATGAAGAACCTGTTGGGCGGCAAGGGCGCGAATCTGGCCGAGATGTCGTCGCTCGGACTGCCGGTGCCGCCGGGGTTCACGATCACCACCGAGGCCTGCGTCTACTACTACGCCAACGACAAGCGCTATCCGGCCGAGCTGGAAGGCGAGGTGGCTTCGGCCCTGAAGATCGTCGAGACCCAGACCGGCAAGGCCTTCGGCGACCCGGCCAATCCGCTGCTGGTCTCGGTGCGCTCCGGCGCGCGGGCGTCCATGCCCGGCATGATGGACACCGTGCTGAACCTGGGCCTCAACGACCAGACGGTCGAGGGGCTGGCGAAGCTGGCCGGCGACCGGCGCTTCGCCTTCGACAGCTACCGCCGCTTCATCCAGATGTACTCCAACGTGGTCCTCGACCTGGATCACCATATGTTCGAGGAAATCCTTGATGAGCATAAGGAAAGGCTCGACGTAACGGTCGATACCGCGCTCTCCGCCGAGGATTGGGAGGCCGTGGTCCGCGACTACAAGAAGGCCGTCGAAGGCGAGCTCGGCCAGGCCTTCCCGCAGGACCCGCAGGCCCAGCTCTGGGGCGCCGTCG
This sequence comes from Phenylobacterium sp., assembly GCA_035656795.1. Taxonomy (GTDB): domain Bacteria; phylum Pseudomonadota; class Alphaproteobacteria; order Caulobacterales; family Caulobacteraceae; genus Phenylobacterium. The sequence goes on along the minus strand of DASRRU010000172.1, from coordinate 3,922 downwards.
GCGCGGTGTTCGCCAGCTGGATGAACGACCGGGCGAAGTTCTACCGCCGCATGCACGACATCCCGGAGAGCTGGGGCACGGCTGTCAACGTCCAGTCCATGGTGTTCGGCAACATGGGCGAGACCTCGGCCACGGGCGTCGCCTTCACGCGCAATCCGTCCACCGGCGAGAACCGGCTTTACGGCGAGTATCTGATCAACGCCCAGGGCGAGGACGTGGTGGCCGGCATCCGCACGCCCCAGGCCCTGACCAAGATCGCGCGCGAGGAAATGGGCGAGAAGAACCCCTCCATGGAGGAGGCGCTGCCCGAGGTCTTCGTGCAGTTCAAGGCGGTCGTCGAGAAACTCGAGACCCACTACCGCGACATGCAGGACATCGAGTTCACGGTCGAAAAAGGCCGGCTCTACATGCTGCAGACGCGCAACGGAAAGCGCACCGCCAAGGCCGCGCTGAAGGTGGCCGTGGACCTCGCTTCCGAAGGCCTGATCACCCGCGAAGAGGCGGTGATGCGGGTCGAGCCCGCCAGCCTTGACCAGCTGCTGCACCCGACCATCGATCCCTCCTCCAACCGAGAGGTGATCGCCACCGGCCTGCCGGCGTCGCCGGGCGCGGCCACCGGCAAGATCGTGTTCACGGCCGCGGAGGCCGAGCTGCAGGGCGGCTCGGTCGGCGCGGTGATCCTGGTGCGCGAGGAGACGTCGCCGGAAGACATCCGCGGCATGGACGCCGCGCGCGGCATCGTCACCGCCCGGGGCGGCATGACCAGCCACGCCGCCGTGGTCGCTCGCGGCATGGGCCGTCCTTGCGTTTCCGGCGCCGGCGAGATCCACATCGACCACAAGACCGGCGAGCTGCGCACGCGCGGCCGGGTGTTCCGCGCCGGCGACATCATCACCATCGACGGCTCGACCGGCGAGGTGCTGTCGGGCGTGGTCAAGATGATCGAACCGGAGCTCTCCGGCGACTTCGCCACCCTGATGACCTGGGCCGACGGGGTGCGCCGCCTGAAGGTCCGCGCCAACGCCGAAACCGCGGTCGACGCCAGGACGGCACGCCAGTTCGGCGCCGAAGGCATCGGCCTCTGCCGCACCGAGCACATGTTCTTCGACCCGGCGCGGATCGCGGCGGTGCGCGAGATGATCCTGGCCGACGACGAAGCCGGCCGCCGCACGGCGCTGGCCAAGATCCTGCCCATGCAGCGCGACGATTTCGTCGAGCTGTTCGGGATCATGGAGGGCCTGCCGGTCACCATCCGCCTGCTCGATCCGCCGCTACACGAATTCCTTCCGCATACGGAGGAAGACGTGGCCGCGGTCGCCGAGGCCACGGGCCTCGACCCCGCCAAGCTGATGCGCCGCGCCCAGGAGATGCACGAGGTCAACCCCATGCTGGGCCACCGCGGCTGCCGCCTGGGCGTCTCCTATCCCGAGATCTACGAGATGCAGGTCCGCGCCATCATCGAGGCGGCCTGCGAAGTGGCCGCCGCCGGCCGCCCGGCGCCGATCCCGGAGATCATGCATCCCCTGGTCGCCAAGGGCGAGGAGATGAAATACCTCCGTGAGCTGACGGATCGCGTCGCCAAGCAGGTGATCGCCGAGAAGAGCCGCGAGATCGAGTATCTGGTCGGCACCATGGTGGAGCTGCCGCGCGCGGCGATCCGCGCCGGCGACCTGGCCGAACACGCCGAGTTCTTCTCCTTCGGCACCAACGACCTGACCCAGACCACCTTCGGCATCAGCCGCGACGACTCCGGGCGCTTCCTGAACGCCTACATCGACAAGGGCATCTTCGAAAAGGACCCCTTCGTCAGTCTCGACCAGGAGGGTGTCGGCGATCTGATCCGCATCGCCGCCGAGCGCGGCCGGGCCGTGAAGCCGAACATCAAGCTCGGCATCTGCGGCGAACATGGCGGCGATCCGGCTTCGATCCAGTTCTGCGAAGAGGTCGGCCTGGACTACGTGAGTTGCTCGGCCTACCGCGTGCCGATCGCCCGGCTGGCCGCGGCCCAGGCCGCCATCGGCGAGCGCGAGAAGGACCGCTAGCTTCGTCCTTTCGTCCCGCGCCGTCGGGATGAACCGGTTGAGGTTTGGTCCGCCTTGCGCGAGCCCGAATGATTGCTGATCCAGGCGTCGATCTGGGGCATGCGCCTCGTCTGGATGTCGGCGTTATTGCGGATCCTGGCCAGGGCCACCTGCACCTCGCCCTGGGCGTCGGGCGGGATGTTCCTGGCGGCGAAGGCGCGCAGCTCGTCGACCATCCGCGGGTCGTTCGACCCTCCGGCGATGCGCGGCACGAAGGTCGACCGGCCGAGCGTGTCCAGGGTGCGGGTGATCGCCGGCAGGTTGGCGACGGTGAAGCGCCAGGCCAGTTGCGGATGCAGCGCGGAGACTTCGCGCACCAGGGTGGGGGCCAGGTTGGTGGGGCCCTCGTCGGAGATCGACAGGGCCAGCACCCGGTCCGCCAGGGCCTCATCCTCCACGGCCGCCAGGTCGATGTAGAGGTCGTTGCGCTCCAACGGATCCGTCGCGGCCCGCGCCAGGGCCCGGATCGCTTCGAAGGTCGAGGGATCGGCCGCGCGGGCCGCGCCGACCAGCACCCAGCGCCGCTCGTCCGCTGACAGCTTGCCCAGATCGCCTTTCGTGGCGGCGAAGCGCCGATGGGCCTCGGCCGCCACCTTGGGATCGCCGAGTTGGCTGAGCGCCAGCAACAGGGTCTCGCGCAGCAGGGCGTCGGCCGGCGGCTCCCCGGCGCGGGCATCGAAGTTGACCCGGGTGAGGGCGGGCGCGAGCACGCTTGAGGCCCAGGCGCGGTAGGCCGCGCGGCGGGGCCCTGCGGCGTAGTAGCTGTCGAGCCCGGCGAGCGTGCGCGCCTGGCCGCGCCAGACCACCGCATCGGCATCGGCGGGTAGCGCGGCCGTCAGGCCCAGGTAGTTGCCCAAGGGCGCCTGGCCGGCCATCCCCAGCGCCAGGCCGTCCTGCAACAGACCCTGCTGGTCGGCGGCGCTGACCCGGCCGAAGGCCTCGGCCAGGGGCGCGAAAGCCCCCGCATCATAGACCACCCGGAAATAGCCGAGCTGGCCGGCGTTCACGATATCGCCGACCGACCCCGCCTGCGGCGAGGTGCGCGAGATGAACCGGTCCCTGAGCGGCCCGCCGTTCGCCGAGCGTAGCTGCACCGGCGCGCGCCACGACAGCACGCGCGCGTCCATCGCCGCCAGGTCCATGCGGCTGGCCGCTATATTCACCCCCTCGACGACCATATCATCGATGAGCCGGGTCTCGTTGAGGGTGATGCCTCCGGAGCTGGAGGTCACATGCACCAGGGGCACGCCGGGCTGGGCGGTGAAGTCGCGGGCGACTTGCGAGACCGGCTTGCCGGCCGCGGCGTCGACGGCGCGCCACAGGTCGTCGCTGGTGGCGTTGGCGTAGGCGTGTTCGGCCAGATAGGCCCGCACGCCGTCGCGCCAGGCGTCGGGGCCGGCGTAGGCTTCCAGCATGCGGATCACCGCCTCGCCCTTCTTGTAGGTGATGGCGTTAAAGGCCTGCTCGGCCTGGGCGACCGTGGCCACCCGCTGGACGATCGGGTGGGTTCCGGGCCGCGAATCGAGCAGCATGGCCTCGTCCTTGTCGGCCAGCGCCTGGAGCAGGGCGCGCCACTCCGGATGAAAGTGGTCGGTGGCCTTGGCGGCCATCCACGAGGCGAAGCCTTCGTTGAGCCACAGGTCGTCCCACCAGGCCATGGTCACCAGGTCCCCGGACCACAGGTGGGCCATCTCGTGAGCGATGACGCGGTAGACCACCTCGCGGTCGCCGGCGCTGGAGAGCTTGGGGTCGTAGATGACGTTGGCCTGGGAGAACAGGATTGCGCCCCAGTTCTCCATGGAGCCGGAGACGTCGCCGGGCGCGGCCACCAGGTCGAGTTT
>DASRRU010000171.1:0-10759 GCA_035656795.1 Phenylobacterium sp. | reverse complement strand
GCGTCTTCACCTGCGCCCCGCCACGCCGCCCTGACGGGTCCGCCCTAACCCTCCGCCGCGCGGCCCAGCATGGGCTGCTCGGCCGGGAGGACCAGCACCGGCATGCGCACGGTGACCGTGGTGCCTTCTCCGAGCGTGCTTTCGGCGACCATCTCGCCGCCGTGCAGCCGCGCGAAGGCCCGCACCAGCGACAGGCCAAGGCCCGAGCCCGCCTGCTTCTGTTCCGCATCGCCCGCCTGTTCGAAGGGCCGGCCAAGGCGGGAAAGGTCCTCCGGCGCGATGCCTACGCCGGAGTCGGACACCACGATCTCCAGCATCCCGCCCTCGGCCGCCTGGGCGGAGAGGGTGACCAACCCGCCCTTGGGCGTGAACTTGAGCGCGTTGGAGATCAGGTTGAAGGCGATCTGCTTGACGGCGCGCCGGTCCGCCTCGGCGTCCAGCGGCTCGCGTGACAGGTCGCCGCGCAGGCTGACGCCCTGGCGGTCGGCCTGGCCGCGCATCAGGCGCAGCACCGCGGCGATGGCGTCGCGGGCGTCGAAGTCCTCGCGCGCCAGTTCGAACCGCTCGGCCTCGATCTTCGACATGTCGAGCACGTCGTTGATCAGCTCCAGCAGGTGCGCCCCGCTCTCGTGGATCAGGTCGGCGTATTCGGCGTAGCGGTCCGACATCGGCCCGAACAGCCGCTGCCGCATGATGTCGGAGAAGCCCATGATGGCGTTCAGCGGCGTGCGCAGCTCGTGGCTCATATTGGCCAGGAACCGCGACTTGCCGGCGTTCTGCTGCTCGGCGACGAGGCGGGCTTCATCCAGCTCCGCCTCACGCCGCCTCTGGGCGCGCGCGTCGCGCAGGGCGGCCACCAGGCGCGAGGCGCTCATCCGGCGCACCGTCAGAACGCACCAGCCCTGGGCGTCGTGGGCGGGGACGAAGGCGGCCTCGGCGGAGCCCTCGGCGGCGGCGCGCATCAGCGCCCCCTCGACGGCCGCGCGATCGTCCGCGCCCACCAGTTCGGCCAGATTGCGCCCCGACATCTCGCGGGTCTCAAGCCCGATCGGCGCCTCGCCAAAGGCCTCCAGGATCCGCCCGCCGGGATAGAGCGACAGCAGAAGCTGCGGCTGGTGGTCCAGGGCCTCACGCAGTGAAAGCTCGGTGTCGCGGGCCCGGGCGTCCTCGCCGCGCACCCGGCCCTGTAGCGCCACCAGGCCCGCGGCGAAGCCCAACCCGGTCGCGCCCAGCGCCAGCAGGCTGAGCCAGGCGGCCAGGGGCTCGGGGGTCTTCGGCAACAGGACCAAGGCGCCGCCCATGGCGGCCACGGCGGCCGCGGCCACCCCTGCCGCCGCGCCCAGGCCCAGCAGTCTCGGCCGCCCGAACGCAGCGCCCGCCGCCAGCGGAGCCAGGCACCAGACGGCCAACGGCCCCCCGGTTCCGCCGGTCAGCAGACACGCCGACGCTCCGGCCACGGCCCAGGCCAGGACCGCCGTCGCCGCGCCGACATCGCCGCCGAACTCCGCCATGAAAGCTCCGACCGCGCCGGCCGCACCGATTGCGCCAAGCGCCGCCAGAACCAGAGGCGATGGGTCCCCGCGCAGCGCCAGCACCCCGGCTGCGCCTGCCACGGCCAGCGTCCAGGCCAGGTGCCAGGTCATGGCGAAGCGCCGTCCGGCGTCCGCCGGCGCGCGCCCTCGCGGCCGTCTTTTTGAACTGGTCAGCGTCAAGCCTGGGTTATCTGCGCGCCGGACATAGTCAGGGAGCTTACCCCCCCCAGTGAGTCCCCCCAAGGGCGCTCTCGTCTGGCGCGAGCACGCTTTCGCCAGACGTCCGGGCGAGGGAAAGGAAATCGTAAGCGCCCGGGGCCAGGATCGCGCGTCTTGGAACGAGGGCGCCCGAGCCGCCATGCCATCAGCGTCAGACCTTTCCGGCCCGCCTCAACCGTCCGCGGCTCCCGCACGGCCGCGGCGGCGCGCCGCCACGGCGCTGGAAGACCAGAAACATGCCTTCCTGCGCCTGGTCAGCCACGAGTTGCGCACCCCGCTCAACTCGATCCTCGGCTTTTCCGAAATTCTCTCGGCCGAGCTCTACGGTCCCCTGGGCGCGCCGCAGTACAAGGAATACGCCGAGATCATCCGCGGCAGCGGCAAGAAGCTGCTGCGCCTCGTCAACCAGGTGCTGGAGATCGGCCGACTTGAGGGCCTGGAGCTCGACGTCGGCCCCGAGGCCCTCGAACCCGCCTTCGAATCCGCCATCTCGTCGGCGGCCGACGACTTTACCCGCGGCGTTGCGCCCCGCATCGTCGACCCCGGCGAACTGCCCCTGGTGCTGGCCGATCCCTGGGGCCTGCGCACCGTGCTGACCCACTTGTTGCAGAACGCCGCCATGTTCGCCCCCGATGGCGGCGAGGTCCGTATCCGCGCGCAAGTCGCCCCAGGCTACGTGGACGTGTTCATCGAGGACGACGGCGAAGGCGTCGATCCCGCCGATCTGCCACGGCTGATGACGCCCTTCGAGCAGGGCCAGAATGCGCTCGTCCGCCGGGTCGAGGGCGCGGGACTTGGCCTGCCGATCTGCGAACTCACCTGCCGCGCCATGGGCGCGCGGCTGCAACTCACCTCCGAACCAGGCCACGGCCTCATCGCTCGGGTTCGGCTCAAGACGGCAGACTGAGGTCGCAAGCCGTTGCGCCCGGGGCCGCCTGCCCCTAAGTCCCGCCCATGATCGAAGACGAACTCGCCGAGCTCTCTGCCGAGTTCGAGGTCCTGGGCGACTGGGAAGAGCGCTACCGCTACGTCATCGACCTGGGCAAGGACCTGAAGCCCCTCACCGACACCGAACGGTCCGACGTCAACAAGGTGCGCGGCTGCGCCAGCCAGGTCTGGCTTGTGACCGAGCCGCAGGCCGACGGAACGCTGAAGTTCCGTGGCGACAGCGACGCCCACATCGTGCGCGGCCTGATCGCCATCGTCCTGCGCCTATACTCCGGCCGCAAGCCCGCCGAGATCCTGGCCTTCGACGCCCCCGCCGCCTTCGACACCCTCGGCCTCAAGGGCGCGCTGTCGCAGCAACGGTCGAATGGACTGGCCTCGATGGTTGCCCGCATCCGCAGCGACGCGGAGCGGGCGCGGCTATGACGATTTACCCCCGACTTCACCAAGCGATCGCCGCGATGGCTCGTGGGAAAGCTGCGCCGTGACAGGGTGTTCATTTGGCTCTGGATGAGAATCCCCGGGGGGAAATTGATGCGCGGAACGATATTGGCTGCCACCGCATCTATCTGCGCTCTGCTAGGCGGCGCAGCGAACGCTGCGACATCGCTTGATCTCGGCTCGGCCGGGAATTTCGCCCTGGTTGACCTTGCCAGCGGCACGACCCTTGGCATGAACAGCGGCCCCCTCGCGGGCGACGTCCTGCTGGGGCACGGCGCGAAGGCGGCGTTCTCCGGCGGCGGAGGCGGTCACATCACGGGCGTGCTCGACTACGACTCCACGGTCACCGGCACGAACACCTTCAGCCAGCTCGCGACCGCCCCGACGACGGCCTCGGTGACCACCGCATTCACGACGGGAGCTCTGAACTCCGCCAACGGTGTCGCCTCCTACATCGAAGGTCTGGCGGCCACTCAGACCTTTGGCAACATCAACAACACGACAACCATCGTGGGCGACGGCGGTTTGAACGTCATCCATGTGGGCAACATCCAGAATGCGCCGTTGACCCTGAGCGGGAACGCCAGCGACTATTTCGTCGTCGAGGTCACGGGTACATTTCAGACCAACCGAACCATGGCGTTGATCGGCGGCGTCACCGCCAGCCACGTCATCTTCGATTTCACGGGAACCAGCGGAAACGTTTTCCAGACCTCCGGAGGCGACCGCCTCGAAGGGACTTTCCTGGCGACCCATGGCGGCGGCTTCAATTTCTCCGATCTCGACCTCACGGGCGCGCTCATCAACACGGATGGCAACGTCCAGTTCGTGTCCGGCTCGGAGATCCCGACCTTCGCCGGCTTTACCGCCCCGCCCGTGCCCGAGCCCGCATCCTGGGCTCTGATGATCCTGGGTTTCGGCGCCGTGGGCGCAAGGGTGCGATCGCGACGGCCTCTGGTGGCCACTGCCACCGCTTGAGACCGCGCAGAGCTTGAAGCATGCGCCGCCGGTCGAAAGGCCAGCGGCGCCTTCGTTTGGAGCCACGAAGACCGCTCTCCACCTGGCGTGCACATCGGAAAAGTCAGGATGGCGCGCCCTTACGCCGCGCGGATCCCGCTCTGTGCATAGCTCATGCCGACCACGGCGTCGAAACCCAGGATCATGTCCACCCGCTCGCCGTCCGAGGCCAGGGGAAGGCGCAGCCACAGGATCGACAGGTGCGAGGCGCCGCGCCAGGCCAGGTTGTGCACGCCGACCGCAGGCCGGCCCTCGCTGACCACCTTGCCCAGCTCGACGCGCCAGTAATCGGCTGCGGCGGTGTTGTAGATCTCAGAGAGCCTGCGCCCGGTGATTTCGCGGCCGTAGACCCCGTAGAGCCCCGTCCCGGCCAGCCGCATGCGGAATTCCAGCGGCTCCCGCACCACGTCGATCAGGCTGACGGTCGGCAGCAGGCGCTTGATCGGCGCGGGGTCGAGCTGGCGCCGTCCAGGCAGCCGCCCGCCCTCTCGGAGAGACGCCCAATAGGCGAAGAGTTCCTCGTGTGCGCGTACTGCCGCACCGGGAGCCCCGACCTGCGCCGCCATCTGCAGATGCCCCAGCAACCAGTTGGATTCCCAACGAATCAACTATCGCCGATGTGGCGAATCGGCGGCAAGCGGAAAAGGGTTAACGCGCTGCGAATCTGAGCATCTGAGTCCAAACGGAAACGCCCGCCGAAGCCGGCGGGCGTCCCAAATTTCAGATCTATTGGGCCTTGAAGACGCGCCTAGCGCTTCTTGCGCGGCGCCTGGCGTCCGCCCTGGCCCAGGCCCATCTGCTTGGCCAGGTCCGAACGCGCCTTGGCGTAGTTCGGGGCGACCATCGGGTAGTCCTTGGGCAGGCCCCACTTGGCGCGATATTCCTCGGGGCTCATGTTGTACTTGGTGCGCAGGTGCCGCTTCAGCGACTTGAACTTGCGACCGTCCTCCAGGCAGACCAGGAAGTCCGGAGTTATCGATCGGCGGATCGGCACCGCGGGTTCCTTGGGCGCGACTTCCGCCGTCTCGCCGCCCGAGGAAATGCCGGACAGGGCCCGGTGCACGCTCTGGATCAACGCGGGCAGGTCGGCCGCGGTCACGGAATTGTTGCCCACATACGCCGAGACAATATCCGCCGTCATCTCGATGACTTCCGACTTCTCATCCATTCTTGTTTTCCATTGGAAGGGCGGCGCTCGACGCCGCTGAAATGATTCACAACATCAGTAGCGGGGTCATTACAGCGAACTTTTCCGCCGCACAAGCATAGAAACCGCTGTGTTTTCATCGTAACGCGAGAAATTTCCAGGTCGAAACAGGCAATCGGCTTCAAATAACCGGATTGATCGAGTAAGCGCCCGTCACTCTACCTAGCCGCGCCCCATACATTCGGTCGCAAATCGTCGGTTCACCGGAAGTCGGGGGCCTGCCACTGGGTCCAAATGTCCGGCAAATCGTTCGAAATCCGGTCCGGAAAGACCGCCGGGCGTTTCTCCAGGAACGAGGTCACACCCTCGCGCGCATCGCCGGACTTGCCCCGGGCCTGGATGCCGCGGCTGTCGGCGCGGTGGGCCTCCATGGGGTGCGCCGCCCCGGCCATCCGCCAGATCAGCTGGCGGGTCAGCGCCACGGAGACGGGCGCGGTGTTGTCGGCGATCTCGCGGGCCAGGGCCATGGCGGCCGGCAACAGGTCGGCGGGCGCATGCAGCGAGCGCACCAGGCCGCGATCGAACGCCTCCTGGGCCGGGAAGATGCGCCCGGTGTAGCACCACTCCAGCGCCGTCTGGACGCCCACCAGGTGCGGCAGGAACCACGAGGACGCCGCCTCGGGATTCAGGCCGCGCCGCGCGAAGACGAAGCCATAGCGCGCCTCGGTCGAGGCCAGGCGGATGTCCATGGCCAGCTGCATGGTCGCCCCAATGCCGACCGCCGCGCCGTTCACCGCCGCGATCACCGGCTTCAGGCTCTCGAAGATGCGCAGGGTCAGCAGGCCGCCGCCGTCGCGCTGGGCGCCCTCCCGCGTGCGCGCCGCCATCGCCTCGCCGCCGCGCGCCTCATAGTCAAACGTCTGGGCCCCCGCCGACAGGTCCGCGCCGGCGCAGAACGCCCGCCCCGCCCCGGTGACGATCACGCAGCGCACGGCGTCGTCACGGTCGGTCTCGTCGAACACCGCGATCAGGTCGTTCATCATCTGGGTGTTGAAGGCGTTCAGCTTCTCCGGCCGGTTCAGCGTCACCAGGGCGACGCCGTCCTCGACGGCATAGAGCAGAGTTTCGAACATCGGCGCGGCCATCTCATTCTCCGGGTTTTCAAGTCGATGCCGCCCGCTTGACGGACGGTAGGTCAAGGCCCGCTATACCCTTTGAACAAAGATAAGTCGGCGGCCCGCGTCGCGTTGGGACTGCCCACGGGAGCGAGACCATGCATCCGGCGCACCACGCCAAGACCCACCCCGACAAGCCCGCCTACGTCATGGCCTACTCGGGCGAGACGGTGACCTACGCGGAGCTCGACGCGCGCTCCAACCAGGGCGCGCACCTGTTCCGTGAGCTGGGCCTGCGGCCTGGCGACGCCGTCGCCCTCTTCCTCGACAACCACCCACGCTATTATGAGATCCTCTGGGCCGCCCAGCGGTCCGGCCTGCGCTTCACCTGCCTGTCGTCGAAGCTGACCGCCGGCGAGGTCGAGTACATCGTCAAGGACTGCGAGGCGAAGGTGTTCATCGCTTCGGCCGCGCTCTCCGAGACCGCCCTGCAGGTGGCGCCCCTGATCGCCGGCGTGCAGCTGTTCATGGTCGGTGGCGAGGCCCAGGGTTACCCCAGTTTCGAGGCTGCGCGCGCGCCCATGCCGGCCACGCCCATCGCCGACGAGAGCGCCGGGAGCGCCATGCTCTACTCCTCGGGAACGACCGGCCGGCCGAAGGGCGTCAAGCGCATGGCCGCCGTGGACCCCGCCATCGACGCGCCCAACGGGCTGGCGAACCTCGGCCAGGCGCTCTACGGCTGGAGCAGCGACACCGTCTATCTCTCGCCCGCGCCGCTCTACCACGCCGCCCCGTTGGGCTGGTCCATGGCGGTGCAGGCGCTCGGCGGCACGGTGATCCTGATGGAGCGCTTCGACGCCGAGGATGCGCTGCGTTTCATCGAAAAATACAAGGTGACCTCGGCCCAGTGGGTGCCGACCCACTTCGTGCGCATGCTCAAGCTGCCGGAGGCGGTCCGCTCCCGCTACGATCTCTCCTCGCTGAAGGCGGTGTTCCATGCCGCCGCCCCCTGCCCCGTGCCGGTCAAGGAGCAGATGATCGCCTGGTGGGGCCCGATCGTGCACGAGTACTACGCCGGCACAGAGGGCAACGGCTTCTGCATCATCAACGCCACGGAGTGGCTGGCCCACAAGGGCTCGGTGGGCCGCGGCCTGACCGCAGCGGTGAAGATCTGCGACGAGGACGGCGAGCCCCTGCCGCCGCGCGCCGAGGGCCTGGTCTATTTCGAGGGCGGCGGCCAGTTCGAGTACCACGGCGACCCGGCCAAGACCGCCGAAAGCCGCAACAAGCATGGCTGGACCACGCTCGGCGACGTGGGCTGGCTGGACGAGGAAGGCTATCTCTACCTCACCGACCGCAAGAGCTTCATGATCATCTCAGGCGGGGTGAACATCTACCCGCAGGAACTCGAGAACATCCTGATCGGCCACCCCAAGGTCGCCGACGCCGCGGTGGTCGGCGCGCCCGACGAAGAGATGGGCGAGAAGGTCGTCGCGGTCATCCAGCCGATGGACTGGGCCGACGCCGGCGACGAGTTGCGCGCCGAGCTGATGGCCTACGCCCGCCGCCACCTCAGCCACGTGAAGAGCCCGCGTGTCATCGACTTCATGGCCGAGTTGCCGCGCCACGCCACGGGCAAGCTCTACAAGCGCCTGATCCGCGACGCCTACTGGGCCAAGGAAGGCGCGCGGATCGGCTAGACTCTGCCGCCTCGGAGCGCCTCTCCACCATCGGCTCGTCGGTTGATAGTCCCCTTCCGCCGCTTCGCGGTGGCGGTAAGGGCTGCTAGAGGTCGAAACGAAATTCAACATTGAGGAAGCACAGAATGAACCCGGTGGAGATCAAGGACCTGGCCGGCCTCGTGGGCACAGAGGTGGGCGTTTCGGACTGGCTGCTGGTCGACCAGGACCGGGTCAACAAGTTCGCCGACGCAACCGGCGACCACCAGTGGATCCACGTCGACGTCGAGCGCGCCACCCGCGAGATCGGCGGCCCGATCGCCCACGGTTACCTGACGCTCTCGCTGATCCCGTTCCTGGGCCAGGGCATGCTGCCGGTGAAGGGTGTCAGCCGCGGCATCAACTACGGCTCCGACAAGGTCCGCTTCATCAACATGGTCCGCGTCGGCAAGCGCGTGCGCATGCGCCAGAAGCTGATCGGCGCCGAGCCCAAGGCCGGCGGCATGCAGCTGAAGAACGAATGCACCATCGAGATCGAGGGCGAGGAAAAACCCGCCTGCATCGCCGAGACGATCTCGATCATCTACGCGGGCTGATCGTCGAAGTTGCTCCCTCTCTCGTGGGGGAGCGGTCGGCCAAGTCGACTTAAGGGGCTTCTGCTCAAGTGTTTGAGGGGAAGCCCTTTTGGGGGCTGCAGGCAAACGGCCTCCACGGGAACGCTACCGACCCGCTTGGCCTGGCCCCGGTCACAATCAATGGCCTCTCTGCAACATATCCCCGCCCCAGCCGTTGCTGCCGGACGTCACGGGAAACTCAAACCCCGATGGCACAGCATTTGGGTAGGAGATCACTATGTTTCGGAAGACCATTCTCGCATCGCTGCTCGCCTCGAGCGCCATAAGCTTGGCGATCGCGGGGCCGGCGGCGGCCGGCACGACCGAACGCGCCCGCGAAGCCATTGCGGCCGCGGAAGCGAAGATCCACACTGCCGAGTCCCTCGGCGCCACCACGGAAGCGCCGCGCGACACGGCTGACGCGCGGGCGGCCCTGGCCAGCGCCAGGGAGGACTACGACAACGACCACCGCAAGGAGGCGATCCAGGCGGCGATCCGCGCATCGCAGCTCGCCGACACCGCGATCGGGATTTCGCAGCAGCACAAGGACGCCGCCCTGGCTTTGGCGCACGAAAACCAGAGGGCCACGGTGGACGCGGCCCGCGACCAGATCGCCGCCGCGCGAAGCCAGGCGGTCTCGGCCCAGGATCAGGCGGCCGCCGCTCAGCAACAGGCCGCGGAAGCCAATTCGCGCGCCGACGCCGCTCAGCAGGCCGCCGCCGCCTCTGCGGCTGACGCAGCCGCTGCGCGCAACGCCGCGACCTTGGCCGCCCAGACGCCGCCCCCCGCCCCGCAGGTCGAGACGACCGTGACGACCCAGCACCCGGTCCACCATGCCACGACGCGGACGACCCGGCGCACCACGACCACCACGACCAACGCCGCTGCGCCCGCGCCTACGGATCAGGTCACGACCACCACCAAGGTGACACCGCAATAGCAGCGCCGAGGGCCTGCTGATCCCGGCTGACTGGATTCAAGTCAGCCGGGATAGGGCCTTGGTGGCGCGCGTCAGTCCAGCGCCGGTCGAAGCCCTATTCCGGCCGGGCGGCTTCCTCGGCGGACGCGGCCTTGGCGCCGGAGATCGCGCCCTCGTTTGCGGCGACGTCGGTAACCGGGGCGTTGGGGTCCCGGATCAGGCCGATGGTCTCGCGGATGAACCGGGCGTTGGTGACGATGCCGATGCCCAGGCGCTCGCTGTTCAGCTCGACCTGCTGGGTCAAGAGGCCGGCGATGAATTCGACGTCCTGCGGCGGGGCGTCGGTCCCAGGCCGGCGGTGGGCTTCCTCGCTCATGAACACCGGACCGCCGGAGTTGCCGGGGAAGACCGCGAAGTCGAGCAGGAAGGTCGGGAAGGCGTTCGACGGCGCCAGCGGGAACGAGGCGACGCGGCCGGAGCGCAGGATCGGGAAGCCCGCCGCGTTGGCCGACAGCCCCTCCGGGAAGCCCAGCGCCATCATCGCGTCGCCCGGCGTCACCTGGTACTTGGTGAAGGTGTCGTCGCCGCCCAGCCAGTCCTCCGGCAGCGCCGCCTTGGCGAAGGCGGCCGGCGCGTCGATCGTTATCACCGCCACGTCGCGGTCCGGATGGTGGATCCAGAGCTCCTTGTCGCCGTCGCGGATCTTCAGCGTGGCCGGCGTATAGCGCCACGAGCCGTCCGCGTTCTCGGTGCGGAAACCCACCGTGGCGAAGGCGCCCGGCATCTTGCGGAACACGTGGTTGGCGGTGACCAGCACCGTGCGCGGCTTGCCGTCCGGGGTGGGGTCGGAGATCAGGAAGCCGGTGCCGACCGTGCGCGTGCCGTCGCCCAGCGGCTGCTCGACCTGCACCGTGGCCTGGATGAGGTCGATCGACAGGGCTGCGACCATGCTGGTTCCCCGACTGCCCGTACTGATTCTATTCGATAATGCAGCGGGCATTTGACCGGAAGGTTACCGGCGCACAAGCTGCGCTCATGCCGCAGGCGGGAATGTGAGCATGTCAGCACAACGCGCTGAACCGACGCGCCGGCTGGCGCTGGTCACCGGCGCGTCGGCCGGGATGGGCGCGG
>DASRRU010000170.1:0-29907 GCA_035656795.1 Phenylobacterium sp. | reverse complement strand
GCCAGCCGGCGACCACATGTCCCGCCAGCGTCACCGTGCCGTGGTCGGTGAAGTAGCCGCCGATCAGAGGGCCGATCGTGCTGGCGAGCCCGAACACCGCGCCGAACATGCCGCCGACCTTGCCCCGCTCGCGTGGCGGATAGAGGTCGCCGATGATCGCGAAGGCGGTCGTGAACAGCGCCCCGCCGCCGATCCCCTGGATGGCGCGGAAGACGATGAGCTGCACCATGCCGCCGCCGATCAGCGGCAGCGACCCGAACTCGCCGGAGAGCCCCGAGAGCCACGAACCGCCCAGAAAGAACAGGATCCCGGCCAGCAGAACGGGCTTGCGCCCGAAGAGATCGCCGAGCTTGCCCCAGATGGGAACCATCACCGTGGACGATAGAAGGTAGGCCGTTGTCACCCAGCTGTAGAGCGCCAGGCCGTTCAGCTCGGAGATGATCCGCGGCATGGCCGTCGCCACGATCGTCTGGTCGAGCGCCGACAGCAGGAAGACGATGGCGACGCCCCAAAGCGTGACCCGTTTCTCGACGTCAGTGAATTCAGCCGTGCTCACGATCTCGCGCCCCCAACGCCGATTCCCCCGATTCATAACCCAGGTACGCCAGCCGGCGCGACAACGGTGGCGTTGCGGAGGCGCCAGGCGGCGCTGCTACCCCGGGCGCAGCCGCGCGGCCGTCAGGATTCCGCCGGCAGTTGCGGAACCGCCAACTCGCCCGCCTTTGCGATCGTATCCGCCGCCTTCGCCGCGATGGACTTGGGCTCCGCCGCAGGCGCGGCCGGGACCAGGCCGCTGGCCGCCACGGTCACGTCGGAAGCCTTCGCCATGACGGCGGTGGCTAGGCGAAGGTTTTCCCCCGGCCCGGCGGGAAGGCTGGTCAGCAGGCCGCGGTCCTGCGGCCGGTCAAGCGGCGCGTGCGGATTGAAGCGGTAGAAGACGTGCAGTCCCACCTGGGCGACGCGCAGCATCTGCGGCCCCCAGTCTGGCTGGACATCGATGGTGTGGAAGTGGGTCGCCGAGCCGATGTTGGCCAGCCGTACGCCGGAGAGCGCGCGCTCAGCCACCTGGCGGGCGCGATCCCAGGCGTCGGCCTCGCGGCCATGGCGCATGGAGCCGTCGCAGGCGAAGCTGAACTGGCAGCCATGCGTGGCTGCGCCCTGGAAAACCACGCCGCAGACGGTCTTCGGAAAGCTCGGGTTGGCGACGCGGTTCAGCACCACCTGGGCGACCGCGGCCTGGCCCCGTAGGGTCTCGCCGCGGGCCTCGAAATAGACCGCCTGGGTCAAGCAATCGAGCTCTCGGGCGCTGTCCAGGGGCGTGGCGCGTCGGCCGATCGGCGCCCGTTCGTCGGGACGAGATGGCCAGGCCTGATCGATGTCGGGTTGCGCGTCGGCCGCGAAGGCGTCGTGCGTCCGGGCCACCCGCAACGCGGCCGGATCCATGCGATCCATTTCGCGCTGCAACATGGTTTCCGAGAAGCCGCCTCCGGCCGCCTGGGCGATCCGCGCCGCCCGGTGATGATCGCCGATGGCCTGGGCCATGCCGCCGATCAGATAGGTCGCGCCTAGGGCCAAGCCGAAGCTGGAGCCCATCAAAGCGGCGCTCATCAGCCAGCGCCGATTGGCGCTGCCCTGCGTTCCTACAAACAAAACAGTCGTGTCCTACACGGCGAGGGCGACTCTGGCCCCCCGACATTGTCGCCGCGATCGCCCCTGCTCTTGCTGGCAGTGATCGCTGGCAGGCCCACCCGGGACTCGTTTGGGGTGGGCGACGGCAATTGGTAAAGAGCGTATGAACAAGTTCGGCTGATTTGGCAAGCTTCTATTGCGTTGCAACAAAAGCTGAGCCCTCCGACGCCGGTTGTTCCCTTCTGAACCGTCGGCGTTTCTGACCGCAAAACACGGGCCAGTCTTGGACCTTGCTCGGGCGCTTTCGTGGCCACTCAGGAACCGAAGCGGCGCCGTTCCGTTTGTCTGGCCGACACACCCCGTTTGGAGACTTAACCATGCGCAAGACACTTTGCCTGATCGTCGTCGCCGCCGGCCTGATGAGCCTCGGCGCCTGCAGCAGCAGCACAGAGGAAAAGGCCGGCGCCGGCGCGGTCGCCGGTGCGGTGGTCGGCGGCCCGGTGGGCGCGGCGGTCGGCGGCGCGGCTGGGGCCGTGGCGGGCCACATCCAGGAAGGCGACGCCAAGCCGCACAGCTAGGCTGGGCCCTCCTCAGCCAGGGCGCGTCCGTACAGTCTCCTGAGGGACTGGGAGAGGGTGCGGAGCTGCGCCACAGCTTCATGATCGGCGAACTTCCGCTTACGGCGTAAGCGGTGCTAGGGTCTCCCAAACGGGAGGCTTCCAGAGATGCGCAAGATCACCTTCGCCGGCGTGATGGCCGTGGCGATGACCCTGGCCCTGGCGGCCAACGCGGCGCCCGCGGCCAAGCTGGAGGATCACTACGTCCAGAACGGCGCGGTGAAGATCCACTACGTCACCGAAGGCAAGGGCCCGCTGGTGGTTCTGGTCCACGGCTTCCCGGACTATTGGGCGACATGGAAGCCGCTGATGGCGACCCTGTCGGCCGCCGGCTACCGCACCGCCGCGCTCGACATGCGCGGCTACAACCTCTCCGACAAGCCGCAGGGCGAGGCCGCCTACGCCATGCCCAACCTGATCGGCGACATCGCTGCGGTCGTGAAGGCCGAGGGCCAGACCAACACCATCCTGATCGGCCACGACTGGGGCGCAGCGATCAGCTGGCAGACGACCTTTTTCCGCCCCGACCTGGTCAACAAGCTCGTCATCATGGCCGTGCCTCACCCGGCCGGCATGGCCCGCGAGATGGCCACCAACAAAGCCCAGCAGGCCGGCTCCAACTATGCCCGCAACTTCCAGAAGGAAGCCTCGGAGAAGAACCTCACCGCCGAGGGCCTGGCCGGCTGGGTCAAGGACCCGGCAGAGAAGGCCGGCTACGTCGAGGCGTTCAAGCGCTCCGACTTCGGCGCCATGATGAACTACTATCGCGCCAACTATCCCAAGGGCGTCGGCGACAGCGCCGCCCCACCCCCGCAGACCCCGCCGATCAATGTGCCGGTGCTGGTGATCCACGGCATGAAGGACACCGCCCTGAACGCCGCCGGCCACAACGGCACCTGGGACCACGTCACTTCAGACACCACGATCCTGATGATCCCCACCGCCGGCCACTTCGTGCAGCACGACGCCCAGGATCTGGTCGACCGGACGGTGAAGGACTGGTTGAACGCGCGCCGCTAGGGCGCGAAGCTCGACCGGATCTTGATGCCCCAGTGGCCGTCCTGGCGGGTGACGACGTAGATCGAGTCGAACCCGCCGATCACCGAGCCGTCCTTGCGGTAGCGGGTGAAGCGGGTGTCGATGTGCACCTTGTCGGGACCGGCATGGATTACCTCGCGACGGTCCCAGGCGGAGTGATCCCATTCCGCCAGCGCCCCGGTGGTGAAGCGCTCGGACGTCGCGTCGCCCTTGTTGATGATCACCAGGCCCTGGCTGGCCAGCCGCACGCTGGGGAAGTTGAACGTGTCCTCCCAGGCCGCGATGTCGCGGGCGTTGAAGGCCGTCATGAAGGCCTCCAGCACGCCGTGGGCGGCGCGGATCGCTTCGGCGTCGAGGTGGTCCTTGGGCATTTGAAACTCCGCTCCTCCCGCGCGCCGGAGCCCAAGCTCGACGCGCCGTTCGCCGCCGTCAACGCCGCCCCTCAGCCGTTCCGCCAGCCGGCGCCAATCCTGCTGACAGCCTGCTGTCAGCAGCCGCGGCCGACGGTCTGGCGTTCGCCCGAGCGAAGACCTACCTTGCGGCCGTGCCCCGCTCCACGACCACGTCCGCCTCGACGCCCGCCGGCGTCGCCGACATGTCGGCCTCGTTCGACTACGACGAGAACACCATGCCGCTGCTGTGGAAGCCGCACCGGCCGGACCGGCCCGCTAAGTCCGAGGGCGGCCAGACCTTCAAGCTGGTCAGCGACTACGAACCCGCCGGCGATCAGCTGACCGCCATCCCGGAGCTGGTGGCCGGCGTCAACGCCCGCGAGCACGACCAGGTGCTGCTGGGCGTCACCGGCTCGGGCAAGACCTTCACCATGGCCAAGGTGATCGAGCTGACCCAGCGCCCGGCCCTGATCCTGGCCCCCAACAAGACGCTGGCCGCCCAGCTCTACAGCGAATTCAAGAGCTTCTTTCCCGAAAACGCCGTCGAGTTCTTCGTTTCCTACTACGATTACTACCAGCCCGAGGCCTATGTGCCGCGAACCGACACCTACATCGAGAAGGACTCATCGATTAACGAGCAGATCGACCGCATGCGCCACTCGGCGACCCGGGCGATCCTGGAGCGCGACGACGTGATCGTGGTCGCCTCGGTTTCCTGCATCTACGGCATCGGCTCGGTCGAGACCTACACGGCCATGACCTTCACGCTGGAGCCGGGCCAACGGCTCGACGAGAAGAAGCTGATGGCCGACCTGGTGGCCCAGCAATACAAGCGCAACGATCAGGCCTTCGAGCGCGGGACCTTCCGCCGCCGCGGCGACACCATCGAGATCTTCCCCGCCCACTACGAGGACCGCGCCTGGCGGATCAGCCTGTTCGGCGACGTCATCGAGGCGATCACCGAATTCGACCCGCTGACCGGCAAGAAGACCGCCGACCTGAAGGGCGTGAAGATCTACGCCAACTCCCACTACGTCACGCCCAGGCCGACGCTCAACCAGGCGATCACCCAGATCAAGGACGAGTTGAAGGAACGCCTGGAGTGGATGGTGGCCGAGGGCAAGCTGCTGGAAGCTCAGCGCCTCGAACAGCGCACCACCTTCGACCTGGAGATGATCCAGGCCACCGGCTCCTGCGCGGGCATCGAGAACTACAGCCGCTACCTGACCGGCCGCCGCCAGGGCGAGCCGCCGCCGACCTTCTTCGAATACATCCCCGAAAACGCGCTCCTGTTCGTGGATGAAAGCCACCAGACCGTGCCGCAGATCGGGGGCATGTACCGCGGCGACTACCGGCGCAAATTCACCCTCGCCGAGTACGGTTTCCGCCTGCCCAGCGCCATGGACAACCGCCCCCTCAAGTTCGAGGAGTGGGAGGCCATGCGCCCGGACACGGTGCATGTCTCGGCCACCCCCGGCCCCTGGGAGATGGAGCGCACCGGCGGGGTGTTCACCGAGCAGGTGATCCGCCCCACCGGCCTGATCGACCCGCCGGTGGAGATCAAGCCGGTCTCCAAGGACGGCTTCAGTCAGGTCGACGACGTGATCGACCAGGTGCGTCAGGTGGCCAAGGCGGGCTACCGCTCGCTGATCACCGTCCTGACCAAGAAGATGGCCGAGGACCTGACCGAGTACATGCACGAGCAGGGCTTGCGCGTGCGCTACATGCACTCCGACGTGGACACCCTGGAGCGGATCGAGATCATCCGAGACCTGCGCCTGGGCGCCTTCGACGCCCTGGTTGGAATCAACCTGCTGCGCGAGGGCCTGGACATCCCTGAGTGCGGCCTGGTGGCCATCCTCGACGCCGACAAGGAAGGCTTCCTGCGCTCGGAAACCTCGCTGATCCAGACCATCGGCCGCGCCGCCCGTAACGTCGACGGCCGGGTGATCCTCTACGCCGACAGCGTCACCGGCTCCATGGAACGCGCCATGGCCGAGACCAGGCGCCGCCGGGAGAAGCAGGAAGAGTACAACGCCGAGCACGCCATTACGCCCGCCAGCATCAAGAGCCGCATCAAGGACATCCTGGCCTCGCCCTACGAGAAGGACCGCGTCACCGTGCCGGTGGGCGTCGCCGAGGACGGCTCCAAGCCGTTCCTGGGCGACAATTTCAAGGCCACGCTCCGCGACCTCGAAGGCCGCATGAGGGCCGCCGCCTCCAACCTGGAATTCGAGGAAGCCGCGCGACTGCGCGACGAGATCAAGCGCCTGAAGATGCTCGACCTGGAGTTCGCCAACGAGATCCTCACCGCCCCCGGGGAGGACGTCGACCGCGGCGCCGTTAAGCGCGTCAAGGCCGAGGCCCGCGCCGAGGCGGCCGAGCGGTTCCGCAAGGGGCGGTTGTAGCGGCCACGCACTCCGCTCGGCGCCCCGCTGTGGCCCCCAATCCCCACCCTAGCAACAACCGGCGCCGTTCATGCAGCCGTCAGGGAACCTGTGCTGTGTTCGTCCGTATTCGAAACAACAGGCCGGGGTCGCTTCTCAGGCGTTCATGGTGAACGACGGGCGCTCAAGACCTGAGGCTAGGGATTTGAGGTATTACCGCATGTCACCGCCCCTCTCCGTGGTCGCGGACAACGACCTTAAAGCTGTAAGGCCCGAAATCGCTCGGGCCGAAACCGTCGCCGAACATGTTCGTCGACTTCAGGCCGAGGCACGTCAACTCGCCAAGGATCACATCGGCTCGCTGATCGCGGCCATGTCCGACGCGGAGAAACTGGCCGCCGAGATCGCCGAGGGCGGCGAGGCCTATCCGGCCGGCGTCCGCGACCTGGCGCGGCGGTTCGTCGAGGACTGTTCGGCGCGTGTGCAGACGTTGGAAGCGATCACTGCGCGGGCGTGAGGACCAAGACGCCCGAATGTCCCGGCGAAAGCCGGGACCCAAGCGGGCTGGCCGTTCGACCCCGGCGCTTTGCGACATCGCTGACTCGGCTTGAATCCCGGCTTTTGCCGGGACGAGCGGAATATGAGTGGGTGGCGGGGGAGGCCCCTACCCCACCAGATCCCCGAATTCCTCGCTCCGCCGGAGCCAGGCGGCGGCGTAGCCGCAGATGGGGGTGATGTTCAGATGTTTGGCGCGGGCGTCGGCGCTGAGCGCGGCCATCAAGCGGCCTGAGGCGCCTGTGCCGCGCAAGGCCGGCGGCGCGAAGACATAGTCGATATAGAGGCGGTCCCCCTCGCGGTGGTATTCCGCGTAGGAGGTGGCGTCCTGCTCGTCCATTTCGTAGCGGGCGCCGGTGTCGCGCAACTCCGACATAACGGGGTTCTCCTGGGGTGGCTTCGGCCCTAGCCTCCCCCTTACACTGGGCATTGGGCTGGGAGGTTCAAGATGAAACGCGCGATCCTGATCTGCGGCGCGGCGGTTCTGGCGCTGACGGCCTGCTCCAAGAAGACCGAGACAGCCGCCACCGGAAGCTCGCCGCCGGCTACAGCCAGCGCGCCGGCGCCTGCGCCGCCTGCGGGCCCGATGAGCCTGCCTTCGCGCAAGGCGGGGCTGTGGGAGCAGACGGTCACCTCCGAGAAAATGCACCAGACCGTCAGCATGTGCCTCGACGCGGCGCTGGACCAGAAAATGAAGGTCTGGGGCAGCCAGAACGGCAAGTCGCAGTGCGCCGAGGAGAAGATCACCCGCCACCTGGGCGGCGGCTATGACTTCCACGCGGTCTGCGCCATGGGCGAGAGCGGCACGGTGACCTCGGACGGGGTGGTCAGCGGCGACTTCGGCTCACGCTACACCGTGGACGTGACCTCGACGACGGCCGGCTCGCCGATGCCGCAGGCCAACGGCGCGCACAAGATCTCCATCGCGGCCAGCTGGAAGGGCCCCTGCCCGGCCGACATGAAGGCCGGCGACATGATGTTGCCCGGCGGGATAAAGTTCAACGTGGCCGACGCCACGAGCAGAGGGGGCGCCGGCGGCAAGATGACCTCCGCCGACATCGCCCGCATGCGCGCCCAGGCGATGGAGATGAAGAAGCAGATGGAAGCGCCGAAGCCTTAGGCGAGGTCTACCTTCCCCGCACAGCGGCGGGAGCAACGGGGGAGCCTCTCTCTACGCCAACTCCACCGCCATCGCCGTGGCTTCGCCGCCGCCGATGCAGAGGGCGGCGACGCCACGCTTGCCGCCTCGGGCTTCGAGGGCGGAGAGCAGGGTGGCGAGGATGCGCGCGCCCGAGGCGCCGATGGGGTGGCCCAGCGCGCAGGCGCCGCCGTTGACGTTGAGCTTCGCCCGGTCGATGCCGAGGTCGCGCTCGGCGATCATGGCGACCACGGCGAAGGCCTCGTTGACCTCGAACAGGTCAACGTCGGCGACGCTCCAGCCGGCCCGCTTCAGGCACTTGCTGATGGCCGGCACAGGCGCGGTGGTGAAGAGACCGGGCTCGTGGGCGTGGGCCGCGTGGGCGGCGACCCTGGCGACGATGGTCATGCCCAGTTTGCGGGCGACGCTCTCGCGGGTCATCACCAGGGCCGCGGCGCCGTCGCTGATCGACGAGGCGTTGGCCGCGGTGATGCCGCCGTCCTTGGCGAAGGCCGGCTTCAGGGTGGGGATCTTGGCCGGGTCGGCTTTGGCGGGCTGTTCGTCGGTGTCGATGAGCACCGCGCCCTTGCGGGTGACCACCTCGAAGGGGACGATCTCGCGGGCGAAGGCGCCGCTCTCGCTGGCCGCCTTGGCGCGGGTGAGCGAAGAGATGGCGAACTCGTCCATCGCCTCGCGGGTGAACTGGTACTGCTTGGCGGTTTCCTCGGCGAAGGACCCCATCAGCCGACCGGGTTCGTAGGCGTCCTCAAGGCCGTCGAGGTACATGCTGTCATAGGTGCTGTCGTGGCCGATGCGGGCGCCGGCGCGGTGCTTGGTCAGCAGGTAGGGGGCGTTGGACATGCTCTCCATGCCGCCCGCCACAATGATGTGGGCGCTGCCGGCGGCCAGGGCATCATGGGCCATGATC
The DNA here is from genome assembly GCA_035656795.1 of Phenylobacterium sp. Taxonomy (GTDB): domain Bacteria; phylum Pseudomonadota; class Alphaproteobacteria; order Caulobacterales; family Caulobacteraceae; genus Phenylobacterium. The sequence goes on along the minus strand of DASRRU010000170.1, from coordinate 21,223 downwards.
GCGGCCTGCATGCCCGAACCGCACATCTTGTTGACGGTGGTGGCCTCTACCGACTTGGGCAGGCCCGCGCCGATCGCCGCCTGGCGCGCCGGCGCCTGGCCGAGCCCCCCCGGCAGGACGCAGCCCATGAAGATCTGCTCGATGGCTTCGGCGGGCGCCTTGGCGCGGTCGACCGCGGCGCGCACGGCGGCGGCGCCCAGGTCGGTGGCCTTCACCGGCGCGAACACCCCTTGGAAGCCGCCCATCGGGGTGCGGGCATAGCTGGCGATGACGACGGGGTCGGAGGGCTGGGTGTTCACAGGGACCATATATTCATCCGCTCATCCCGACGAAAGCCGGGATGAGCGATATTGATTATGTTGTTGTTTTCTATCGGTATTTTGTCTATATTTTTCCCACACAATCCATGCACAGCCACGGCGAACCAATGACTTAGCGCCGCGACCTGCACGGAATCTGCACAGTTCGAGGTTTGTCATGGCGTTTGTGACCGACAAGGAAGTGCTCAAGCCGGGCCTCATCATCTTCCGGCGCGCGGACGTGGACCATCGCAATTTCTACTGCCGCGTCAAGCTGCCCAAGGATGACCGCGACAAGACGATCTCCCTCAAGACCGCTGACATCAATGCGGCCCGCGAGAAGGCCTTCGACCAAGACACCGACGTGCGCTTCAGCGCTCAAGCACGACGTGCCGGTGCTCAATCACCCGTTCCCTGTGGTGGCGAAGGAATATCTGGCAACGCAGGAGGCCCGTTCGAAGCGCGGCGAGATCAGCGCGGAACGCCCGAAGAAGATCAAGGCGGTGATCGAACGCGCCCTGGAAGCCTATGTGGGATCGACCCAGGCGCATCTGATCGGCGACGAACTCTGGGCCGGCTATCCCGCTTGGCGTCGCGAGAACGGCGCAGGCCGCAACACGCGTAACGGCGTGCGCGAAATCTCAGCTGAGAAGGCCGCGCACCTAGACGCCCGCGAAGCCGCCGCGCGCGCCAGGGCCATGGAGGCGCGAGGCTTCAGCAAGCCTCGGCCAGCGGCCTCCGCCGCCGCGCCAACCGAGAGCCGGACGGTAGCCTTTATCAGCGATGCGACCATCCGCTTCGAGATGTCGGTCTTCGGGGCGGTGATGAACCACGCGATCAAGAAGCGGTATGTGCCCGCCAGCCAGCGTTTCGACGACCGCCCCAAGCTCAAGACCATGCGGCGGTATGGGTTCACCCTGGAGGAATACCGCCATCTCCACACCGTGGGCCGGTCGTGGGTCAAGGCGGCGTCCCGGACGTCCAGCACCTGGTATCGGACGGTCGCCTACAATTTCATCCTGATCATGTGCAACACCGGCATGCGCCCGTCCGAGGCCAAGAACCTGCGCTGGCGCGACATCACCACCGGGGCCGACCGAGAGGGGCAGGAGCTGGTCGTGATGTTCGTCCAGGGCAAGGGCAAGGCGCGCAAGCTGGTCGCGCCCAAGAGCGTAGGCGACTACTTCGAGCGCATCCGCGAAGCCACGCGAAAATATCGGCGCGACGCGGCGAAGGCGAAGGCGGCGAAGACGGCGAAGGATGACGCGGCGAAGAATGATGAAGGCGCCAAGGCGCCGGAAGTCGTGTTCCGGCCAGAGGACAGGTTGTTCACCACCGTCACCGGGCAGCCCGCCAAGTCCCTCTATCAAGCCCTGATCGAGGACCTTCTGATCAAGGCCAAGCTGCGGGTGGGTGCATCGGGCGGTCCCCGCTCCACCTATGGCTTCCGGCACACCTACGCGACCTTCAGGCTCGCCGAGGGTGTGGCGTGTATTTCCTGGCCGAGCAGATGGGGACCTCGGTCAAGATGATCGAATAGCACTACGGTCACGTAAACACGGTCAAGCACGCCGACTTCGTGCTCCAGGGCATGCACAGCTGAGCTCGGCGAGCAGCTTGAGACGGTGCTTCAGTCGCCAGCGTTGCGCCTGACTCCCGAGCAGCAGGGTCAGGCCATCGCCAACGCCGGGACCGTGCTGGTGCGCGAGGCGGCGCAGAGCTGCGACCGCTCTCGCTTGGCCGGGGCATGAAGCCGCGAGCGTCCGCCTTGCAGGGGCATGGGCCGACTCTTGCGCTGGGCATCGCCCGGTCGCTGCGATAGGCAGGGGTTCGGTGGCGGGCTGGAGGAACTCTTGCACAGATTCAAACTGGCGCTCGTGGCTGCCTTTCTCGTCGCGTGGGGCGACGCCGCCATGGCTCAGTCGGAAGAGAAGGAGCCCGCCGCCGTGGTCGAGGTCGGCGCGAGCGCCGAGCGGGGCCTGAAGGACAGCAAGACCTCATGGACGCCCAACCTCGCTGTGGAGATCACCCCCATCGACGACGTGTTGGAACTTGAGGCTGGAATCAATCCGCAGGTGAGGCATGGCCGACCCGAGTGGGAGGCCGACTTCCTGTTCAAGAAGCCTTGGACCCTATCCAAGACCGTCGAGTTTATGGCGGGCGTCGGACCGTCCTGGAGCCATGTCGTTGAGAACGGGAAGACCAAGGACACCATGGGTGCCGAGGCCGTGCTCGATTTCATGTTCTGGCCCCGCCCAAAGAGCCGCTTCGGTTGGTTCCTCGAACCCAGCTATGGCTATAGCTTCGCTCGTGGAGATCAGCAGTCGCTGGCGGTCAGCGCGGGGCTGCTGATCAAGATTCCCTAGCCTGCCGCCCCATGCATGTCCGAAATCCGTCGCGCGCCGATTTTGTTCTCTAATGGGTCAATGTGCGGCTGCTCGGTCCTGAGCTGATTGACGCTTAGGGTGCCTGCGTTCTCTGCGCGCTCATCCGGCGCTTGATGGGATCAGCTTGGGTGGGGCGGCTCGGTTGAAACCGCAGTCAGTCGACGAGTCGGCCGCTGCTACAAAATCGGCGCCGTCTCCCACCCCATCCCCTGGCGTCGCTCCGCTCGGGAGCTCGTTTCGGTCTCCTGTCGGTCGGGTCGCCCGGCTCAGGCGGCCACGAAGTCCGTACCGCGCTTGAGCATGGCGTGCATGATGATCGCCAGCCGCCGAGCGAGTGCGATCCGCTCTACCCAGCGCCGAACAGATCGCTTCCGGCGTCGATGCGGCCTTCGCCTCGTGCACCACGATCCCCTCGCAGTCGACGACGCAGATACTGGTCTCCTCCATCGAGACATCCAGACCGGCAAAGTAGTCCATTCTCGCTCTCCTCTGTTTGCGGGACCAGCCGATCTTTGCCGGCCGGCGGTGAAGAGCAACCGCTCCATTACCCCGTGTTGAAAAAGGCGGAACTTGATCGGGCGACAGGTAGAGGGCGCGCAGGCACAGCTGCTCCTCAGGCGATCGCTGGCGCGGCTGGCGGGATGAGCTTGGCGAGTTTGCGGAGGTTTTGGGCGGTGACTGCGAGGTGGAACTCGTCTCGGGCGCCGCAGGGACGGCGTAGGCGCAGCCGGTCGAGCTTCAGGATGCGCTTGAGGTGGGCGAAGAGCATCTCGACCTTCTTCCGTTCGCTCCTGGAAGTGACGTAGGCATCGGTCTTGGCGATGTCGCGGGCGACGTCCCTGGCGGCCTCGTAGATCGGGCGGGTCACCTTGCGCACGGGCGTGTTCGGGCAGCACTGACTCCTGAGTGCGCAGGCGTCGCACTCGGCCTTGGTCGTCCGGTAGCGGTGGGTGTCGTCGAGCGGCAGGGCGATCCTGGGCTCCGAGAACGCGCGGCGATTTCGCTTCAGCTCCTTGCCACCGGGACAGCGGTAGAGATCGCCCGCCTGGTCGTATGCGAAGTCGCTGTGGGGGAAGGTCCCGTCCTCGCGGTTGGACTTATCCATCACCGGGATGTGCGGCTCGACACCCTGCTCGTTGACCAGCCAGTCGAGCATTTCGGCCGATCCATAGGCCGTGTCGGCGGCCAGCCGATGGGGCGAGAGATCATGTTGCTCGCGCACCCGCTCGATCATGGTCCGGGCGGCGGTGACCTCGGCCTGGCGCACGGCGGTGGAGGCCTCGACAACAAGGACGGCAAGGTCTTCAACCTCAACTGCGATGCGGTCCCACTCACCGGCCGGATCGTCCTGCGGGCATCGATCCCCGGCCCGAAGCGGGCGCCGCATGACCCGCCTTCCCAGCAGCGGCGGGCTCCGGCCCGCCGCCACCCGGACCCGGACTTCCTTGCCAACTGGCCCTCAGGGAATCGCAACAAGCTGTCGCCAGCCGTTGCGGGAATCGCTAGGAATTGCCAAGGCTGGCCGCTTTTGCCTGGCCTGTGCAGGACACTTCCTGCACACTTCCTACACAGGCAGAATAGGCCCCCTTTTTCCACGAAATCAAATGGCTGGAAACGTCAGGTCCTTTCGCCGGGATGAGCGGGGTTATGAGTGTTTGTGATTGAGCCCCTTCAGGGTCTCCGCCAGCCGCGCTTCCTTGCCGACCTTGCCGCCTTTCTTGGCGGCGGCCTGGAGTTTTGCGGCCGGGATCTTCTCGTCCTTCGGGACGTGCAGGGCCTCGTGCAGCTTGCCTTTGTGCTTGGTCGCGCCGGCGATCCACTTCTTGGCGGGCATGGGCGTCTCCTTTGCGGGGAGAACACGCAAGCGGGTCAGAAGTTCGCCCGCACGGTCCCCGCGATGAAGCCACCGCCGAGGACGCGACTGTCGGCTTCGGGGGCGTAGAGGGCGCAGGCCTGCCCAGGGGCGACGCCTTCTTCGGGGGCGTCGAAGACGACGGAGGGCTGGCCGTCGACCTTGGCCAGCCGGCCGGGCGCGGGCTCGCGGGTGGAGCGCACCCGGGCCAGGACCGGGCGGCCCTCGGCGCAGGCGGCCTCGATGGAGGGGCCGTCGCCGATCCAGTTTGATTCCTTCAGGATCAGGCTGTGGGTCAGCAGCGCCTCGCGCGGGCCCACCACCACCTGGCGGCTGTCGGCGTCGATGCGGACCACGAACAGCGGATCGCCCACAGCGACGTTCAGTCCGCGGCGCTGGCCGATGGTGTAGCGGGTGACACCCTCGTGGCGGCCCAGCACGCGACCATCCAGGTGGACGATGTCGCCGGGCACGGCGCCCTGCGGCCGCAGGCGGTCGATGACCGTGGTGTAGCGGCCCTCCGGGACGAAGCAGATGTCCTGGCTGTCCGGCTTGTCGGCCACAGCCAGGCCCAGCTCGGCAGCGGCGGCGCGCACGGCGGGCTTGGGCAGGGCGCCCAGCGGGAAGCGCAGGTAAGCAAGCTGTTCCGTCGTGGTGGCGAAAAGGAAGTAGGACTGGTCGCGGTTGGCGTCGGCGGCGCAGTGCAGCTGCGGACCGGCGGGGCCGACCTCGCGGCGCACATAGTGTCCGGTGGCCATCGCCTCGGCGCCCAGGTCGCGGGCGACATCCAGCAGGTCGCGGAACTTGACCGTCTGGTTGCAACGCACGCAGGGGATCGGCGTCTCGCCGCGCAGGTAGGCGTCGGCGAAGTCCTCGATGACCTGCGCCTTGAAGCGACTTTCGTAGTCGAGGACGTAGTGCGGCACGCCCAGGCTCTCCGCCGCGGTGCGGGCGTCGTGGATGTCCTGGCCGGCGCAGCAGGCGCCCTTCTTCTGGATCGCCGCGCCGTGGTCGTAGAGCTGAAGGGTCACGCCCACCACGTCATAGCCGGCGCGGGCCAGCAGAGCGGCGGTGACGGTCGAGTCCACGCCACCGGACATGGCGGCGACAATGCGTGCGCCGGCGGGCAGGCGCACAGCATCGCGCGCGGCCTCGATCAGGCCGTCGCTGAGCTTTCCCGCGGAGAGGACCGGCGCGTTCATCGCGCCCATATAGCCATCTCGCCCCGCTATGGGGAGGGCGGACGCATCAGGCGATCGGCAGCAGGGTCAGGAGCGAGGAGCTTTGCAGCGCCTGCAGCACCTTGGCCGAGGCCTGCACGGAGAGCTGGGCGTTGGAGAGGTCGGTGGCCGCCTTGGCCATGTCGGCGTCGGTGATGTTGCCAATCATGCTGGTCAGCGTGGTCTGCTGGGTGGCGAGGTTGGTCGACGCCGTATCCACCTGCTGCTGGACGAGGCCGTTCTGGGCCGTCGCCGTGGTTAGGTCGGTGCCGATCTGCGCCCAGCCCGTCATGGCGGTGGTGAGAAACGCCTGCTGGGTGGCGGTGAGCGGGCCGCTCAGCGGGCCGTTCGGACCGGCGTTGAAGGCCTGAATCGCCTGGAAGGCGGTCATCATCGGTGTGGCCAGGGTGCTGGCGAGCTGGCCGGTGGTGACGGTGGTGGTGTCAGAGAGCTTGGCCTGGACCTGCGTGTTGTCGTTCTGGAAAAAGCTGGAGATCGGCGGACCGGCGGTGAGGTCGGTGAGCTGGGTGGCGGAGACCGGGGGGGTGTTGATCTGGCCGCCGGAGAACAGGTATTTGCCATCGAACTGGGTGTTCAGGCCGCTGACCGCGGTCTGGAACTGGCTTTGCACCTCCTGCATCAGCGTGTCGCCACTGCCGCTGGCCAGCGCATTGGCGATGGCCGTGCGGACGTCCGTGGCGGCGCCGGCGACCGAGGTCAGCGCCTGATCCTGGGTGTTCAGCTTGGCGGCGATTACGGTGTTCTGGGACTGATAGTTGGTGATCCGGGCATCGACCGACTGCATCGCCGTCAGGGTCTCGGCCTGACTGGCGAAGTCCTTCAGGTCCGTGCCGTTCTTGGTGGACGAGACCTTGTTCGCGGCCAGCGTCTGGGCGTTCTCTGCGGCCATCAGGTTGGACAGGATGGCGGAGTAGGTTGCGGCGGTGGATACGCGGTCGACCATAGTTCAATCCTCTTCGTCGCTGGCTCGGGCCGTCAGGCCAGGGTCAGGGCAGAATGCTCAGCAGGGTGTCGTAGAGGTCCTTCGTCGCCTGGATCATGCGGGCGTTGGCCGAATAGGCCTGTTGAAAGGTCGTCAGGTTCACCAGCTCTTCGTCCATGTTGACGCCTTCGACCGAGGAGAGCTTGGCGTTGGCGGTGGTCTGCACGGCAGTGGCGCTGGAGGACTGGCTGGCGGCGTTGGCGGCGTCGCTGCCGATGGAGCCGCTGAACTGGGCCGCGTAGTTGTTGAGCGTCATGGTGACGTTGCCGAGGTCGCCGGCGGCCTTGAACAGGGTGGTGTTCTGGCCGACCTGGGAAAGCGCCAGCGCGCCTGAGCCGTCGCCGGGCGTGATCGCCGGCTGGCCGGCCGCCACACCGAGGTTCAGGGTTCCAAGCGGCAATTGCGTCGGATCGGACGCTATCGTCGGGTTGACCTGATAGCTGCCAGCCCGGGCCGAACGCGCCGCTGTCCCGATACCGAATAGCTGGCTGATCGAGGGTCCGCCGGCGCCGCGCGACGTGCCGTCAGCTACGACCGAGAGCTGCGCGTTCTGCGGCGGCGTCCCGGTGAAGGTCAGCCCGCCCTGCGCATCCAGGGTGAAGGCGCCGTAGAGGCCGACGCCGCTCGCATTGTTGTTCAGCGCATTAACCAGGTCGCCCATGGTCGGGCTACCGGCCGGCGGCACCGCCACGGTGACCTGCTTCAGCGGCCGGCCGTCGGACGTGGAGAGCTGCAGCGTGATCGTGTCGCCGGGCGTGAAGCCGTTGGGATCACTCGCCGACAGACCGGTGTCATAGGTCGACAGGCCCGTGGAGGTGACCAGGTTGTTCATGCCGAAGAACTGCGAGAAGCCCTCGCCGGCCTTCTGCGAGGTGCCCTCGTCGATCGCCACCCCGTTCCCACCGCCGGCCGAGATGGACAGGGCGCCGTTGGTGAAGCTGGCCGACCCGGACGCGCCCAGGGCGGTGTTCAACTGGGTCAGGAAATTGGCCGGGGTGAAGGCCACGCCCGGAGCGCCGTTGACGCTCATGGTCCCGGTGGTGAAGTCGATGGCCACCGTCTTCTGCACCACGCCGGAGGCGTTGGTGATCGCCACCGTGCTCTGACCGCTGAAGCCGCTGACCGCGGTCGGCAGATCCAGGCCGGTGTTCTGCCCGGTCAACGAGCTCGGCGGCGGCGAGGCGGTCGAAGCGTTGCTGGCGGCGTTCAGGGCCTGGGCGCTGCGCGAGACGAACTCGCCCAGCTGGTCGGAAATCCCCGGCAGCTTGGTGTTGCGCAGGTCCAGCAGGCCGCGGACCTCGCCCGAGTTGACGGTGATCGCCTGCGGCGCGTTGGGAGAGCCCGGCGTGGCGGCGGTAATGTAGCCCGGCGTCGTGGGGCTGGAGTTATAGGCCAGCGTCGAGGCGCCGCCGTCCCCGACGAGCTGCACGCCCTCCGAGGAGCGAACCGAGACCCCGCCCTGGGCGCGCGCGCTTACATTCACGTTCACCAGCCCGGAGAGCTGGGTAAGCAACTGCGCCTGAATGTTCTCCGAGCCGGTCGCGTCGCCGCCGCTGACCTTGGCGCGCGTGATGTCGTTGTTCAGGCCGGCGATCTGGGTGAGCAGGCTGTTCGCCTGGGCGACGTCGCTGTTGACCTGGCTGTCGACGTTCGCGCTGAGCGCGCTGATCTGGGTGTTGATGCTGTTTGCATTACTGAGGAAATTGCTCACCTGGGTGACCGCCTGCCCGCGCAGCAGGCTGGACGACGGATCGTTGGCGGCGCTCGCGAAGTCTGCGGCGATCTCGTTGGGCTGGTTGAAGAAGTAATCGCTGGCCGACGGGTTGCCGAACAGGTTCTGGGCGCTATCCAGGAATTGCGAAAAGACGTTGTAGCGGCTGGAGTCGGACCCTGCGCTCAGGCTGGCCGCCTGCAGGTACTGGTTGGTGACCCGCTGGACCCCGGTCACCTGGACGCCGGAGCCGGCGCCGCCCACCACCTGTTCCTGCTGCACGACGGTCTCGCGCGTGTAGCCGGGGGTGTTGACGTTGGCGATGTTGTTGGACACCGCGTTGAGCGCGGCCTGCGCGGCCTGCAGACCCGACGACGCCGATTGCATGATGCCTGACAGCGAGGACATGACTATGCGACCTCCGCCCGGCAAAGGCTGACGCACGGCTCGGCGGAATCTGCCGGGACATGACAGAATGCTCGCCCGTGGGGCCGGGAAATCTTTTGTGTTTTCAACATTGACCCCTCCTGGGGCCGGTGAGTTCGCTTGGTTAATCGCAAGACCGGCGCCAGTTCGCGAATAACGGGCAGGCCCGGCGCGGCCGGCGCCTGATCGGGGGCGGCAGGAAACGCCCCATTCGCGCGGAACGGCCCGGCAATTTCCGCTCTTCGCCCCCGGCGGAGGGCGCCGTCAGATGGCCATTTTCTGCAGCGAAAACAGCAAATCTCGGAGTTGGCGCAAAGGTTGCTCCACGTCTCCCGAATGATCCCGGCGCAGCAGGCGTCCACCCCTCCCTCCAAGTTCAAGGCCTGCAAAGCGCATGTCTCCTGTCGCGATCAGTCCCGCTCCGACCAACGCTGCAGCCCAGAGCGCCGCAACCGGCGCCGGCGCGAGCAATGGGTTGCAGACAGGCCAGGCCCACGCCCAGACGCAGGGCTTGGCCGCCGCGTTTGAGGCCATGCTGGCGTCGATCTCCGGCGCCGAGACCGGCGCGACCGCCGACGCCGCGACGGCGGGAACCACCAAGACCGCCGGCAAGCCCGGCGCCCCCACGGCGAAGACCGCCAGCGACGACGCCAAGACCAAGGACAAGGCCGGCGACGGGGCGACCTCCGCCACAACCGCCACGACCGCCACGACGGCCACGACCGCGACAGTAGCAACGACCGGGTCTGCCCAGGCCCTGGCCGCGGCCGCACTCGCCGCCGGAGCGCCGCAGGCGACCCCGTCGAGCCAGGGTGGCGCCGCTGCCGAGGCTGCCGCCGCCCCGACGACCGTCCCTACGACGCCCACCGCCCTCGGCGCATTCACCGCCACCCAGACCGCCACCCAGACCGCCGCCAACACCCTGGCGGCGTCGCCCGCGGCCCAGGTCGCCGCCGACGCCAGCGCCGGGGCGGCCAAGGCTTTGGCCTCCGACGCGGCGAGCGCCCAGCCCGCAACCGCGGCAGCTGCCGACGACGTCGGCGTCAAGGCCTCCGCCACAGCACCCGCCGCCACGTCCACCCTCGCTGCGCCACCGACTCCGGCCGCCGCCACCTTTGCGGCGCCGCAGGCCGCGGCGAGCTCTGCGGCAACCCCGACCCCCAACGCCGCCCCGACACCGCAGGTCGAGTCTTCCCCGGCCGCGCCGCCGCCGGCAGCGGCGGACCCGGCGCCCACCGCGACGGTGGCCGCGGCAAGCCAGGCCCAGACCGCGGCCGCAGCGGCCCCGTCCAACCAGGCCGCCCAGGCGCCCCAGGCGCCCCAGGCCGGCCAGGCGGGCCAGGCGGGCCAGGCTGACGTCGCCGCGAGCGCGACGTCGAAGTCCACCCGCGTGGACGCCATCAAGGCGCCGTCCGCGCCCGGCGCGCCTTCTGCGGTGGCGACCACCGCGACGGCCAACGCCAGGGCCGCGGATTTGCTGCAGCCCGTTGGCGCCGCCATCGCCCAGGCCGCGAGCGAGCAGACCAGTCCGGGCTTCAACTCTCAGGCCCCAGCCTCCGAAGGCCAGGCCGACCAGACGGACTCCACCCAGGCCCAGGCCTCAGCCGCCGACGCCTCGGCGACTGCGGCGACCTCGCCCGCCACCAATCCCGTCCTCCTGGCGCAGACCACCGCTGCGGAAGTGCGCGGTTCGCCACAGACCGTGGCCAACTTCGCCGCTCAGATCGTCAAGAAGCTGGACGGTCGCTCAAGCCAGTTCGACGTGCAGCTCGACCCCGCCGGTCTCGGCAAGGTGGACGTGCGGATCGCGATCGGCGCCGACGGCAAGATGTCGGCGTCCATGTCCTTCGACACCGCGCAGGCGGCGGCCGAGCTGAAGTCCCGCTCCGGCGAACTGCAGCATGCGATGGAGCAGGCCGGCTTCGACCTCTCAGGCGGCATGTCCTTCGACGTGGCCAGCGACAGCGGCCGGGGCGGACAGCCCCAGAACCAGCAACCCGAAACCGGCGCCGCCTTCCGTGGCCGCGCCTTCCAGGCGGCGCTCGACACCACAGCCGACGCCGCCCCGCAACTCATGCTCCGACGCCAAGCAACTTCTGGCGTCGATATCCGGATCTGAGGACGCCATGACAACCACCTCTCCGACGACCGCGACCCCGCCTCCGGCGACGACGTCGAACGGCTCCAGCGCGACATCCGCGGGCCTGGACAGCCTGACGAGCAACTTCAACACCTTCCTGACGCTGCTCACGACCCAGCTGCAGAACCAGGACCCGACGGCGCCGCTGGACTCGAACCAGTTCACCCAGCAGCTGGTGCAGATGACCGGTGTGCAGCAGCAGCTGAACACCAACAGCCTGTTGCAGCAGGTGGTCACCAACACGTCGGGCGGGGTCTCCACCGCGGTCAGCCTCATCGGCAAGCAGGTGAAGGCGACGAGCGACACGGCCAACCTGAACAACGGCCAGGCCCAATGGACCTACAACCTGGCGTCGGGAGCCACCGACCTCAAGGTCCAGGTGGTGGACGCCAACGGCACCATCGTCAATTCCGTGGCGCCCACGGACCTTACGGCCGGCGACAAGTCCTTCACCTGGAACGGCAAGGATCTGAGCGGCGCACAGCTGCCGAACGGCGGCGCCTACACTCTGAAAATCACGGCGTCAGACTCCAAGGGCGCGCAGATCGCGACCACCGCTTACGTCCAGGGCGTCGTCACCGGCGTCACCCAGAGCAACGGCATAGCCTCGATCATCGTCAACGGTGGCCCCGTCAACTGGGCCAACATCGTCTCAGTCAACCAGGCCCCCACCGGTTCGTGAGCCGGCGCCTGACCCATCAACCCAGGACGGCAGAACGCCGCCCACCGCACGGCCTAGCGATGCCGGTCGACCTCCGCAGCAGGCGGCAACCTAGGAAAGAACGGATAGAACCATGAGCTTCAATTCAGCATTGCTGGCCGGGGTCTCGGGCCTTGCGGCCAACTCCTCGGCGCTGGCGGCGATTTCCGACAACATCGCCAACGTCAACACCACCGCCTACAAGCGCAACCAGGTGGACTTCTCCACCATGGTGACGTCCCAGTCCGTGACCGGCGACTACTCGGCCGGCGGCGTCCAGGGCAACAACCAGCAGCTGGTCAGCACCCAGGGCCTGATCCAGGCCGGCACGCGCTCCACCGACCTGGCGATCCAGGGCGACGGATTCTTCGTGACCAGCACCTCGCCCACCACCACTGCCTCGGAGTTCACCCGCGCCGGCGCCTTCGCGCCGGACGCCAACGGCTTCCTGGTCAACGACGCGGGTCTCTACCTGCAGGGTTGGGCGGTGCAGCCGAACGGCACGTTCGCCACCAACCCTTCAGACCTGACGAAGATCGGTCCGATCAACGTTAAGAACCTGGGGGCCGCCGTCCAGGCCACCGGCAATCTCGGCGTCAACGCCAACCTCGACCAGACGACCGCCGTCGGGGCCGGGGCCGCGACCTACAACGCCGCGACGGCGAGCATGGCTCAGTACGCCGCGACCAACGGCGCCTCCGGCACCGCCCCGGACGCGGCGCCGATCGAGCTCAGCGTCGTCGACTCCGTCGGCGGCACCCACACCTTCGCCCTGTCCTTCGAGAAGACCGCCACGCCCAACACCTGGAACGCGGAAATCTACGCGGTCCCGGCCAGCGACGTGACCGCGACGAACGGCCAGGTCGCGAAGGGCCAGGTGGTGTTCAACAGCGATGGCTCCATCAACCTCGCCAGCACGACCCTGTTCGGGTCGGCCGGCGCGGCGCCGCAGATCGCGCTCGGCGCCTCGAACGGCGGCGCGGCGCCAGCCTGGGCCACGAGCCTCGGCATCTCCGGCCAGACCCTGAAGTTCGACCTCAGCTCGCTGAGCCAGCTCGCCTCACCGTCCACGGTGAACTCGGTGAGCGCCGACGGCGCCAGCGCCGGCAACATCGTGGGCGTCCAGGTCGACGCCAACGGGGTGGTCTCCGCGGTGTTCGACAACAGCCAGGTGCGCAAGATCGCCCAGGTGGCCATCGCCACCTTCCCCAACGCCGATGGCCTGACGCCGGTCAGCGGCAACGCTTACACGGGCTCGATCAAGGCCGGGACGATGACCCTGAAGTCGCCGGGCGCCGGCGGGGCCGGCACGATCGACCCCTCCAGCCTGGAGGCCTCCACCGTCGACCTCTCCACGGAGTTCACCGGGCTGATCACCACCCAGAAGGCCTACTCGGCGTCGTCGAAGATCATCACGACGGCCGACACCATGTTGGACGAACTCATCAACATCATCCGGTAGAGTTAGTCTTAATAGAGATTAACCTAGTGTGAAATCCACACTGTTCCGAATTAGTACACGGAGATCAAGATGATTACGGCATCATTCACTAATACGATTCAGCGGCTGTTAGGGGCCGCGGCGTATTGTTCTCATCAACAGTGATGGTGGGAAAGGCGTAAAGCCATGTTGCAGCAACAGCAGACGCGCACGAACAGCCGCGGGGAGTCGTACGTTATCGGCCCCACGGGCGCGCCGTTGACGCTGAGGGACTTGCCGCCGGCGGATACCGGTCGCTGGGTGATCCGCCGCAAGGCCGAGGTGGTGGCCGCGGTCCGTGGCGGCCTGCTTTCGCTCGAGGACGCACTCGAGCGTTATCGGCTGACCTCCGAGGAATTCCTCGCCTGGCAACGGTCGATCGACCGCCACGGTCTGGCCGGCCTGCGCACAACGCGGATCCAGCAGTACCGCTGAGCCCCTCAGCCTTCCCCGCGAGGGGTTTCGGCGACGTAGCGGCCGCGCCCTCGAAAGGGGCGTGGCCGTTCCGCGTTCTGGATGTCAGCTCTCGGCCTGGGCGATCAGATGGCGGGCGAGTTCCGCCTCGTCCTGCGGCGCCATCAGGCGCGCGGGAATGACGCCGGCATAGGCCGACCCGCCGTCGAAGATGAAGGGGTGGAGACCCGCCTCCTCGAGCAGCATCTTGAGATAGCCCAGGCGCACCAGATCGGTTGTCTTCACCAGCTCGATCATCACCGCACCTCGCTCGCGCGCATCAACGGCGAGACGCCGGCGTCCGACAACCGCCGCACGGTGACCGTGATCCGTTCCCGCTCGCCGGGCGCGCGCTCGACCAGCAGGCGCGCCACCTGGGCGTCGTCATGGAAGGCGTAGCCCTTGATGGCGTCGAGAATCGCCTTGGCCAGGTTGTCGAGGTCGAGCCAGGGCGGATCGCCGACATATTCCATGCGGATCTCCACGGCGAACTCTCCCCCATCGCCCCCCCATGGGGGCGACGAATGAAAAGTGTCTCGGGTCGCGAGCGACCGGGGTCCGGGGCGCGAACCACGCCAGGCCTTGCGGAAGAACTCGTAGATCAGGGGCTTGTAGTACTTGGCCTGGGTGGTCAGGCCATCGACCACCACCTCGAGCACGCCATCGGCCTCGCGGGCGCGCACCTTGCCGTGCTGGGTCCAGGCGTCGTCCACCTCGAGGCGCCGGGTCGCGCCTAGACGCGCTCGGCCTTCACCGCCGTGCCGTAGGCCAGGACCTCGGTGATGCCTTCCATGATCTCGTTGGCGTCGTATCGCATGGCGATCACCGCATCGGCGCCGGCCCGGCGGGCATGGTCGACCATCAGGTCGAGCGCCTCCTGCCGCGCATGCTCGGCGAGCTCGGTGTAGATGGTGATATTGCCGCCGAAAATCGACTGCAGGCCGCCGGCCAGATTGCCGAGCACGCTGCGCGAGCGAACGGTCACGCCGCGGACCAGGCCGATGTGGCTGGTGATCCTGTAGCCGGGAAGGTCGTTGGTGGTCGCGACGAGCATGGGTCAAGGCTCCGAGCTGGAGGTCCACCTATACCGTTCGCTCCGGCGCTACGCCACGCCCGTTGCCGCTGGCCGCCGGGGCGGTTAGACCCGCCGGATTGCTAGCTGGGACCCCTCGCGATGACCGCCACCCGCACCGAGACCGACACCTTTGGCCCCATCGAGGTCGCTGCCGACCGCTACTGGGGCGCCCAGACCCAGCGGTCCCTGCAGAACTTCAAGATCGGCTGGGAGAAGCAGCCGATTCCGGTGGTGAGGGCGCTGGGCGTCGTCAAACGCGCCGCCGCAGAGGCCAACCTCGCGCTGGGCAAGCTCGACCCCAAAATCGCCGAGGCGATCGTCGCCGCCGCCCAGGAGGTCATCGACGGCAAGCTCGACGACCATTTCCCGCTGGTGGTCTGGCAGACCGGCTCCGGCACGCAGTCGAACATGAACGCCAACGAGGTGATCTCGAACCGCGCCATCGAGATGCTGGGCGGCGTGATGGGCTCCAAGTCGCCGGTGCACCCCAACGACCACGTCAACATGAGCCAGTCGTCCAACGACACCTATCCGACGGCCATGCACATCGCCTGCGCTGAGGAGGTAGCCCGCAGCGTCATGCCGGCGCTGGAGCACCTGCACGCCGCGCTGAAAGCCAAATCCGCGCAGTTCGACCACATCATCAAGATCGGCCGCACGCACACCCAGGACGCCACCCCTCTGACGCTGGGCCAGGAGTTCGGCGGCTACGCGCACCAGACGGCGATGTCGACGCGCCGGCTGAAGGAGACCCTCTACGGCCTCTACGAGCTCGCGCAGGGCGGCACGGCGGTGGGCACCGGCCTGACTGCGCCGGTCGGTTTCGCCGAGAAGGTGGCCGAGCGGATCGCGGCGATCACCCGCCTGCCCTTCGTCACCGCGCCCAACAAGTTCGAGGCCCTGGCCGCCCACGACGCCATGGTGTTCAGCCACGGGGCGCTGACCGCCACCGCCGCGGCCCTATTCAAGATCGCCAACGACATCCGCTACCTGGGCAGCGGCCCTCGCGCGGGCCTAGGCGAGCTATCGCTGCCGGAAAACGAGCCCGGCTCCTCGATCATGCCGGGAAAGGTCAATCCGACCCAGGCCGAGGCGCTGACCATGGTCTGCGCCCACGTGATGGGCAACCAGACGGCCATGGGCTTCGCCGGCAGCCAGGGCCAGTTCGAGCTGAACGTCTACAACCCCGTGATGGCCTACAACTTCCTGCAATCCTGCCGCCTGCTGGCCGACGCGAGCGTCAGCTTCACCGACAACATGGTGGTGGGCATCGAGGCCCGCGAGGACAACATCAAGGCCAACCTGGAGCGATCGCTGATGCTGGTGACCTCGCTCAAGGAGCACATCGGCTACGACAAGGCCGCCAAGATCGCCAAGACCGCCCACGCCAACGGCACCACCCTGCGCGAAGAGGCGGTCGGCGGCGGCTATGTGACCAACGAAGAATTCGACGCCTGGGTGCGGCCGGAGGACATGATCCGCCCGGGGTGAGGGCCTGAGCCATTGACGGGACTCGCCGACAGGCGCGTCTGGACGCCATGGCCCGTGAAACCGTCTACATCCTGCAGACCTACGTCGCCGGGCGCGGCAAGGCGCTGAAGGCCGAGCAGCAGGTGGGCTGCAAGACCGCCGAGGAGGCCCGCCGCAAGGCCGAGCGTCTCGCGCCCCTGCGGCTGGGCGTGGTGGCGTTCGCGGCGACCGCCGACGTCGAGCTGGGCGACTACGACGAGAACCCGGTGATCCTGTTCAAGTCCGGCCAGGTGCCGCACCCGTTCAATGAGCTTTGAGATCCGGGTGCTCCCGCAGGGATGACGGCGGGCCGTGCGTCAGTTCGACGTGTTTTCCAACCCAAGCGAACGATCAAGGCGCATAGCGCCCCTCGTCGTCATTTTGCAGTCTCATCGCCTCGACAACTTGCCGACGGTCGTCGCCGCGCCACGGCTGCGGTCCGCTGAGCGCCCCGCTTTCACACAGGTGGGTTTGAGCGTCACGTTCAACGGCGAGGATTGCACCTGCTTGCTGGCGGAACTCTCGGCGAGCGGCGCTCACAGACTGTCTCGGCCCCCGGGATCGTTGCGGGACTACGAATATGAAATCCGCCGAGCCCTAGACCGGGTCTTCACCGGTTTCGGATCAGGCCGTCCGCGCCACGGCGACGTCGGCGAGGTCTTCCAGGGCCGGACGCCAGGGGTTGACCCCGAAATCGGCCAGGGAGGCCTTGGCGCTGGCGGCGTAGCGGGCGGCCAGTTCCAGGGTCGACTGCAGGGCGCCGGTCTGGCGCATCAGGTCGCAGGTGCGGTCGAAATCGGCGTCGGTCTGCTCGCGCCGGTCGACGGTGCGGACCCAGAAGTCGCGCTCGCTGGGGCCCGTGCGGGCCATGACCAGCAGCAGCGGAAACGTCGCCTTGCCTTCGCGGAAATCATCGCCCGGGTTCTTGCCCAGGGTCTCGCTGTCGCCGGAGTAATCGAGCGCGTCGTCGACGAGCTGGAAGGCGAGGCCCAGATCCTGACCGTAGCTTCGCAGGGCCCGGCAGCGCTCGGGCGAGGCGCCGGCGCTGACCGCGCCGGATTCGGCGGCGGCGGCGAACAGCTCGGCGGTCTTGGCGCGGATGATCTCCAGATAGACCTCCTGGGAAAGGTCCAGGTCGTGGGCGCGGGTCAGCTGCAGCACCTCGCCCTCGGCGATCACGCGGCTGGCGCGGGCCAGGATCTCCAGCGCCGGCATGGAGCCCGCCCCGACCATCAGCTCGAACGCCCGCGCGAACAGAAAGTCGCCGACCAGCACGCTGGAGGGGGCGCCCCAGATCAGGTGCGCGGCGACCCGGCCGCGGCGCAGCTGGGACGAATCCACCACGTCGTCGTGCAGCAGGGTGGCGGTGTGGATGAACTCCACGGCGGCGGCGAGCTTCAGGCAGGCGTCGTCGCGCGCTCCGGCGAGGCGGGCGGCGGCGACCGTCAGCAGAGGGCGCAGGCGCTTGGCGGACCCGGCGATCAGGTGGTCGGCCAGTGCCGGGATGACCGGCACGGGACTATCCATATGCCTGCGGATCAGGGCGTCGACAGCGGCCATGTCCGGGCGCGCGAGCGCGACAAGCGCGTCCAAAGACGGCCGCTTCTCGGCGACTGCGGTGCGAGTGGCGACGGCCAAGCGGGTCTCATCTCCTGGCATTTTCGGCGAGCCTGAGGGAGCGGCCGCCGTTGCGTGGGACAATGGTGACGCGATAGGGCACGGTCAAGCACACCCGCCCTATGGATGCCGTATACCGGCTCACGCGCATGAATGAGACCACCGAAGACCGCGTCCTGGACGGGCGAGTCCGCCTGCGACAACCTGTGCGCGGCTATCGCGCGGGGCTCGACGCGGCGCTGCTGGCGGCGGCTTGCGAGGCGGCCGATGGCAGCCGGGTGATCGAGGCCGGCTGCGGGGCGGGCGGCGCCCTGCTGGCGGCGGCGGCGCGGCGACCCAAGGCGCATTTCGTGGGCGTCGAGCGCGATCCGAAGGCCCTGGCGCTGGCGCGAGAGAACATCGCGGCGAACGACATGTCCGGTCGCGTCGACGCCACTGAGGGCGATGTGGCCCTGCGCTTCTCCAGCCTGGGCCTGGAGCCCTTCGACGCGGCAATGGCCAATCCGCCGTTCTTCGACGACCCTGACGCGCTCCGGGGGCCGGCGGCCGAGCGCCGCGGGGCGTGGATGGCCGACGACGGGCTGGACGCCTGGGTGGGCTTCCTGACCAAGGCCGTTCGCGAGGGCGGCGCGATCACCCTGATCCACCGCGCCGACCGGCTGGGCGACATCCTGGCCCTGCTGGCGGCGAAGACCGGGTCGATCCAGATCCGCCCGGTGCAGCCCTTCGCGGACGAGCCGGCCAAGCGGGTGCTGGTCCGCGCGGTGAAGACCGGAAAGGCGCCGCTGCGACTGCTGCCGGCGCTGGTGCTGCACGACCGCGAGGGCGGCAAGCACTCGCCGGAGACCGAGGCGATCCTGCGCGGCCAGGCGGGGTTGGACTGGCTTTAGATTCCACCCAACTCACGTCATGGTCCGGCTTGTCCGAACCGCCCATGACCTCGGCGCTGCAGGACATGGCGCGGTGGCGCGACGGGCCATTTCGCAGGATCGGTGTTCATGGGTCGCCCGGACGAGCCGGGCGATGACGAGCGAGAGGGTGAGGGTCAGCTCCTAGTTGGCGCTGCCGCCCTTTGCCGCGGTTCCGCCCTTGGCCTCGGCCGCGCGCTGGCCCTGCATGATGTCGACCAGGGCGTAATTGCCCTCGTGGCAGGCGTACTCGTAGACCTGTCCGGGGATGGCGTTCAGGCTCATCTCCGCACGCCAGGCCTTGGTGTAGTAGACCGGGTCTTCGACCTTGAATTCATAGAAAATCTGACTGGCCGAAGCGCGGGTGAAGCGCTCAGTGATCCTGGCCTGCGGGGTGAGGTAGATCGGGCCTGCACGGCCCTGTTCGCCATTCACATTGACGGTCTCGACCACCAGGGTGTCGCCCTCCCACCAGCCGACGGCGTCCCCGAGCCAGGGCTTCAGGGCGGCGGGACCGTGGGCGGCCTGGGCGCTCGCCTTGTCCTTAAACAGCGGGATGGTCCGCGCGTCGTGGATCATCTCCACCACGATCACGATGGCGCCCGGCGTCTGCACGATCTGGTAGTTGGAGTTGTAGATATTGTTCAGCATCCCCGGGCCGCCGGAGCCGCGCGAGCCGATGATGCAGCGGTCCCAGGGGTCGAAGCTCTCCGGGTCGCTGGGCGTCTCGGCGAGCTTCGTATGGGTGCGAGCCTTGGCCACGAGCGCCTTGCCGGCCTCCGTCAGGGGCAGCTGGCCATCGGCGGGATCGACGATCCAGGAGGTGCGGAATTCGCCCCTCACCTCGCCGTAGGTGCTGCCGGCGTCGAGCCAGAAGGCGTTGTAGCCACCGGGATCGCCGACCGCTGGGGCGCCCTGGGCCGCGTCGACGGGGACGGCGTCGGCGGCCTTGCGGTGCACCATCGGGTCGGAGCTGGCGAGCTTCTTGGCCTCGGCGGGCGTGAGCACCAGCTTGCCCATGCCCGGCGCGCGGGTGAGCTTAGTCACCGAGGCGTTGGTCCAGTCGCCGGACAGATCCGGATGGCCGTCGGCGGCGCGGGGCGGCGTCCAGGTGGCCGGCGCCCCCATGGCTGGGGCGGCGAGCGCCAGGGCGAGGGCCAGGACAAGCGATGGGTCAGCGATCTTGCGAATGGCTCGAGTCTCCGATCAGCCGGAATAGTCCACCGCCGTTCGCCCGGCGCAAGCCATAGAAGCCGCCCGCGCCGCAGGACTTCGCGGCGCCCACATCCTGGGCAGCGGTCGCTTTAGAGCCCAAGGCGCTCGCGGAAGCTCGGGTCGACCAGGTCCTGCCACTCGGGGTGGGTCTTGATGTAGCCGGCGATGAACGGGCAACTCGGCTTGACCGTCAGGCCGTGCTGGCGGGCGTAGCCGAGCGCCGTCCGGGCCAGCGCCGAGCCCACGCCTTTGCCCTCGAACGCCGGCGGCACAACGGTGTGCGGCAGGACGATCGAGCCGTTGTGCAGCACGTATTCGGCGAAGGCCGTCTCGCCATCAAGGTAGGCCTCGAAGCGATGCGTCTCTTCGTTCATGACGATGGGCGGCGTGTCGGCCATGGCGGATCCCCCGAAAGGCGCTCTTCTTGACCCAGACGCGGCCGAAGGCCAAGGTCGGCTTCGCACGGCGCACCGCTCGAACGGAGGAGGCCAGATATGACACCCCTTGCCACAGCCCTTCGTCGCGTCGCCGCGCCCGCTGCCTAGACGGCAGCCGATCCTCCCATCCAAGCAGACGGGGTTTCCGCGGGGCGACGCCTGGAACGGCTCCCACCCCTTACAGACGGAAACATCACATTGCTTGGCGCCTATGGCTGGAGCGGCGCTCTCCAGCACGACTTCGAACCCTTCGCGGCGCAGGGCCTGGTCCCGGCCCGCATCCTTGTCCAGCAACGCAGCCTCTACCGGCTGGTCGTCGAGACTGGCGAGCTGGAAGGCCGCCTGTCCGGCCGCTTCACCCACGAGGCGGCGGATGGGAGCTATCCGGTCACCGGCGACTGGGTCGCGGTCGAGCTGAAGGACGACATCGCGGTGATTGCCGCGGTCCTGCCGCGCAGCACGGCCTTCACCCGCATGGCGGCGGGCACGGCGAAGGACATGCAGGTGGTGGCAGCCAACGTCGACGTGGCCCTGCTGGCCGCCTCGCTCAACGCCGACCTCAACCCGCGGCGCCTGGAACGCTATCTCGCGACGGCCTACGCCAGCGGCGCCGAGCCGGTGATCCTGCTGACCAAGGCCGACGCCTGCGCCGATCCCGAGCCGCTGATCGAAAGCGTCCGCACCGTTGCCTCCGGCGCCCCGGTCCTGGCGATATCGGTCCGCACAGGCCAGGGGCTGGTGGAGCTCTCCGCCCTGCTCGCGCCGGGCAAGACCGCGGTGCTGCTGGGCTC
>DASRRU010000169.1:0-8566 GCA_035656795.1 Phenylobacterium sp. | reverse complement strand
TCGGTCTTGGCCGCCGGGTTGGTGACGTCGTTGGCGCCAATCACGAAGGCGACGTCGGCGGTGGCGAACTCGGAGTTGATGTCCTCCAGCTCGAACACCTCGTCGTAGGGCACGTTGGCCTCGGCCAGCAGCACGTTCATGTGCCCCGGCATCCGGCCGGCGACGGGATGGATGGCGTACTTCACCTCCACCCCCTCCTTCTTCAGGGTGTCGGCCATCTCGCGCAGGGCGTGCTGGGCCTGGGCCACCGCCATGCCGTAGCCCGGCACGATGATCACCTTGGAGGCGTTCTTCATGATGAAGGCCGCATCGTCGGCGGAGCCCTGCTTCACCGGACGGGTTTCCTTGGCCGCGCCGCCGGCCTCGGCGGCGGTGGCGCCGAAGCCGCCCAGGATCACCGAGATGAAGCTCCGGTTCATCCCCTTGCACATGATGTAGCTGAGGATGGCGCCCGACGATCCCACCAGCGCTCCGGTGATGATCAGGGTGGTGTTCTCAAGCGTGAAGCCCAGCGCCGCCGCCGCCCAGCCCGAATAGCTGTTCAGCATCGACACCACCACCGGCATGTCCGCCCCGCCGATGGGGACGATCAGGGTGATCCCGGCCACCAGCGCCAGGGCGAAGACGCCCCAGAAGGCCCACAGCGCCGCGCCGCCGCTCATCACCAGCACCACGATCAGGGCGGCGATCGTCAGCGCCAGGGCGAGGTTCAGGATGTGCCGCGCCGGCAGCAGGATCGGCGCGCCGCTCATGTTGCCGTTGAGCTTGGCGAAGGCGATCACCGAGCCGGTGAAGGTGATGGCCCCGATGGCCAGGCCCAGCGACAGCTCGATCAGCGACTCCAGCTGCACGCTGCCGTCGGCGCCGACGATGCCGTAGGCGGCCGGCGTGTGGATGGCGGCCACCGCCACCAGGCAGGCCGCCATGCCGACGAGGCTGTGGAAGGCGGCCACCAGCTGCGGCATGGCGGTCATGGCCACGCGCCGGGCGATCACCGCGCCCACCGTGCCGCCGATGACGACCCCGCCCGCGATCAGGCCCAGCGTCAGAGGATCGAGCGCGCCCTGTCTCCACAGCGTCGCCAGCGTGGTGCCCACGGCGATGGCCATGCCGATCATGCCGTTGCGGTTGCCGGCCTGGCTGGTGGCGGGCGAGGAGAGGCCCCTCAGCGCCAGGATGAACAGGACGCCGGAGACGATGTAGAGGACGGCCGCGAGGTTGGCGTTCATGCCGCGGCGTCCTTCTTCGGCGCCGCTGGAGCCTTCTTCTTATACATGGCCAGCATTCGCCGAACGACCAGGAAGCCGCCGAAGATATTGACCGAGGCGAAGGTCGCGGCCACCGCGCCGGCGCCCTTGGAGATCATCACATTGCCGGTCAGCGCGCCGCCGCCCGGCGGGTGCGCCGCGACGGCCAGCAGGGCGCCGACGATGATCACCGAGGAGATGGCGTTGGTCACCGCCATCAGGGGCGTGTGCAGGGCCGGCGTCACGCTCCAGACCACGTAGTAGCCGACGAATATCGCCAGCACGAAAATCGCCAGGCGGAAGACGGTGGGATCGACGGCTTCCATCGCTACTTCTCTCCCCGTGTCATCCCGGTTTCGCGGCACGCGAGGACCGGGACCCATACGCGCGAGCTTATCCGGATAGGGCTGTGTCCATGGGTCCCGGACAACCGCTCTGCGGTTTCCGGGATGACAGGTGAAAGGGCGCGCATTCCGCTCACCCTTTCAAATTGGGATGCACGACCGCGCCGCCCTGGGTGACCAGCGCGGCCTTCAGGATCTCGTCCTCGTAGTCGGGGGCGAACTTGCCCTCCTTGTCGAGGAACAGGCCGGCGAAGGCGAAGAGGTTGCGGGCGTAGAGCGCGGACGCGTCCGCCGCGATCCGGCCGGGCAGGTTGGGCATGCCCAGGATCTTCACGCCGTTCTTGGTGACCACCACTTCGCCCAGCTTGGCGCCCTCGACATTGCCGCCCTGCTCGATGGCCAGATCGACGATCACCGAGCCCGGCTTCATCGAGGCGACCTGGGCGGCGCTCACAAGCTTCGGCGCCGGGCGGCCGGGGATCAGGGCGGTGGTGATCACCATGTCCTGCTTGGCGATGTGGCTGGAGACCAGCTCGGCCTGCTTGGCCTGGTACTCCTTGCTCATCTCCTTGGCGTAGCCGCCGGCGGTCTGCGCGTTCTTGAACTCCTCGTCCTCGACCGCCAGGAACTTGGCGCCCAGGCTCTCCACCTGCTCCTTGGTGGCGGGACGCACGTCGGTGGCGGTGACCACGGCGCCCAGCCGCCTGGCCGTGGCGATGGCCTGCAGGCCGGCGACGCCGACCCCCATGATGAACACCTTGGCCGCGGCGACGGTGCCGGCGGCGGTCATCATCATCGGCATGGCCTTGCCGTAGGCCTCGGCGCCCTCGATCACCGCGCGGTAGCCGGCGAGGTTGGCCTGGGAGGACAGCACGTCCATCACCTGGGCGCGGGTGATGCGCGGCACGAACTCCATGGCGAAGGCGGTGGCCTTGGCCTTGGCCAGGCCCTCGAGCCCGGCCTTGTCCTGGTACGGATTGAGCGTGGCGACGACGATCGTCCCGGCCTTCAGGGCGGCGATCTCCTCGGCTTCCGGGCCTCGGACCTTGAACAGGATGTCGGCCTTGGCGAGCGCTTCCTTGGCGGACTTGGCCAGGGTCGCGCCGGCGGCCTCGTAGTCGGCGTCGGGATAGGAGGCGGCGTTTCCGGAGCCCGCTTCGACCGTCACGGAGAACCCCGCGGCGATCAGCTTCTTCACCGTTTCGGGAACCGCGGCGACCCGCGTCTCGCCGGCGCGGCGCTCCCTGGTGACGGCGATGACGGCCATGGTCCGCGAGATCCCAAAGAACGGCGACACGCCGAGGCGCGCAGCGACCTTAGGAGGTGGCGGAGGCTTCTGTCCAGCGGCCCGGGGGTGACGCCGGGCTATTCTTCAGATCGGGCCCTAGTGGCCTGCGGCGGGCTTTTCGCGAAGGAAGACGATGCCCAGCGCCAGCAGGATGGCCCCGGTGATCGCGCCGCCCATGAAGCCCGCGCCCGTGCAGAACCACAGGGTCGCCGTCAGCACACCCACGGCCACCAGCAGCGCGCCCCACTTGGTGATGTTCATCACCAGGTGAAAGGTCGAGACCTGCTCGTGGATATCCATCTCGCCGCGGTGATATTCGGACGCCTGGCCGGCCATCTCGTCTCTCTTCTGCTCGAAGCGCTTCAGCGGGGTGCTACACGAGACGGGCGTCCCGCTCAAGCGCCCCTAAGACTTCGGGGGCCAGGCGGCCAGCAGCGCCCGGATCGCCGCCACCAGGGCCAGGGGCTGGTCGATCATGATGTGGTGGTGCGCATCGGGGATCTCGATCTCGATCATGCCCGGCGGAAAGGGCGAGGGCGCGCCGGCCTTGCGGTGCTCCACGATGCGGCTCTTGGCGCCGTAGATGTGCACCATCGGCGTCGTGACCTTCACCGCGGCCATCGGGTCGCCGCCCATGGCCCGCTCGCGGTCGAGCTTGGCCCACATGTTGGGGTCGAACCGCCAGGTAAGCCCCTCGCCGGAGCCATCCGGCATCTGGACCGTCTTCAGGGAGCGCCGGGCGATGAAGTCGGCGATGTAGGGATTGCCGGCCGGCTGCGGCGGCATCAGGCGGAAGCGAGCCAGCGCCGCCTCCAGGGTCGCATAGACCCGGCTCGGCCGATCGGTGGTGGGGATGTTTCGCACCGCCTCCATCTGCGCCATGCGCTTGGCGAGCTCCTCGGGCGGAGGACCGAAGCCGGTGTCGACCATGATCGCCGCGTGCATCCGCTCAGGGTTGCGCACGGCGGCGAAGAACACCTGGCCGCCGCCGAACGAGTGGCCGATGTAGATCGGCTTGCGGCCGCCTTCGTAGAGCCCGGTCGCCCGCGCCACGGCTTCCGCGTCCTCGGCGAAATCGGTGAAGCTGTAGGTCTCGCGCCAGTCCGAGGCGCCCATGCCGGCCAGCGACATCGAGGCCACCCGATAGTCGTCGGCGAAGAACGGGGCGATAAAGCTCCACCAGTCCGCATGGGCCGAGTTGCCGTGCACGAACAACAGGCCGGGCTTGCCGACCTCGCCCCAGGTCAGCACCTCGAGCTTCGACCCCAGGCTGTCGACGAAGGTCCGTTCCGGCTCACGCGCGATGGCGTCCTTGAACCATTGCGGCGAGGGAGGCTCGGCGCCGTGGAACTGCGCCAACGGCGCCTGGACCTCCGGCGGGAGCGACGGCTCGGTGTGAACCGGGCGGTCGTCATAAGTCTCCGCGGCCGGCTTCACGTCTTGCGCCATCGGGTCCTCGGTGTCGGTTGGGGCCAGAAATTGGGGAGGGCGGCCCGGCAATATGGGGTCACGTGATGAACAACCGTTTGAAAAATGGCAAGCGGTTCGTCCGGGCGCTAGGGTCGGCCGTTGGTGGTGAAGGGCGACCCGTCGAAGACCATCGCCGACATCGAGAACGTCGAGATCGTGGTCAAGGACGCGGTGGGCTACGACGCGCCGAAGCTGCTGGAGTCGGTGAAGAAGCGGTACGGGCAGTATTGAGGGGGCGTCGATGCATTTTCACGCAACACCCGAAATCACGGTCTGGGCGATGCTGGGGCCACCTCTGGCAGCAACACTGATCTTGCTTTCCGCGAGGATCTACCTTCTCGGCGCGGTGAATTCGAAGCGACGTTTTCGCAGCGACCTCGCGGATGCCCTTCCACCACAAGATGCCTCAAGGCTCGGCATACTCACAGTTCTATGGTGGAGCTCGACGCCCCAACATCGAAGGTTGGACGATCGGGAAATTACCAGGTCGGTTTATGTTGCGCGGACCATGGTCATCGTCACGCTCATCGCCTGGATCGCGCTTTTCCAAGAGCCGCCCGACGGAGCCGAACGTCTGGCGGCGTTTTTGAACAGTCATGGCTTTTAGCCTCCGCCCACTCCACACTCCGCTCGTCCCGGCGAAAGCCGGGACCCAAGCCGAGCTTCAGGACAACGCTCCGCAGGGGGCATCCGCAAGTCCGCATGGATCCCGGCTTTCGCGGGGATGAGCGGAATTGGGTGAGGCCGCCCCCTAACCGCCCCCCGCCGCACCCGCCTTGCCCACCACCACATCGCTCGACACCACCGGGCAGTGGGTCAGGGTCATCTCGCGGATGTTGTAGAGGTGGGTGCCGTCGCGGCCGCCGCGGATGGTGCGTTTCAGGACCGGCTGGCCGTCGACGCCCGCCTCCAGGTGGAAGATCTCAGCCCCGTCGATGCGCGGCACGCGGAACCGCTCGATGTGGTCCATCGGCAGGGCAAAGACCGAGCCGGAGGCATAGCCGCCCTCGCCCTCCAGCTGGATCGCGAACCTGCCCTTGTCGCGGGTGATGGTGACCGCGCGGTCGGGGTTCGGCATGGGCTGCCAGCCGCCGGCGTTGGTGAAGCGCATGGCCTGCGATGCGGGCGTGTCGCACTTGACGATCACCTGCGGCTCCGCCCGCGCGGCGCCCGCCGCCGCGATCAGGGCCGCGCCCGCCGCCAGGCTCATAAGTCCAAGTCTCATCCCTGCCTCCCCACGCAGCCTTTTGTCTGTTTGACCCCAGCCCGTCCCGCGAGGCTAGCCCCGCCGTATCGCCTACTGCGGCCCCTCGCCGGTGATCTCCAGCACGGCCGCCTCGTCCTTGGCCCCGTCATAGTGGAACTGGTGGGCGAAATGGGTGACCACCGAGCCGGCCGGGATCGGCGTCGTCGTATCCGGCGAGAAGGTCTGGCCGGTCCCGACCCACCAGGTCCCGCTGATCACATAGACGTGGCGGTCATAGGGGTGGGTGTGCGGCTGGCTCATCTGGTGCGGCGGCCATTTCACCAGGATCGCATAGGGACCCGGCTTATCGGGATCGCCCCACAGCGCGTAGGTCAGCGGGCCTTTGACCGGGTCGCCCTTCCAGGCGATCTGGTCGGGCAGCTTGTAGGTGAGCACCTTGGGATCCGGCGCGGCCCGCGCCGGGGCGCTGAGCGCGAGCGCGCAGGCCAGGGCGGCCATCAGGGCCATCTTCATCGCTGGGTCCTCCCGAAGTCGCCACACACGGGCGCCGCTTCGGGCCAAGCATAACCCTAGAAAACGCCGGGGATCAGCCTGAACCGGACGATGCGCGAATAGCGCCGATAGGCGCGGTCCTGCCTGAGCCAACGCTCCTCGCGCATCACGCGACCGAACTGGAACAGCCATGTGGCGCCGATCAGCGCGGTGTTGACCAGCGTCGGGTTCATCAGCAGGTAAGCAGTGTGGGTGATCGCATAGCCCAGGTACATGGGGTGGCGCACGAAAACGTAGGCGCCGCGCATGCGCACGCCCCGGTTCGCCGGCGCCAGGCCGAAGCTGCGCGCGAGGCTGAACTTGGCGGCCAGAGTGATCAGGCCGCCGGCGGCCACCATGCAGATGGCGACACCCGGCGGGACAAGCGCCGTTCCGCCCGGCCGCGCCAGCATGGCCAGCAAAGTTCCGCCCCACGCCAGGATCCAATCCTGCGGATCGAGGCTGACGCTTGTGGTTGGCCGCCGGAACAGGATGAACCAGACGGTGACCAGGTCGGTCATGGCGATGGCGAAGTTCAGCCAATGGTGCGGGTCGTAGTTGACCGTCACATAGTAGGCGAAGGCCCCGAGCACCGTGGCGCGCTCGGCCAGGTCGATCAGGCGCGGCGTCAGGGTTCCGGCGACGGGACGGATCGGGCGGTCTGCGTTGCTGTAAGCTGTCACGTGGTGGCCTCTTTCAGGCCGACAGAATTCCAGAACGAGATGAAGACGAGGATAAAAGCCGGCGCTATGGGTGTCTCGCGATGTCGCAGCCTGCGCGCCGCCGCGGCCGCATAGCCCGCCGACGGCGCCGCAAAACCCGTTGCCAGCCATGGAGAATAGTCCAGATGCGCGCCAACCGCCTGAAGGAGCTGTGGGCTTCGGGGAAGCCCGCGATCAACGGCTGGTGCTCCATGCCGGGCGGCTTTTCGGCCGAGGTGATGGCTACCATGGGCTGGGACACCGTCACCGTCGACACGCAGCACGGCCTGATCGGTTATTCCGACATGCTGGCCATGCTGCAGGCGATCTCGACCACGCCGGCGACGCCGCTGGTCCGGGTGTCCTGGAACCAGCCCGGCGAGATCATGCGGGCCCTGGACGCCGGGGCCTATGGCGTGATCTGCCCAATGATCAACGACGCCGCGGAGTGCGCCGCCTTCGTCCAGGCCTGCCGCTATCCGCCGGACGGGTTCCGCAGCTCCGGCCCGACGCGGGCCATCGTCTACGGGGGCCCCGACTACCATGAGAAGGCCAACGGCGAGATCCTGGCCATCGCCATGATCGAGACCGCCCAGGGCCTGGCCAATGTGGAGGCGATCGTCGCCACCCCGGGGCTGGACGGGATTTACATCGGCCCGTCGGACCTTTCGCTGTCCATCGGCGGACCGCCCGGCCAGGACTCCAACGCGCCCGCCCTGATGGCGGCCTTCGACCGCATCCTCGCCGCCTGCAAGGCCACGGGAAAAGGGGTCGGAGTGCACACCAACAGCCTGGCCTATTCGCAAAAGATGATCGGCCGCGGCTTCAACCTGGTCACCGTGGGCAGCGACACTCGCTATCTCGGCGCGGGCCGGAGCGAAGCCGTTGAGATGCGGGCCTGGCTGGAAGGCCGCTGAGCACGGCTGACAGCCGCGCCCTTGGGCGATTTCCGGCCGAACTGCATCAATCGGCGGCAACGGGTTCGAAAGGCCGAGCGTTGCAAGGTGGCGCTTTCCCGGATTGGCCCGGCGCGTGTGAACGTCGCGCCTGGCCAACCTCGTCGCCGCCGGAGGACAAGATGCCGAACCTGATCTGGCCGCGCGCGCGCAGCACGGACATCGGCGCTTCCGGTTTGATCGGCCGCACCGTCCACTGGCTCGGCGTGGTCCTTGCGGTCGCCTTCCTGGTCGTTGCGCTCGGCTTCGCCGCCGACGGCTGGTCGACCTCGGATGCGATCTGGCTCTCGGTGATCGCGGTGGCCATGGCCATGGGCGCACGCGGCGTCCGCTACGTGCTGGCTCACGAATAGGGGTTCGGACGGGCCCTACTTCTTCGCCACGGGCTTGCCGCCCGAGAACTCCGTCTCGATCGCCACCTCGACCTCGTCGCTGACGCCCATGTTCGAGCCCGGCGCGGGGACGCCGTAGCCGATCCCGAAGGCCGAACGCTTGAAGACCCCGTGGCCTGAGAAGCCCACGCGCGCGCCGTCCATCGCGTTGGCCGGCCAGCCACCGTTGTAGGTCACGTCCAGGACGACGGGCTTGGTGACCCCGTGCAGGGTAAGGTCCCCGGTGACCCGCGCCGTATTGGGGCCGGTCACCTCCACCTTGGTGGACCGGTAGGTGATCGCCGGGAAGGTCGCGGCGTTGAACCAGTTTTTGCCCATCAGCTCGTCATGGAAACCGGCCGGCGGGGTGTTCAGCTCCAGCGAGGTCGGGTCGATGGTCGCCTCGACGGCCATGGCCGCAGGCGCGGCCGGGTCGAACTTCAGATGGCCG
>DASRRU010000168.1:0-1576 GCA_035656795.1 Phenylobacterium sp. | reverse complement strand
GTGATCGACAGGATCAACCCCATGGCCAGCACCACCGGGTGCTGCCGCGCCGCGCCGGCCACGGCCAGGACGTTGTCCAGCGACATCGCGAGGTCGGCCAGCAGGATCTGCAGCAGGGCGCGGCCGAGCGTCTTGGGTTTCGGCGTGGCCTTGGGGTGCGCGCCGATCTTCGCACCGGTGGCGTCCTCCAGGGCGCTCTCGCCCTCCGCCTCCTGTTCCCGGCCCTGGCTGCGCAGGTCGCGCCACATCCGCCAGCACACCCATAGCAGCAGGAGCCCGCCGCCCAGCAGCAGGCCCACGACCTGCAACAGGCGCGTGGTGATCAGGGCGAAGCTGATCAGCATCACCACCGCGCCGCCGAGCCCCAGGATGATGGCCGTGCGCCGCTGACGTTTCGGCAGGCCGGCGGCCGCGATGCCCACCGCCACCGCGTTGTCGCCGGCCAGCGCCAGGTCGATCAGCACCACCTGGAAGAAGGCAGTCAGGGCGCCGGCGGTGATGGTGATTTCAAACGGCAGGCTCAACGGGCGCGCGACGCCTCATAGAGCGCGACGGCGCAGGCGGCCGAAACGTTGAGGCTTTCGAAGCCCCCGGGCATCGGGATGCGGGCCAGCTCGTCGCAATGTTCCGCCACAAGCCGGCGCAGGCCTTCGCCCTCGGAGCCCATCACCAGCACGGTGGGCTGGCCGTCCAACACCGCGCCCAGATGCCTCTCGGCCTCGCCGGCGAGGCCCACGGCGCGCCAGCCGGCGTCCGTCAGCTCGTCCAGGGCGCGCGACAGATTGACCACACGGGCGACAGCGATCTTGTCCACCGCGCCGGCCGCGGCCTTGGCGAGTGCGCCGCTGAGCTTCGGCGCATGGCGGTCCTGCAGGACCACGCCCATCGCCCCGAAGGCCGCCGCCGAGCGAAGGATGGCGCCCACGTTCTGCGGGTCGGTAACCTGGTCGAGCATCAGCAGCACCGCTCCGCGCGACGGCGTGAAGTCGGCCAGGGCCCAGTCCTCCGGAGGTGGGCTCTTCAGCGCCACGCCCTGGTGGACGGCGCCTTGCGGCAACGCCTGAGCGATTCGCTGATTGTCGGCGATTTCGAGGGCGTCCTGGCGACCGAGGTCGGTCTCGATCTGGCGCGCCCGCTCGGCCGTGGCCAGGATCAGCTGCGGGGCTTCGCGGCGCGGATTTGCGAGCGCGGCCGCTACGGCGTGCCACCCCCAAACCCAGTCGTCGGAGAGGCCGTTCGGGGCCTTGCGGAACCCTCCCTGGCCATGTCGATTCCGCCCTCTTCGGGCGTCGTTGCGTTCGGGATGCGAGGCCACTATAAGACGCGCTCCAAATTGGGGCCCTTGGACGGGCTACCGCCTTCAGGACCCCTGTGTTCGGGCTTTATGCCCGTCGCAGCCTGCGGCGGAAGCCTTTTGTTCGAAGGGCCCTGACCCGGCTCCGAGCGCGAGGGGGAATGTCCCGAGCGGCAAAGGGGGGGGACTGTAAATCCCCTGGCGTACGCCTTCGTAGGTTCGAGTCCTACTTCCCCCACCACGCGCCGGAGCGCTGTAGGAGATTGAAGCGGCGGGTATAGC
>DASRRU010000167.1:0-10685 GCA_035656795.1 Phenylobacterium sp. | reverse complement strand
GAACTCGACGTGCTTGCGCACGACCGGGTCGTACTTCTTCATGACCAGCTTGTCGGTCTTGGTGCGGGCGTTCTTCTTGGTGACGTAGAAGAAGCCGGTGTCCGCCGAGGAGTTCAGGCGGATCTTGATGGAGGCGGGCTTCGCCATGGCATGTCCTTGGGCGGGGCCGGACGGTCAAGCCGACGGCGGGTGTTCGAAGAGCCGCGGAAAATACGAATCCGCGGCGCAAAGTCAATGCAGTTAGCCGTTTAGAGGCGATCAGGGCGCATTGCCCCCTGGCGGAACCGCATGAAGGGCTTCGGCCGCTCGGGATCGTCCATGCGCAGCACCGCCTCCTTCAGCATCATCCGCGTGACGGTGGGCAGGGGCAGGGTCTGAGCCTCGTCGAAGTCCACCCAGGCGATCTCTTCCAGCTCGCCGCAGTCGGGCTGGCGCTCAAGGCTCATCAGTCGCTCGGCGTCGGCCAGCAGGAACCAGGTGTCGAAACGCTTGCCGACGCTGGGCGGGGTGATGGCGCGGGCGATGACGTCCACGGCCCCGAGGTCCGCCAGGGCTCCCTGGGCCACGAAGTCACGCCAGGGCCCTGCGGCTGGCCGCGCGGGGGCGGCCTGGGCCAACAGGAGGCCGGTCTCCTCCCAGGTCTCGCGCACCGCCGCGGCGGCCAGCGCTCGTCCGCGCCCGGCGGGCAGGTAGGCGTCAAACAGGGCCGCCACGTCCGGCTTCATCTCGGTTGCGGCGGGCGCCCGGTAGTCGGACCGGTCGATCCGTCCCCCCGGAAACACCCAGCGGTCGGGCATGAAACTATGGCCCGAATGCCGCTTGCCCATCAGCACGCGCGGCTTCTCGGCGTCTCTGCGAATAATCAGAACGGTGGCGGCGTTCTTCGGCCGCACGGCGCGGGCGCCAGGGAGCCGCGGCGGGCCCTCGGGCTTGCGGAAGACGGTCTCGGGTTCACTCATCAAACAACTGTATGGCCCGCGGCGGGGCTGAGGGAAGGGCGCCTTTGCGGAAGGCTAGCGCCGAGGCCCGCCCTTCTTGCGGCCGTTGCGGATGTTCTTTGGTCGTCCAGGCTGGCCGGGACGCGGCGGCCCCTTGAAGCCGCCAGGGCCGCCACGCGGTCCATGGGCCCCGCGGTCGTTGCGCGCCCGCATGCCCAGGCGGGGCCGCGGCGCGGTGGGGTCTGGGGCCGCCGGCTCGCTGATCATCTCGAACAGGAGGCCGCCGTTGATCGGCGTCGCCTCCACCAGCTTCACGCTCACCGTCATGCCAAGCGGCCAGCGCGCGCCCGTCCGCTCCCCCACCAGGGCGTGGGAGCGGTCGTCATGGACGAAGTACTCTCCGCCCAGCTTCGACACCGGCGCCAGGCCGTCGGCGCCGGTCTCGTCCAGCCGGACGAAAAGGCCGAAGCGGGTGACGCCGGTGATCCGGCCGGGGAACTCCGCCCCTACGCGGTCGGCCAGGAAGGCGGCCACATAGCGATCCGTGGCGTCGCGCTCGGCGGCCATGGCCCGGCGCTCGGCGAAGGTGATGCTCTCGGCGGTGTCCTTCATTTTCTGGATGTCTCGGTCCGAGAGCCCGTCGGCGCCCAGGCCCAGGGCCGCGATCAGGCCGCGATGGACGATCAAGTCGGCGTAGCGGCGGATCGGCGAGGTGAAGTGGGCGTACTTGGCCAGGTTCAGGCCGAAGTGGCCGATGTTCTCGGTCGAATAGATCGCCTGCATCTGGGTGCGCAGGACGACCTCGTTGACGATGTCGCCGTGTTCGGTCTCGCGGGTCTCGTTCAGCAGCTTGTTGAAGCGCGCCGTGGTCGGCGCCTCGCCCTTCGACCAGGCAATGTCGAGCGTCTGCAGGAAGTCGACCAGGGCCTGGACCTTCTCCGCGCTTGGGGTGTCGTGGATGCGGTAGATCAGCGGGGTGCGCTTGGCCTCGAGCGTCTCAGCGGCGCTGACGTTGGCCTGGATCATCATCTCCTCGATCAGCTTGTGGGCCTCGAGACTGGCGCGCGGCGTGATCGAGGCGACCTCGCCCTCACGGTTGATGACGATGCGCCGTTCGGCGCTTTCGATGGCCAGCGGCGAGCGGACGTCCCGGCCCTTCTTGAGCACCGCATAGGCCGCATAGAGCGGCTGGAGGATCGTCTTGGCGATCGGGCCCGTCTTGTCGTCGCTCTGGCCGTCGGCGCAGGCCTGGGCCTGCTCGTAGGAGAGCTTGGCGGCCGAGCGCATCAGGCCGCGGACAAACCTGTGGCTGCGTTTGCGGCCATCGGCGCCGAAGACCATGCGGACGGCCATGCAGGCGCGATTCTCGCCCTCGCGAAGGCTGCAGAGGCCGTTGGAGAGCACCTCCGGCAGCATGGGCTCCACGCGGTCAGGGAAATAGACGCTGTTGGCCTTCTCGCGGGCCGTCTCATCGAGGGCGGAGTTGGGGCGCACGTAGGCGGCGACGTCGGCGATGGCCACCCAGACGATCCAGCCGCCGGGGTTCTTGGGGTCGTCGTCGGCTTGCGCAAAGACAGCGTCGTCGTGGTCGCGGGCGTCGGCCGGGTCGATGGTGATGAAGGGGACGTCGCGCAGGTCCTCGCGGCCGGCCAGGGTCGGCGGCTGGGCGGCCTCCGCCTCGGCCTCGGCGGCGGCGCTGAAGCCGGTCGGGATGCCGTGGGCGTAAATCGCCAGGAGGGAAGCCGAGCGCGGCTCATCCTCGCGGCCGATGACCTCTAGCAGCTTGCCGCGTTTGGGACCGTAGCGGGTCTCCGCCGTGGTCGCCTGGGCGAGCACCAGGTCGCCGTCGCGTAAGGTCTGCGCCTGGGGATCGGTGAGCAGCAGGCTGTCCTTGGAGCGCCGGTCCACCGGCTCGACGCGAACTTCGCGGTGGCTCTTGCGGATCACGCCCAGGATGCGCTGCCCGCCGGCGCCCAGGGCCTTGATCAGCCGCGCTTCGCTGGTCCCGTTCTCCAGCTTCACAAAGCGAACCAGCAGGCGGTCGCCGATGCCCGGCGCGGGGCCGGTGTCGTCCTTGCGGCTGGCGGCCAGCACCACCAGCGGGGCGTCGTCGCCCTTGGTGAGTTTGACGTAGAGTTCGCCGTCCGCGTCGCGCTCAATGACATCGACGACGCCGACCTCGGGCAGGGCGCCCACTTCGGCAAAGCCGCGGCGGCCCCTGCGGCCCAGCGCGCCTTCGGTTTCCATGGTTTGCAGCAGCTCGCGGAGCGCCCGGCGCTCCTCGCCCTTCAGGGCGAAGGCCTTGGCGATGGCCGCCTTGTCGGTCTCGCCGGAGTCTCGGATGTATTTGAGGAGGGTATCTCGGTCGGGAAGTCCCTTCGGGAATCGGGTGGACTTCGGTTGTCTTGGTTTCGGCATAAGGGGGTGCTTAGCACCTTTCTTGGGTGGTCTTGAGTGTTGGGTGATCGGGCGCGCGAAGCCCGGCGTCAGCGTTCGGATTTGAGGCTGCCTGCAGTCGTCGCGGCCCGTCGGGCCAGCGATGCGCAACGTGCATATAGGCGCTTGGGGTTAAGATTGCACCCCTGGCGCGGTCAGCCGCCGGTGAGGAAGGCCGTCATCGCCGGAGCGGCCATGCGGTCCTGGATGATGAACAGGTGGCCGCCTTCGAACCACTGCAGCTTCGCGCCGGGGATGCGGGCGGCCATCTTCTCCTGGGTCGCAGGTGGGGCGATGCCGTCGTAGCGGCCGGCGGCGATCAGCGTCGGGCAGGCGATCTCGTGCAGCCGATCCCAGGTGTCGTGCGCAGCGCGGGCGGCCAGCTGGCGATGCGCGCCCATGGCGTGGCGGGGCTCCTCGCCGTAGGGGTCCGCAGCGCCCATCGCCACGAACAGGGCGTACTGGTCTGGGTGGGCGGCCGCCCAGGCCTCGTCGCGGCGCGTGTCGCTGATCGGGATCATGTGCCGGGCGCGGGCTTCGCCCTTCAGGTGTTCGATCTCGTGGAACGGGAACGACGCGCCGCCAGCCCCTCCGGGCGCGGTGCAGGCCAACACCAGTCGCTGCACCCGCCCCGGGCGCCGGATCGCCAGTTCCTGGGCCACCATGCCGCCGAACGAGACCCCAATGACCAGGGCTTCGTCCCAGCCCTGGTCGACCATCAGCGCCGCGGCGTCGTCGGCATAGTCCGCCATCGAACAGGCGACGTCCGGCTTTTCGGTCTGGCCGAGGCCGCGTTGGTCGTAGGCCAGCAGGTCGAAGCTCTTCGCCAGCGGCCCGTCGAAGACGTTTGGCTTCACTCGCAGGTCTCCGCCTGTGCCGGAGATGAACAGCAGCGGTGGCCCCGATCCGGCGCGCTCGAAGTAGATCTTCAGTCCGTTGGCGGTCGTGAACGGCATTCAAAACCCCGCGCGTCCGGGCGAAAGCCGGGATCCAAGTTGAGCTGGCGATAGATCACCGCGCCGCCGAGGTCCGCAAGTCCGCCT
This sequence comes from Phenylobacterium sp., assembly GCA_035656795.1. GTDB lineage: Bacteria > Pseudomonadota > Alphaproteobacteria > Caulobacterales > Caulobacteraceae > Phenylobacterium. Next base: position 6,268 of record DASRRU010000167.1, on the reverse strand, counting down.
GGATCCCGGCTTTTGCCGGGATGAGCGGGCGAGGGGTCAGGCCGAAACCGCCTTCTTTACCGCGGGCTTCTTCTTGGCTGCCGCCTTCTTGGCTGGTGCCTTCTTAGCGGCCACGGCCTTGGGCGCGGCCTTGGCTTTCGCTGCTTTGGCCGGCTTCTTCTTGCCGCTGGAGGGTTTGGCCGCGCGTTCGGCCAGCAGCAGGACCGCCTGCTCCAGCGTCACGTTCTGCGGATCGGTGCCGCGCGGCACATTGGCGTTGGTCGCGCCGTGCTTGATGTAGGGTCCGTAGCGGCCCGACAGCACCTTGACCGGGGCGCCGTCCGCCGGGTGGGCGCCCAGGTCCTTAAGCGCCGCGGTCTCGCCGCGCCCATTGCGGCCGCCGGCCCGCTTTTCGGCCAGCAGCGTGACGGCGCGATTCAAGCCCACCTCGAACACTTCGTCGGCGCCCTGCAGATTAGCGTAGGTGCCGGCATGCAGGACGAACGGTCCGAAGCGGCCGATGCCGGCCAGGATCGGCTGGTTGTCCTCCGGATGCAGGCCAACCTCGCGTGGCAGGCGCAGCAGGCGCAGGCCCTTCTCCAGGTCCATGTCCGGCGCCGACCAGCCCTTGGGCAGGCTGGACCGCTTGGGCTTTTCTCCGTCTCCCAGCTGGACGTAGGCGCCGAAGCGGCCGGACTTCAGGAAGACAGTCAGGCCAGTGTCCGGATCGACCCCCAGTTCGCGGTCGCCGGAGGGCGTGTCGCCATCCTCGGCTTCCGAGATTGGCCGGGTGTAGCGGCATTCAGGATAGTTCGAGCACCCCACGAACGGCCCGAACCGGCTGGTCTTCAGGCTGAGCCGGCCGGCGTTGCAGGTCGGGCAGATGCGCGGGTCGGACCCATCGGCCTTGGGCGGATAGAGAAAGGTCGCCAGAGCGCCGTCGAGGGAATCCAGCACCTCGCGGGTGGAGACCTTCAGCACTTCCTCGGTCTTCGGATGGAAATCGGTCCAGAACTCGCGCAGCAGGACCTTCCAGTCCAGCTCGCCGGCCGAGACCAGATCGAGCTTTTCCTCCAGCGCCGCGGTGAAGTCGTACTCCACGTAGCGGAGGAAGAACTGCTCGAGGAAGATCGTGACCAGCCGGCCCTTGTCCTCGGGAATGAACCGGTTCTTGTCCATCCGCACATATTCGCGGTCGCGCAGCACGGTCAGGACCGAGGCGTAGGTGGAAGGCCGCCCGATGCCGAGCTCCTCCATCTTCTTCACCAGGCTGGCTTCCGAATAGCGCGGCGGCGGCTCGGTGAAGTGCTGGTCGGCGCGGGCGGCAAGGGTCTTGGCCTGCGCGCCTTGCGTCACGGCAGGTAGCTTGGAGACTGCCTCTTCCTCGGGATCGTCGCGGCCTTCCTCATAGACAGCCAGATAGCCGTCGAAGAGGGTCACGTCGCCGGAGGCGCGCAAGCTCGTCTTTCCGTCGCTGGACTCCAGGTCGATCGTGGTGCGCTCGATCCGCGCAGACTCCATCTGCGAGGCGATCATCCGCTTCCAGATCAGCTCATAGAGCCGGCCCAGGTCGGGTTCGAGGCGCAGCTTGCCGGGGTTGCGCGCCAGGCTGGTCGGGCGGATCGCCTCGTGCGCCTCCTGGGCGTTCTTGGCCTTGGTGGAATAGAACCGGGGCTTCTCCGGCACGTAGTTGCGGCCGTAGAGCCCGCCGATCACGTCGCGGGCCTCGTCCAACGCCTCGGGCGCGGTCTGCACGCCGTCGGTCCGCATGTAGGTGATAAGGCCGACGGTCTCGCCGCCGATGTCGACGCCCTCGTAGAGCCGCTGGGCCGCCTGCATGGTGCGCTGCGCGTTGAAGCCCAGCTTGCGCGACGCCTCCTGCTGCAGGGTCGAGGTGGTGAAGGGCGGGGGCGGTGAGCGCTTGGCGGGCCGCTTCTCAACCGCTGCGATGGTCAGGGTGGCGGCCTTGACCGCATCGCGCGCCGCGAAGGCCGAAGCCTCGTTGGCCAGGTCGAACTTGGTGAGGCGTTTGCCCTCGTGCTTGGTCAGGCGCGCCAGGAAGGGATCCCCGCCGGCCGAAACGTCGGCCTCGACGGTCCAATATTCCTGGGTGTTGAATTTCTCGATCTCGATCTCGCGATCGACCACCAGGCGCAACGCCACCGACTGGACCCGGCCCGCCGAACGCGAGCCCGGCAGCTTGCGCCACAGCACCGGCGAGAGCGTGAAGCCCACCAGATAGTCCAGCGCCCGGCGCGCCAGATAGGCGTCCACCAGCTCCATATCGATGTCGCGGGGGGCCTTCATGGCCTCGGTGACCGCGGCCTTGGTGATGGCGTTGAACACCACGCGCTGCACGACCTGGCCCTTGATCGCCTTCTTCTTCTGCAGCACCTCCAGCACGTGCCAGGAGATCGCCTCACCCTCGCGGTCGGGGTCGGTGGCCAGGATGATCTTGTCGGCGCTCTTGGCGGCCGCGATGATTTCATTCAGCGGCTTGGTGGAGCGTGCGCCCACTTCCCAGGTCATGGCGAAGTCTTCGTCCGGACGAACGGACCCATCCTTCTCCACGAGGTCGCGCACATGGCCGACGCTTGCCAGGACCTTATAGTCCGAGCCCAGGTACTTGTTGATGGTCTTGGCCTTGGCCGGGCTCTCGACGACGACGAGGTTCATGCGGGGGGGTCTAGGTTTCCATGGCGAAGCGCCCGGGCTGACCGGGGCGCTTGAGGGACGCGGAAAGTGGGGGCGGCGCCGGGGGGCTGTCAACGGCCCTTGAACGCGGCTGCCGGGGAGCCCCCTTAGGGGCTCTTTTTGCGGGCAGCGTCGACCGCGGCGCCGGCCAGGCGCGGGATGCGGGTGAAATCGACCCCGGACCAGGCGTTGCGGCTACTGCGGGCGCTGCGGCCTTGGCGGCATCTTGGACATGGCGTCCGCGCAGGGCGCGCTCAGCTTGGCGGCGTTGTCGCGCAGGCAGATCATCATCTCGCGCTTTTCCTTGCCGTCGCAGAGGGAATGGGCTTCGGACGTGCAGGCCTTCATCACCGCGTCGCGCGCAGCGTGCACCTGCGGCGACAGACCGCCGCCGCCCTGGGCGTAGGCGCTGCCGCTCGCGGCGAGGATGGCGAAAGCGATCATCGGCGTCAGTTTCATCAGGCGGTCCCCGGTTGCGGTCCCTGGAGGATCGTTTCTGCAAGTGACCACGAAAAGGCCGGCGTCCTTCAGGAGCGCCGGCCCATCCGTCATTTTGGAAATATGTCGAGCTTACTGGCCGGCGGGCGGACGGCGCGCGGCCATCATCTTAGCCATGGCGTCCTTGCAGGGCGCGCTGACCTTGTCGGCGCTGTCGCGGATGCACATCATCGCGTCGCGGCCGGTCTTGCCGTCGCAGAGCGTCTTCATGTCAGCGGCGCAGGCCTGCTGCATCGCCGCGCGGGCCGCTTGCATCTCGGGCGACGGCGGGCCGCCACCGCCACCACCGGCGGGCGGTTGGGCGAAAGCCGATCCGGCGACGGCCAGAGCGGCGAGGGTGATCGCGATCCTGAGCTTCATAGAATTGGTCTCCGACTTGGTTTTGAGTCTTGATCCTAGACGCAGTCCCTACCGCTATTATTTCCGCCCCTTGCGGTCAGATTGCGGCGTTAGCCGGTGGCGACCATGCCGCCAGGCGACAGCTCGCAACGTCCGGCCAGCGCCAGTTCCACCAGGGCCGCGAACACGGCCGGGGCCGGCGCGCCGGTAGCCCGGACGATCTCGTCGCGCGAGACGGGCGTGGGCGAAATGAGCGCCGCCACCGCCGCGCCCAGGGCGTCATCCGGATCGGGCACAGGGCCCGCGTCATGGCGCCGATCCGGCTCGCCCAGGCTGCGCAGGCCTCCCAGAGCGCGAAGTACGTCGTCTGCGCCCTCGCAAGAGCGGCGCGCCCTGGCGGATCAGGTCGTTGGTCCCCTTGGCGCGGGAAGTCGCGCGACCGCCGTTCGTGCGGGTTCACTCTTGGAGACCACGCAGCCGCCGAGCTTCGCGCCGTCGGCCAATTCGTTGCCGACAGCGGCCTCGCTGGCAAACGTCAGGCGTCGTCCGCCGCGCTGGGCGAGGTCGGGCAGGGCGGCCAACGCCTTGCCGGCCGTCCCGAACCGCTGGATCAGCTGATCGAAAGTGACCGCCCGACATTCTCCGTCCGCGCCGGCCGCAGCCCGCAGCGCTGCTCGGCGTCCGAGAGTTCGCTCATGTTTTCGAGGGGCCGTTCTTATCGTCGCCGTAATAGTCGGCTTGGCTCTCAAGCTCTGGGCCGCCGTTGTGACCGAGGTTGGTCGCCGCCGGCTCCTCCTTTTTCGATCCGCCGATGCGCGGCTCCTCGCCCTTCAACAGGCGGCGGATGTTGGCCTCGTGGCGGATGTAGACCAGGAGAGCCATGCCGGCGGCGAGGATCGTCACGGGCAGTGGCCGGTGAAACAGCAGCGCTGAATAGATGACGGAAAGCACCACCGCGGTGAGCGCGGCCAGCGAGGAGAAGCGGAACAGGGCCGCCATTGCGATCCAGGTCGCGCCTGCCAGCAGCCCGACTGGCCAGGCCGCGGCGATCAGGGTGCCAAAGAACGTCGCCACGCCCTTGCCGCCCTTGAATCCGAGCCAGACCGGGAAAAGGTGGCCCACGAAGGCTGCCCCGCCCGCGAGCGCAGTGAGCACGGCTTGCGCCTGATCGCCCTGGCCCCGCGTCGCCAGCCAGGCGATCAGCACCGCCACGGCGCCCTTGCCGCCATCACCCAGCAGGGTCAAGGCCGCCAGGCCGCGCCGGCCGCTGCGCAGGACATTGGTGGCGCCAATATTTCCCGAACCGATGGCCCGCGGGTCGCCGGCGCCGGCCGCCCGCATGACGATCACGCCGAATGGAATCGACCCCAGCAGATAGCCGCCGACAACGGCGGCGCAGAGCTGGATGGTCGTCAGATCTTCGAACATGGACGCTCCCCGAGCCTGGAAACCTAGCCCGGCAGGCCCACTGGCGCCTAGACCTCGGCCTCGAAGGCGGACTTCAGGGCCGCGATGGCCGCTTCATTGCGACGGTAGAAGGTCCACTGCTTTATCCGCTTGGGGATCACCAGCCCGGCCTGGGTCAGGATGCGCATGTGCTCGCTGAGCGTCGGCTGGCTGACGGCGAGTTTCGCGGCGATGTGGAGGCCGCAGACCCCATCATCCACCAGGTCGCCGTCGACCTGAGGGGCGAAGTGGGCGCGAGGATCCTTCAGCCAGTCCAGGATCAGAAGGCGGCGGTCGTTTGCGAGCGCTTTGAGGGCGTCAACGATATGCATCGCCAGATGGCTAAGTCCCAATGCGGTTCCGACGGATTAGAGGCTGCCGTGGGGAACGACAAGTTTGAGCGCCGTTCGCCGATGACGCTGTGCGGACACCGTAGCGTCTTCCTTAGACGGCCTCTCTTCGCCTATGTGACGTCCAAGGCCGCCCAGTCGGCCATCGCGCGACGTCGCGCAACATAGTCGAGGTCAGGATGCACTACGCGGAACTCAATCAGGCCTGGGCGGATCTCACAGCGCCGGGAGCGCCCTTCGAGATCGCCGAGGTGGAAGTGCGCGGCATCCGGCTGCGCAGCTTCAAGGTCGCGCCCCCCAATGTCCGGGCGCTATGGCTTTCCACGGCGGCCTTCGGGCCCCGCGACTACCTGATCTACGGTGACGAACGCATCACCTATGCCGAGGCCCACGCCCAAGTCGCCTCGATCGCCAACTGGATGATCAGCGTGGGCGTGAAGCCCGGCGACCGGATCGCCATCGCTATGCGCAACTACCCGGAGTGGATGCTGATCTACTGGGCCTCCGTCTGTCTCGGCGTCGCAGTGGTGGGCATGAACGCCTGGTGGACCGCCGCGGAGATGGCCTACGGCCTGAGCGATGCACGGCCCAAGGTGCTGTTCGCCGACGCAGAGCGGATCGCCCGGCTGGAAGAACAGCCCGGCATACTGGGCGATGCGATCCTGGTCGCCACGCGCGTCGACGCCCGGCCGGCAGGCGCCGTGGCTTGGAGCGCGGTGATCGCCCACGGCGGGGATATGCCGGCCATCGAGGTCGATCCGGACGCCGACGCCTGCATCTTCTACACGTCCGGCACGACGGGGTTCCCGAAGGGCGCCCAACTGACGCATCGGGGCTGCGTCACCAACCTGATGAACATGGCGTTCTCCGGCCAGGTGCAGGCGCTGGCCACCGCGCGCGCGACCGGCGTGGCCATCGACCCTGCCGCCCAGCCGCCCGTGCCCGCGGTCCTGATCACCACG
>DASRRU010000166.1:0-18253 GCA_035656795.1 Phenylobacterium sp. | reverse complement strand
CGAACGTCTTGTTCGTCGCTTTGATCTTTCCCCTCGCGACGCCGACGACCAGGACCTGGTCTCCTTGCGCCACGAACTCCCGGGGCTCCGTGGACGTTTCTAATGACTGGGATGCCCTCTCAAGCAAGTTCACCAGCCCCGCGTGTCCGCGGTGCGTTTCGGCCAGCGACCAGTCCTCGCCTGGAATGATCCACTCGATGTCTTCGGCGACCAGCGCCAGCAGAGCCTCCCTGTCGCCGCGGCCGATCGCGGCGAAGAACTCCTTCACGGTCTGGATGTTCTTCTCAAGACTCATGGGAATTTCTCCATGTCGCCCGCCCTCCGATTTTGAAGTTGGCGAGCGCGATCGGAGACATGCACCTGTGCATGTCCCCAGGTCCGGCTCCGCTTCCCGGGCGGCCGGCGCGAATTCAGATGGCCGAGAGCCCGCCGTCGACGGACAACTCCACCCCATTCACGAAGCTCGAATCGTCCGAAGCTAGGAACAGCGCGGCTTCCGCAATTTCCTCAGGACGACCCATCTTTCCCCGCGGGATCAGGGCTTCGAACATCTGCTTCGCCTCCGGGGTGAGAACTTCGTCCTGCATGGGCGTGGCGATCGGCCCCGGGTGCAGCACGTTGACCCGAATATTCCTGCCTTTGAGTTCGTTGAGCCACCCGCGTGCGAAGGCGTGCAGCGTCGCCTTGCTCGCCGCATACACGCTGTAACCGGGGAAACCCTTCATGGAAGCCACCGACCCGGTCATGAAGATCGATCCGCCGTCGTTGAACAGCGGCAACGCCTTCTGGACGGTGAACAGCGTACCGCGCGCATTCAGACCGAAGGTGGCGTCGAAATGCTGTTCGGTGATCTCGCCCAGTGGGAGGGCTTCGCCCGTGCCGGCGCTTGCGTACAGGATGTCGATCCTGCTCTTTTCCCGCTTGACCGTATCGAACAGGCGGTCGAGGTCATCAAGATTGGCCGCGTCGCCGCGCACGCCGGTCACGTTGCGGCCGATCAGCTTGACGGCCTCGTCCAGCGCCTCCTGCTTCCGGCCTGTGATGAAAACGTAAGCGCCTTCTTCAACGAACCGCTTAGCGCTCGCCAGCGCCATGCCGCTCGATCCGCCCGTGATGACGGCCACCTTACCCTCAAGCTTTCCCATGCCTTCTTTCCAGTTCCGTCTTTGGTTGTTCGGAGAAATCCCCGAGAACCTCGAGATGGGGCCGCCGGAGTCAGCTGGTGAGTGCGGAAGCGCGCACATCGGTGGTGCGAAATCGATCCGGCTGAACGATGCCGGTGGCGCTCGCTGTCCGCCGCTTTGAATTGGGCGCTCTGTTCGAGTCGCCTATAGCTCTGTTCGAGTCGCCTAAAATTGACGCCCGCCGGGCCGTTCGATCGAATGGACGCGCTTTGGCGAGTGCGCCGCGCGGTGCAAGGTTGCACCATGATCGACTGGGATGACGTTCGCTATTTCCTTGCCGCCGCGCGCGGAGGCTCAGTGCGGGCTGCCGCCAAACGCCTCGGTGTGAACCACGCGACCGTGCTGCGGCGCATCGCTCAACTGGAGGAACGCCTCGGGACACAGATGTTCGAAAAGCTGCCTTCAGGCTACCGCCTGACGGCTGCGGGCGAGGAGGTTCTCGAACTCGCGGAGCAGATGGAAGCGTCGTCGCACCAGCTGGAGACGCGCGTCTTCGGCCGCGACCAGAGCGTGCGCGGGCTGCTGCGGGTGACGCTGGCGCCGCCCCTCGCGACCCACCTGCTCATCCCGGACTTCGCCGACTTCGCGCGTCTGCACCCGGATATCGAGATGGACATCTTGTCGTCCGGCGAGCTGGCGAACTTGACCAACCGAGAGGCCGACGTGGCGATCCGCGTCGTCTACGACCGCAAGACCCTTCCGCTCAATCTGCACGGCCTGAAGGGACCGGAGCTGTTCGGCGGCGTCTACATGTCCCGCGATCGACTGGCCGCGTGGCGTGCGGGCGGGCCTGATCCCATCCGCTGGATCGTCATAAGCATGCATGGAATTCCGGATTGGGCCGGCGAGGGTGAGGTCCGCACTGCGGGGGTTCCATTCAGGGTCACGGACGCCGCGGCGCAGGTCGTTGCTGTACGGCAAGGCCTCGGGATCACGACACTGCCGTGCTTCGTCGGAGACACCGACCCCCTGCTGGTGAGGGTCCCGGGCGCCGACCTGCACATGTACGGAACGCTCTGGCTTCTCACACACGGGGAGACGCGCAAGACGGAGCGTGTCCGGCTCTTCACGGAGTTCGTGTCCCGCAGGCTCGCCGCGCACGCTCCGCTGCTCGCGGGGCTGTCAGTATCGCGCGACTGACGCCCGGCCGGCCGCCATCGAATCTTGCCGTGGAAACGGGCCTGCGGAACGTCGCCCACCCGCAGTGAAGCTGGAAGCCTGGGCCGTTATTGCGGACGCCGAATCGATCCTGTGAAACCTGAATCGATCTCACTGAAACCTGAGTCAACAGGGAGAAGCGACCCATTCCGTTCCTTTGGAAGGTCCGGTTCCGGGCTCCGCGCCTGCCGACCGCGGCCGACCCGAGCCTGACGTTCCCGAGCGGGTCAGTCATCCGCAAGCGTCGACTTGGCGAAGCCCCCTCCAGCGACATACGGTGGCGCTCTAAACCTAGGGGGAGTCGGACATGGCGATCTCGCGACGCAAGGTTGTCGCGATGGGTGTTCTGGCGCTACCGGCGGGCGGAGCGGCGAGCGCCCATGGGGCGACCTTTTTCGTCCTGCAACGCGTCGCCGCATCGGCGACGGTGCGCGCAGCGATGGAGTCCGTCGACCTGACGGCGTGGGCGTTTCAGCTGACGTCGGAGGAGTACGTCTCGTGCGCGCCCCGGGAGCACCACGGATCCGTCCAGGCGCAGCTGGCGGACGGCCGCCGCGTCTTTGTGAGCGTGGAGACCATCGGCGGCCTTCTCCTATCGCACAGCTATCTCGCCGAGGTCGCGGCGCGGAACCATCTGCGGGCGGTCTCGCCCGCCTCGCAAGTCATTCCGCGGAGCGGCGCGCCTTACTCCGTGCGGGTCACCTGGGAGCTGAAGCTCGAACCCCTCACCGCCGAGTCGTGCCGCCTGGATTGCGCCGTGCTGGTGGAGACCGCCGATCGTGAACTGGCGCAGGGTTCGACCCACCCCGCATCAGACGCCCCCGGTCCCTTGCAGGCGCACTGCTCGGTCGAGACGCCCCTCTACGCGGCGGATATCGAACGAAAGGCCTTGCAAGGGTTCTACCGCAGTCGCGGTTAGCCTCGGCCGGCGCGCCGCTAGGCGCTGCACCCTCTTGAGACGTCGGCCACGTCCGCTCTTGGGACCTGCCCTCAGGTCCGCTATCCATCCCAGCCCTTCGGAACGTCCGGTTGCAGCGGCGAAGGCCCTGCGCTCGAAGGATGCCCAGAGCTGCCGTTGCCATCGGCAGCGGTGGGTGGAAACCGGACATTAGGCCTGTGGACTACATGCTGAGCGTTCCTGCCAATCAAAGGAAGTCCCGTGGCCAACACCTTGGATGCGAGTTCTCGGCGTCGATGAGGCTCTCCAAGAAGACGGCTCTTCGCGTCTTGCCGTACCTCCTCGGTGTGGCCGCGTTCATCGCGGTATCCGTTCTGGTTCGGTCAGTATTCGACCACGTCTACAGAAGCGACGTGGCCGGCAGCGAGCGGCCTAGCGACGACGCCCTGATCAAGACATTTGTCTCCCACAGGACGGAACTCGATCAGGCCCGATGCGAACTTCGCTCATCCGAGGGCGCGCGCAACCGCCTGTCGATCATCGGTGTGCAGTTCGCTTCTTGCGACTACGACAACACGCTCAGGCTTGGCTTCGACGGCTCCAGGCTCGGATTCGCAGTTGGCCCAGGGTGGGAGAAGGGACTGACGCACATTCCCGGAGGCCTTGGCCGAAAGGGCATGTTGGTCGGGTCGACCGACGGGAAGTACAGATCAGACGCTGACGTCTATCTCAGGCCGCTAGGAAACGGTTGGTTCATCTGGTTCCAGAGGGACGAGTAACCGCCCATAAATGTCGGCTTAGGGTCGGTTCTCCTCGGTGGCCCGGCGCCCGGAACTCGCCGTTGGCAGGTTCATCGCGACGGCGCCGATTCCGGAGGTTCCCAACGGGAGAGATGAGTCAGAAGGCGATATTCGCGACACAGGTCTAGAACACCCCTGAGAACCATTTTCCAAAATGGCTCCAAAACGCTCCAAAATGGCGCGGACGCCACCGAGCTAACCCATTGGAAAGTTGGAGCGGCCGGTGGGAATCGAACCCACGACATTCAGCTTGGGAAGCTGACGTTCTACCTCTGAACTACGGCCGCATTCCCGAGACGAAACTGGATCAACCTACGGAACGAAGCCGGTCCAGTTTACAGCACGGTTTACACCGGCGTTCGGGAGCCGTTCCCTTTATCCGTTCCTCTCCGCTCTCTCAAGCTGGTCAATGATGCCTTGCGCAATCCGCTCGCGATCGACGTAGCGCCTGCGAACTTGAGAGACCCGGTTCGGCTCCGGCCTCTCCGACCGCTCCATTCTGGCGGCGATAGGCACGAGGTCACTTGTCGTTGATCCGCCCGATCCTCGCCGTTTGGCTTTCCCAATCGGTTGGCGCCGTTGGAACATGGTGGTTAGTGTTCGCTAGCCGGGATCGCTTGGACGTCCCCAGAGCCCGGAGTGCCGCATTCGTTGAAGTCTCCAACCGGAGGGTTTCCCGATGAAGGTAAAGCTAACAACAGCAGTCGCTCTTATGAGCGCTTTCTCAATTTTTGGCAGCGCTCAAGCCGCCAATTTGCTGACTAATGGAAGCTTTGAAGACACCACTAATTTTGTAAATCAAGGCAATGACACGATGGATCTCAATGTTGGGTCCACATTAATGCCTGGATGGACGGTGGGCGGCAGCCACTATGTTTCGTGGATTGGGCCAACCAATCCGTTCAATCTCACAGCAAGCCCGAGCGGTGGAAGCTACTTCCTCGATCTCACCGGCTATATCGATGGCGCGCCTTTTAGCGGCGTCTCTCAGACCATCACTACGACTCCCGGGGCCACCTATCTGCTAACATTCGACCTAGGCAGTTCGCCGCAATGGGGCGTGCAAGACGGCCTGACGGCAACCGCCGGCTCCGCGAGCAGCGTGTTCACCAGCACCAATAGCGGCGCGCAAACCAATCTATGGCAGGCCGAAAGTCTAGCATTCACGGCGGCCGGAACCGCGACCACAATCTCCCTAATCGGGAATTCCGGCTTCAATTACATTGGGCTGGACAATGTCAGCGTCGTCCAGACGGCGGCCAGCGTGCCGGAGCCGGCCATTTGGATGATGATGTTAATTGGCTTCGGGGGTATCGGGGCCGCATTGCGAACGCGCCGCGGCTGCCGGTCCTCAGGCCCGGCCTCAAGCCCGGGGCGGCGGCGTGTCGACGCCGCGGCCTGCAGAGCCACGGGCTGAGACACAAAGGCCGCGTCTCGGCCAATTGGCCAGCTATGCTCCGCAGGAGCGCCGGGGCCGATTCGGCGCGCTACGCCAGGCAAGGCTGTGTTGCATAGCGATCAAGGCCAATCCGCCGCTGCGACCCTCGACTCCGAGCTGGCGCACGCCAGGCAGCTGCTGGGCGAACGCCGCGCCGCCGAGGCCCTGATGGTCGTGGAGAAGGTGCTGGCCGGCGCCGACGCCGCCTCCGTCGAGATCATGGCCAATGTCGCCCGCGCCGAGATCATGGTCGTCATCGAGGCCACTGAGCCGTCGCTGGCGATGCTGGAGCTTTCCGCCGCCCTGCACGATGACCGGCCGCAGGCGCAGTTGGAGCTGGCCTACGCCTATGTTGACCTCGACCGGCCGGCCGACGCGGAGCGGTGCTTCAAGCGGATGCTGGATCTGGACCCCGCCTCGGCCGAGGCGCACGCGGCGCTGGGCGCGCTCTATCTGAGCGTGGGGATCGCCGATGGCGCGGAGCACTACAGCCGCCGCGCCCTGGACCTGGAGACCGCCCACGGGATCGCCAGCCAGACGCTGGCGGCGATCCTGGAGGCGCGGGGGGAGGCCGATGCGGCCGCCGCGGTCCTGGACGCCGCCTACCACCGCCAGGCGCTGTTCGTGCAGCCTGCGCCGACCCCGCTCATGCGGGTGCTGGTGCTGGCCACCGTCAGCGCCGGCAACATCCCCTACAAGCTGATCATGCCGGCCAGGCGCTACACGCTACTGACCTGGTACATGGAGCACGCCCGCGCCGCCGAGGCGCCGGACCCCGCGACCTACGACCTGATCTTCAACATCATCGGCGACGCCGACCTGGCCGGGCCGTCGGCGGAGGGGGTGGAAGGGTTCCTGGCGACCGCGGAGCGGCCGCTGCTGAACCGGCCGGCGAGCGTGGCGTGGACCCGACGCGACCGGCTGGGCGAGCGGCTGGCCGGCATCGACGACGTGGTGGTCCCGCGCACGGTGCGTCTGGAGGCGGCCGGCTTTGGCGGCCGCAATGCCATCGAGCTCGCCAAGGCCCACAACCTCGCCCCGCCGTTCCTGCTGCGGCCGATCGGCTCGCATGGCGGCAAGGGACTCGTCCAGGTCGACGAGGGCGACGGCGAGACGCGGCCGGCGGCCGGCCTCGACCACTACCTGACCGCTTATGCCGACTACCGCTCGGCCGACGGCCTGTTCCGCAAGTACCGGGTGCTGTTCGTGGGGGGCGAGCCCTATCCCTACCACCTGGCGATCTCGGAACAGTGGCTGGTGCACCACGAGACCTCAGGCATGACGCCCTTTGACGACCGGCGGGCGGAGGAAGCGCGTTTCCTGGCCGATCCGGAGGGCGCCCTGGGCGCGCGCGGCATGGCGGCGATCCGCGCCATCGGCCAGCGCCTGGACCTAGACTATTGCGGCGTCGACTTCAGCCTCGTGCCGGACGGACGCGTGCTGGTGTTCGAGGCCAACGCCACCATGCTGGCCCACGCCGAGGACGCCGACGGTCCCTACGCACACAAGAACCCCTTCGTCGCCCGCATCGCCGAGGCCTTCCAGGCGCTGTTGGCGCGCAAGGCGGCCGGGACGCCATTGCCGCCCGTTGCGGCGATCCGCTAAGACTTCCGATCAAACGCACGTTTGAGGGACACCGCCTTGACCGATCTGCTCGAGCCGCTGACGCTCGCCCATGGCCCGGCGCTGAAGAACCGCCTGGTGCTGGCGCCGCTGACCAACCTGCAGAGCCATCCCGACGGGACGCTTTCGGACGACGAATTCAGGTGGCTGACCCTGCGGGCCGAAGGCGGCTTGGCGCTGACCATGACCTGCGCGGCGCATGTGCAGCGGGTCGGCCAGGGCTTTCCGGGCCAGCTCGGTGTGTTCGGCGACGAGCATCTGCCGGGGCTGACGCGGCTGGCGGCGCGGATCCGGGAGCTGGGCAGCGTTGCGGTGGTCCAGCTGCACCACGCCGGCATGCGCAGCCCGAAGGACCTGATCGGCGAGGCGCCGCTCTGCCCGTCGGACAACGAGGAGTTCGGCGCCCGCGCGCTGAGCCTGGCGGAGGTCGAACAGCTGCGCGACGACTTCATCGCCGCCGCCGTGCGGGCCGAGCGGGCGGGCTTCCAGGGCGTCGAGCTGCATGGCGCCCATGGCTATGTCCTGGCCCAGTTCCTCAGCCCGGAGGTGAACCGGCGCACCGACCGCTACGGCGGCAGCCTCGAGAACCGCGCCCGCATCGTCCACGAGATCATCGACGGCGTCCGGGCGCGCACCGGCGCGGACTTCAGCCTGGGCCTGCGCATTTCGCCGGAGCGGTTCGGCCTGAAGCTGGGCGAGATCGTCGAGGTGGCCCGCGACGTGCTGGCCGACGGCAAGATCGACTACCTGGACCTCTCGCTCTGGGACTACGCCAAGGAGCCCATGGAGGCGGAATTCCAGGGCCGCAGCCTGATGAGCTATTTCGCCGAGCTGCCGCGCGGGGCCGTACGGCTGGGCTGCGCCGGCAAGGTGATGACGCCGACCGACGCGCGGGCGTGCCTGGAGCGCGGCATGGACTATGTGCTGCTGGGCCGCGCGGCGATCCTGCATCACGACTGGCCCAAGCGGCTCGCGGCCGACCCGGACTTCGCACCGATCCGGATTCCTGTGAGCGCGGAACACCTGCGCGCGGAAGGCTTGGGGCCGGCCTTCGTGAAATACATGCAGACCTGGAAGGGTTTCGTGGCTGAGCCGGAGACGGAGTTGGCGTGAGTTGAGCATCCTTCTGCCTCGGGAGAAGGAATGTTGACGGGCTCCTGCTCGCGCCGCACCTTGGACGCCACGATCAGAGGAGGCCGCGATGGCTGACGGCGAAGTGGTCCTGGACCGCGCGAAATTCCACGCCATGACCGAGGGCACAGCGGAGGACTGGGCCGCCATCGGGCGCGCCGCTGCGCCGCACCGGGGCGAGCTCGCCGACCGGCTGCTGGCGCACCTGAAGCTCCTGGACAACGATCATGGCGGCTTCGCCGTCGACCGGCTGGAGCACTCCCTGCAGACGGCGACCCGGGCGCACCGCGACGGGCGCGACGAGGAATATGTGGTCTGCGCCCTGATGCACGACATCGGCGACGTTCTATGCCCAGCAAGCCACGCCGAGCTCGGCGCGACGATCCTCAAGCCCTACGTGTCCGAAGCCAACCACTGGATGATGGACAAGCACGGCGTCTTTCAGGGCTACTACTTCTTCCACTACCTCGGCCTGGACCGCGACTTGCGCGAGCAGTTCCGGGGCCATCCGCATTTCGAATACTGCGCCCAGTTCTGCCACCTCTACGACCAGAACAGCTTCGATCCGGCCTATGACTCCATGCCGCTGGAGGTCTTCGAGCCGATGCTGCGGCGGGTCGTGGCGGCGCCCAAGACGTCGATCTACAAGAAGGACTGAGCCCCTCCCCCCCGACTGTCCCGGCGAAAGCCGGGATTCAAGCTGAGGTTCAGGGCCATCGCGATGGCTGCGAGCCGTCATGTCCTATGGGTCCCGGCTTTCGCCGGGACAATCGGTTGATGGTCACCCCTCGAAGATCGCCTGGATCGGCATCTCGAACAGGCGTCCTACTCGCCCCAGATGCGGAAGTGCTTGGAGAGCTTGAGGCCCTGGCGCTGGTAGTGCGAGCAGAGGTCGCCGTAGAGGCGGTCGGGCCTCTCGGTCAGGGGCTCGTAGACCAGGCGGGCCACGGTCTGGCCGTCCTCCAGGATGAAGGGCGTTTCGTGGCTGCGAACCTCCAGCACGCCGCGCGAGCCCTTGCCGTGGGCCTCGTCGGTGCCGAAGCCCGGGTCGAAGAAGCCGGCGTAGTGGACGCGGAACTCGCCGACCGACGGGTCGATGGGCGTCATCTCGGCGGCCTCCATCACCGGGATCTCCACCGCGCCCTTTGAGGCCAGGATGTAGAACTCGCCGGGATCGAGCAGCAGCTGGCCGTCCTTGGGGCGCAGCGGCTCCCAGAAGTCGCGCGGGTCGTGGCCGTCTTCCTTGTCGAGATCGACGAGGCCGGCGTGGCGGCGGCCCCGGAAGCCGGCGATTTCGCCGGTCAGGTCGACGCCGACGATTTCGGTGCGCAGGCGCGGCGGGTCGCCGGCCTTGAGCCGCAACTGGTTCAGCCGCGTGCCGGCGCGCACCAGCACCGAGAAGGTCTGCGGCGCGATCTCCAGGTAGAGCGGCCCGTCGTAGTGCTCGTCCACGTCGTCGAACCGATTTCCGCGGTCGGTCAGCAGGCGCACGAAGACGTCCACCCGGCCGGTGGAGCTCTTGGGATTGGCCCGCGCCGAGACGCCCGCCGGCAGCTTCAGCCGCTCCTGCAGCTCGGCGATGTAGACGCAGCCGCGCTCCAGCACCGCGCCCGCGGTCAGGTCGACCTCATGCATGGCTACCTCGGCGATGCGCTCGCGCACCGTGTGGCGTCCGGGCAGGAAGGAGGCTCGCACCCGCCAGGCGCGACCGGCCAGCCGCAGGTCCAGGCTGGCGGGCTGGACCTGGTCCAATTCAAACGGTGTGGCCGCCTCGATCGCGCCGTTTGCGATCAGGGCTTCGATGGCTTGGCAGGGCAGGATGCCCGGGCGTTGGGGCTCGCTCATGGGCGGCCAAGACTTAGCGTAGAACCTTGAGCTTGCAAGCGTCCTTCTCCCCTTGCGGGAGAAGGTGTCGGCCGAAGGGCCGACAGATGAGGTGTTACGCTGCGCTTCCGCGCGGCCCGGCGGTTCGATCGGATAGGGCTTTCGATCCCTACCCGAAGTTACCGCGACATCGACGGCCCGATCATCGGGCCGTCAGCTACCGATGAGTTTCCACCTGGCCATCGCTATGCACCACCGTCGTGGACCCCGCCGGCGGCGTGATCACGACAGTCTTTTCATGCGTTGTCCCGCACGCTGCCAGCAGCGCCGAGGCCAAGGTGGCTAAAATCAATATTTTTCGCATCGCCGGTCTCCTAAGGCCCAGCCTAAGGCTTTGTCCCCAAACCCCCTCAGGGCTCGGGCAGTTCCCCGCTGCGCCTGCCCGAGGCGCGACTTGTCGCCGAGGCTAAGCATCCCGGTTGCGGGGGACAGTGCGCCGAACCCGCCGCCGTCACGCCCAGGCGGCCGCGCCGACCCCGGCGCTGGTCGTCGACACGGCCCGCACACTCGCGCTGTCACCGTACATCGTGACCAGCTATCCGAAGGCTTCAGACATTTCGTCTCCTCCATGCCTGTTCCGGTTGCTTCCGGCTGGAGCGGTTGCCGGATGGGATTTTCACCCACTTGAAAGCGCCGCCTTCTCACGGCGCACACCCATTGCGGAAATTCCGCAGAACCGTGTTACACAAGCTGCCGATGCGGAATGGGGCGGGGGCAGCATGGGCAGGCATAGGGCGGGCGCCCAAGCGCAGGTCGCGGCCGCACACCCAAGGGACAGCCCGGGATCCCGCCCGATCAATTCCATCCTTCGTGAAGTCTATCCGACCCGGAAGAATAGCGCAGTCAATCAGGGTCGGCTGTCGCGTATGACACAGTAGGAGAAAACTAAAAATATTCATCATCGGGAGGAATTCTATGAATATCGCCAGTCGTAACATGAGTAATATTGCAATCGTTGGCGGATTGCTTTTCGCCACGGCGGCGCCAACCGCGGCCCTGGCACAGCAGCCTGCTGCGCCCCAGGCGATCGAGATCACGCTTCTGCACGTGAAGCCGGGCCAGGAACAGGCGTTCCAGGACTGGGTCAAGAACGAAGCCAATCCCCTGCGGATCAAAGGCGGGGTCAAGGACCGCGAAACCTGGACGACGACTATGGGTCTCGGAGGCGAGGTCTACTTCGTCCGCCCGATCACGGGGGTGTCAAGCTACGACACGCCTTCCAGAGGTGTCAGTCAGGCCGAGACCGCGGCAGTGGTGGCGAAGCGGCAGTCGATGATCCTGGACATGCGGACCTACCTGATCACGCCGCTGCCGGAGCTCAGCTTAGGGCCGAAGCCGGGCTATCAGGCCAAGGTGGCGGTCCTCTCGACCCAGAGCGTCGCGCCGGGCCACGTCCCGGCCTATACAACCAACCTGAAGGCGCTCACGGCGGTGATCGCAAAAACTAACGCCAAAGGCGTGCTGGTGTCGCAGACCGGCCTGGGCGGCGATCCCAACGAGTTCAACGTCTTGGTGTTCTTCGACTCCTTCGCCGACCTGGACAGGTTCCCGGCCGAGTTCGGCAAGGCCGCGACCGCGGCGAAGCTGCCGCCCGAAGCCGCCGGCGTCGTGACGCGCACGAACTATCGGGTCATTCGTTATCAGCCGGAACTGAGCATCGTCCCGGCGCAATAGGCCGCGGATCCCCGGTCAGCCTGTCGACCGCGGCGTTGGGAGAACTGCTATCCGACGGAGCGGGAGCCGGCTCCCGCTCCGTCCTCACCGAGCTTCGTTTGCGCGCGCGCCGGAGTTCGGCTGGCTCCCGGCCGCCAGACGTCGCAACGTCCGGCGGTTGCGGCGCCAAAGTCCAGTTCCCCCATCGCGGACGTCCGGAGAGTCCGTCTCAGGACGACGCGCCCGCAGGCCGCGGACCCATGGCGTCCGCGACGACCTCCTCGAGCACGTCGATATCCAGGTCCTTTACGGATTTGAACCGGATGCAATATCCGGTGATCTTGGCCTTCCCGAGCCGCGATCCATACATCTCGGACAGGTATTTCTTGTCCTTAAGGCCCATGACATAGACCGATATTCCGGACGTATTGGCGCTCAGGCCAATCTTGTAGAATGCTCTCGAATCTCCGCTGGCGTATCTGAGCGTCTCCGACCCATATCCAATATTCGGATTGGAAACGACCTTGCCGTCGTCGTTCCTGCCGTCCAGGAACCAGAGTTTGGCGTCGGGCGAAATCTCCAGGATACGCCGATGCAGATTCCGCAATTCCTCGCTCTTCGCCGGAGGCTGATCGGCGATGTATCTATCGATCTGCTCACACACGCTCATGCCAAGGGTCTCCTTTCCCTTTTTCGCCACGCTGGAATTCGGGCCGCGAACACCCGCCTATCATCAGGACGACGAACGAACTTGCCGGAAGCCGACACGAGGCTACCGTGACCGTGCAACTAACCTAGCCACCTTCGGCTCACCGGCGCCTGTGAGGGCGCCGAAGCCCAGCGTCGAGGTCCGCATCTCCCAGATGCCACCCACGGCCCTTTCGTCGTGTTTGTGTGCTTCGTGGATTCAAACAAACCGGGGTCCCCGCCTTCGCGGGGATGAGCGGAGTTGCGCGCGCGCCCAGGAAACCGCGCCTTGACGCCTGCCCCGCGCTGCCGTTCAAGCGGCGCTCTGAAGAGAAGGAGCCCCGCCATGGCCGAAGATCCGCGAGACTGGGAAGTCGAGACCCGGCTGGTGCGCGGCGGCATGGCGCGCAGCCCCTATGGCGAGATCTCCGAGGCGCTCTTCCTGACCCAGAGCTTCGCCTATGACAGCGCCGGCGCGGCCAACGCCCGCTTCGCCGGCGACGATCCCGGCTTCATCTACCAGCGCTTCGGCAACCCCACGACACAGATGTTCGAGGACCGCCTGGCGTTGCTGGAAGGCGCCGAGGTCTGCCGCGCGACGGCGTCGGGGATGAGCGCGGTGCACGTGGCGCTGCAGGGCCTGCTGCGCGCGGGCGACCATCTGGTGGCCGGCCGGGCGCTGTTCGGCTCCTGCCGCTGGATCATCTCCGAATGGCTGCCCCGCTTCGGGGTCGAGGCGACCTATGTAGACGCCACCGACCTGGAGGCCTGGAAGAACGCCGTGCGGCCCAACACCAAGGCCTTCCTGGTGGAGAGCCCGGCCAATCCGCTGCTGGAGGTGACCGCCATCGGGGCAGTGGCCGAGATCGCGCACGCGTCCGGCGCCAAGCTGATCGTCGACAACGTCTTCGCCACCCCGATCTTCCAGAAGCCCCTGGTCCTGGGCGCGGACGTGGTGGTCTATTCCGCGACCAAGCACATCGACGGCCAGGGCCGGGTGCTGGGCGGGGCGATCCTCGGGGCCGAGCAGTTGATGACTGAGGCCTACAAGGACATCCTGCGCCACACCGGCCCGGCGCTGTCGCCGTTCAATTCCTGGGTCCTGTTGAAGGGACTGGAGACGCTGGAACTGCGGGTGGGCCGCCAGACGGAGAACGCGGCCAAGGTCGCCGACGTGATCGCCGCCCACGGCAAGGTCCGCCAGACCATCTATTGCGGCCGCCCCGACCACCCGCAGGCGGCGATCATCGCCAACCAGATGACCGGCGGCGGCAATGTCGTGGCCTTCGACCTGGGCGACCGGGCGGCGGCCTGGCGGTTCCTGGATGCGCTGCAGATCGTCGACATCTCCAACAACCTGGGCGACGCCAAGTCCATGGCCACCCACCCCTGCACCACCACCCACCGCTCCATGCCCGAGGCGGAGCGGTTGGAGATCGGCCTGACCGAGGGCTGGGTGCGGATGAGTGTCGGCCTGGAGGGCGCGGGCGACCTTGCGCGCGACGTCAGCCGCGCACTGGATGCGGCCTGAAGGCTTCGCCCTGCGGCGACCCTGTGCGAGGATGACCGACATGACGCGGATGCGGGCAGCAGTGCTGGGCGTAGCGGTGGCGGTCGGCCTGGCCGGCGGCGGGGCCTGCGCGAAGCCTCAGCACGCCAAGCCGGCGATCGTGGATCCTCCCCCGCCGACCAGCCTGGAGGTCGGCGACGTCGAGGCCTGGGCCTCGGCCTATATCGACCGCGACATGTGGACCCTGATCACCCACGACCTCGAGGGCGCGCGCTTCGTGCGGCCGGAAGGCGGCAAGGCCACGGCGCCCTTCACCATCGAGGCCGACATCCGCACCGAGCTGTTCCAGCCGGTGCAGATGGGCGCGGGCATGGCGCGTTCGGGCCTCGCGCATTGGTCGGTGGACTGCGCGGGCACGCGCTACTCAGTGCTCAGCATGGTCATCTACAGCCACAACAACCTAAAGGGCGAACTGGCCCGCAAGCCTGCCGCCGATGCAGGCTGGATGACGCCCAACGAGTTCCAGACGGCGACGATCAAGGTGATCTGCAAGGCGGTTCTAAGCGGCAAGCCCTTGGAGAGCCCGCTGGGTGCGGAGCCCAACGCGCCATCCTGAACCTATGCAAACATGGTTTCCGCGCTGGTAACCATTCGCTAGTCACCACGAACTAAACATCAGGCTTGGCCTGCCGTCCCGACGGGTCGCCAGTTGAGTTCCCGGCATGCGTCCATCCCCGCGCCCCGTATATTCCGACCCAACCCCGGCGACTGCGACAGCGCCTGAGAGCGCGGAGGTCACCGACCTCGTCCGCCACGGCCTGCGCCGTTTCCAGGCGGGTCACTATGAGCAGGCCGCCCGGATCTTCACCGCCCTGGTGGGCGGAGCGCCGCATCTGGCGCTGTCGTGGAACCACCACGCCATGGCGCTGATCAGCCTGGACCGGCACGAGGAGGCCGCGGTGGCGCTTCGCCGGTCCGTCGAGATCGATCCCACCCAGCCGCAGGCCTGGAACAGCCTGGCTGGCGCGCTCGCCCAGCTCGGCCGGTTCGAGGAGGCGGAGGCCGCCTGCCGCGCCGCACTGGCGGTGGGCGGCGAGACCGGCTCGGCCTGGCAGATCGTGGCCATGGCGCGCACGGCCCTGGACGATTTCCCGGCCGCCGCCGACGCTTTCGCCCGCGCCGTCGAGCTGGACGGACCCAGCGCGAGCGGATGCGCCAATCTGGGTGCGGCGTTGCTGAAGTGCGGTCGTTTCAGCGAGGCCGAAGCCGCGCTGGCCCGCGCCATGACCTTTGATGACGCGACGGCGGAGATCGCCGGCGCCCGCCAGTTGAGCGGCCTGATCAGCGCGGCCCTGGCCGGCGATACCGCCGCGCCCGCCACGACGCCCGACGCTCATTTCAAGACGGCGCTGCTGTTGCTCGACGCCGGCGGCGAACGGGCGGCGGCTGTGCGGGTGGCCGAGGCCTGGGTGGCGCGCCAGCCCGCCCCCGTCGAGGCCCTTCACCTGCGCGACGCCCTGCTCGCCCGCCCGCTCGACCGCCAGCCGGCCGACATGGTCGCGCAACGGTTCGACGCGGCGGCGGACGACTTCGACGAGCACCTCGTCGCGAAGCTGGGCTACGACGGCCCGGCGCAGCTGACAGTCCTGCTCGGGGCCTGCGGCGAGCCGGCAGCCGACTTCGACATCCTCGACCTAGGCTGCGGCACGGGCCTCTGCGGACCGGTCCTGGCGCCGTTTGCCCGGCGGCTGGCGGGCGTGGACCTTTCGGGCGGCATGCTGTCCAAGGCGCGCGCGCGCGGCCTCTACGACAGCCTCGATCAACGCGACCTGCTCGACGTCCTGGCTGAGCCCAACGCGCGCTGGGACATGATTGTCGCCTTCGACACCTTCCCTTACCTGGGGGCGCTGGAGGAGACCTTCGCGGCGGTAGCCGAGACACTGCAGCCGGGCGGCTGGTTCGCCTTCTCCACGGAACACGCCGAGGGCGAGGGCTACCTGCTGCGTGGCAACGGCCGGTTCGCCCACAGCGCGGACTATATCGCCGCCCTCGCCGCGGGCCGCTTCGAGATCGTCAGCCAGCACACCACGCTCCTGCGCCGGGAGGCTGGCCGTACGGTGGACGGCGGCTACTACCTGCTGCGAACCCGCGCCTAGGCCGCGGACTCCAGGACCTGCGGCTCCACGGCATAGACCTTGGAGCAGTATTCGCAGGTGACGTGGATGCGCCCGTCGGCCTCGACCATGTCGGCGCGCTCGGCGGTGTCGAAGGACTTCAGCACCGTCTCGATGCGGTCCTGCGAGCAACGGCAGAAGGCGCGCAGCGGCTGTGAGCCGAAGACGCGAACACCGTCCTCATGGAACAGGCGGAACAACAGATGCTGTGACGACAGCTCGGGATCGGTCAGCTCGTCCTCGCCCACCGTCTCGAAGAAGGCCTGGGTGCGGACCCAGGCCTCGGTGGTGGAGCCCCGCGCATCGTCCTCGGCCACCGACTGGATCAGCATGCCGCCGGCGCGCCAGAGGCCGTCAGCCTGCCCCACGGCCAGGCGCACGCGGGTGGGTGTTTGCTCCGACTGGGCGAAGTACTGCTCGGCGCAGAGCGCGAGCGTTTCGCCCTCGATGGCGGTGACGCCCTGGTAGCGGTCCATGTCCGGACCCTGGTCCACCGTCATCATGAAGTGGCCGGAACCCAGCAGCGACCTTGCGCCCGGTCGGGCGAACCCGCCGTTCGCCGCCGCCACCGCCACCGCCTCAGCGTCGAAGCCGCAATAGCCGCGCAAGCCGCCTGAGGTGTCGTAGTCGGCGACCACGAACCGCACCGGCCCATCGCCACGCGCCTCGACAATCAGCCGCCCGTCGAACTTCAGGTTTGAGCCCACCAGGGCGGCAAGCGCGCAGGCCTCGCCCAGCAGGTTGGCGACGGCCTCCGGATAGGCGTGGGCGCGCAGGATCTCGTCGATCGAAGGCCCCAGGCGCGCAAGGCGGCCACGCACCGGCTCGCCCTCGATCTGGAAGGCGGTGACGGCGTCATCGGGGACGGGAGAGGAAGGCATCGGCGGCATATAGGGGTCGAACGTCCAATTGCGAGTGCAACAGATGCTGCCCTCAGGGGGAGCCGTCAGCGAAGCTGACTGAGGGGGTTCAAGCCCACAGAGTCAGCAGATGAAACCCCCTCCACCGCTTCGCGGTCCCCCTCCCCCTGCGGGGGCGGATCTTTTCAGATCGCGCCGAAGCACCAGGCCAGGATCGACTTCTGGGCGTGCAGGCGGTTCTCGGCCTCGTCCCAGATCAGCGACTTGGGCCCGTCGATCACCTGGTCGGTGACCTCCTCGCCGCGGTGGGCCGGCAGGCAGTGCAGGAAGACCGCGTCGCCCCTGGCCAGGTCCATGAGTTCCTCGTCCACCTGATAGGGCTCGAGCGCGTCGATACGCTCGTCGTGGTCGGTGTCGCCCATCGAGACCCAGGTGTCGGTGATCACCACGTCGGCGCCTCTGACCGCCTCGCGCGGGTCATCGGAGGCGAAGACCTGGCCCTGTTCCTGGGCCGCGCGGGCCAGGTCCTGCAGGTCGGGGTGATAGATCGCAGGCGCGGCGATGTTCAGCCGGTAGCCAAGCTTGGGCGCGGCGTGGATGAAGCTGGCGCAGACGTTGTTGCCATCGCCCACATAGGCCAGCGTCTTGCCGGCCACCGGGCCACGATGCTCCTCGATGGTCAGGAGATCGGCCATGATCTGGCAGGGATGGCTCCTGTCCGACAAGCCGTTGATCACGGGGACGGTCGAGGCCAGGGCGAGGCGCTCCACGTCGGCGTGGTTGTTGGCGCGGATCATCACCGCGTCGACCATGCGCGACAGCACCCGGGCGGTGTCCTCGATCGGCTCGCCCCGGCCGAGTTGCATGTCCACGGCGTTTGAGATGATCACGTCGCCGCCCAGCTGGCGCATGGCTGCGTCGAAGGAGAAGCGGGTGCGGGTCGAGTTCTTCTCGAAGATCATCGCCAGCGTCCGGCCATCGGCGGGCGCGTCCGCATCGCGCCGGCCCTTCGACCAGCCGATCCGCGCAGCCTTGCGGGCCTTGGCGTCCTCCAGGATCGCGCGCAGGTCCGAAGCCTGCAGTTTCCAGAGGTCGAGGAAGTGCCTGGGCGGTTGGCTCACGCGGCCGGCGCCGTGGCTTGTTGGCTTTGGGCCTTGGCGCGCGCGGCCTCGCAGGCGCCTTCCAGCTTCTCGATGGCCTCGCTGGCTTCTGCCAGGGTGAGGTTGAGCGGCGGCAACAGGCGCACGCAGTTG
>DASRRU010000165.1:0-1713 GCA_035656795.1 Phenylobacterium sp. | reverse complement strand
GGCACGGGGGAAAGCCCTGGTTTTCCCGATCCCGTCTCGCCGACTGTGCGCCATACTCTCCTTCGTCCGTCCTACGCCTCGGTGTCTCTCAGCGGCTCGGCGTTAGGCCGCCGGCGCTTGGGCGCGATAGGTCCCGCCCCTCGCCAGCAGCGCCCAGACGATGCGGGCGGTCTTGTTGGCGAGGGCGACCGCCGCCAGCATGCGTGGCTTGCGGGCGATCATCTGGGCCAGCCAGGACCCGGGCGGCGCGCCCTTGAGCAGGGCCTGTTTGATGACGGCGCTGGCGCCGATCACGAGGAGTCGTCGCAGCGTCCGCTCGCCCATCTTGGTGATCTGGCCCAGCTTCTGCTTGCCGCCGGTCGACTTCTGCAGCGGCGTGAGCCCAAGCCAAGCTGAGAAGTCGCGCCCACGTCGGAAGGCTTCAGGCGAGGGCGCGAGTGCGACGAGGGCCGCCGCTGTGATCGGACCCACGCCAGGGATGGTCATCAGCCGGCGGGCGGTCAGGTCTTCCTTGGCGCGCCGGGCGATCTCCCGATCCAGCACGGCGACCTCCTCCGAGAGCTTCGCCAGGACCTCAGACAGGATCTTCAGGCTCGCCCGGGCCGCCGCCGGCAGCTCGCTGTCGGCATCCTCGATCTCGGCGACCAGGCGCTCGACGTGGCAGACCCCCTTCGGCGCAACCGTCCCGAACTCCGCCACGTGTCCTCGAATGGCGTTGATGATCTGGGTCCGTTGACGAACCAGCAGATCGCGGGCGCGGAAGACCACGCCGACGGCTTGCTGCTCGATGCTCTTCACTGACACGAACCGCATCGTCGGCCGCTGCGCCGCCTCGCAGATCGCCTCCGCGTCGGCCTCGTCGTTCTTCTGCCGCTTCACGAACGGCTTGACGTAGGCTGGCGGGATCAGCCGGACCGCATGGCCGAGCCGGGTCAGCTCGCGGCCCCAGTGATGGGCGCCGCTGCAGGTCTCCATCACCACCACGCACGGCGGCTGAGCGGCAAAGAACGCCAGCAGCCGACCTCGGCTGAGCTTCTTGCGGAACACGACCGCGCCTGACGCATCCGCGCCGTGTGCCTGGAAACTGGTCTTGGCGATGTCCAGGCCAATGGTGGTAACGTCTCCCATGGACGCCTCCTTCGAGTGAAGCCAACACCTCACTCTGGCACCTAAATGCCGTCCGGGGGCGTCCACCCCATCACCCTTCCCAGAACTTCGGAACGCCCGCATGCCGGACGCTCGCGCTGCCGCGCCCACTGCCGCGGCATCGCACCGCCCGCCTTCAGCCCGCCGGCCAGCTTATCTCGACGAGGTCGCGCACCGCCTGCTTGCTGGCGTCATCGATCGGGTAGGGAACGCCGCCTCGCGGGCGATCTCGAAGGGTGCGGCGTCATCGTGCGGCCTCTGGCTGCGACCTTTGGTGCGCGTCCGCCGGCCCCGCTTAAACCTGTCGTTTACCTTGCACCCGGAAATTCCTGCCTAGCGAGGGCGCCTAGAAGGCCGAGCCGCTTCTTCGTGGGCTGTCGACCTTCTAGGGGTGCGCTGGGGCGTGAACGCATTTTTTGCGGCATTGCAACGATTCGGCATCGGCCGGCTCGCCGTGCTGCTCGGCGTCGGCGGCGGCGGCGCCGCGCTGTTGATCACCATCCTCGTCAACCTGGCGGCCCCGCCGATGGGCCTGCTCTATTCCAACCTCGACCTGCGCGAGGCCGG
>DASRRU010000164.1:0-3580 GCA_035656795.1 Phenylobacterium sp. | reverse complement strand
CGGAAGGAGCTTTCGCCGCGGCTTTCGTGCCGGCCTATTCCCGCTCGCTCGAGACCGACGGCGAGGCGGTGGCCGACGAGCTGGCGGCCGACGCCATGGCGGTGCTGGCGGCGGCGACGCTCGCCATCACGGTCGTCGCCGAACTGACCATGCCCTGGCTGATGTTCCTGATCCGGCCGGGCTTCGCGGCCACGCCGGAGAAGTACCGGCTGGCGGTCCTGCTGACGCAGATCACCATGCCCTACCTGCCCTGCATGGCGATCTACGCGCACCTCTCCGGCGTGCTGAACGCCCGCAATCGCTTCATCCTGTCCGGTGCGGCGCCGATCCTGCTGAACGTCTGGACGCTCGCGGCGGTGCTGCCGACCCATAATCCGGTGCAGGCCGCAATCTGGGCCTCCATCGGGGTTGCGATCGCCGGCGTCAGCCAGGCCGGGCTGCTCTGGTGGGGCGTGCGGAAATCGGGGGCGGACGTGACCCTCCGCTGGCCCAGGCTGACACCGCAGATCAAGGCCCTGATCGCGCTCGCCATCCCCGGCGCCATCGGCGCGAGCGTCACCCAGATCAACGTCTTCGTGTCCGGCATCCTGGTCAGTCACGTGAATGGGGCGGCCTCCTGGATCGCCTATTGCGATAATCTCTATCAGCTGCCTCAGGGACTGGTCGGCGTGGCCATCGGGGTGGCCCTGCTGCCCGCCCTTTCGCGCGCCATTCACGCCGGCGACCACGACAACGCGCGCAAGACCATGGACGACGCGATCGTCTTCGCCATGGCGCTCAGCCTGCCGGCCGCCACCGGCCTGGTCTCGATCCCGTTCTTCATCATCGACGGGCTCTATACCCGCGGCGAATTCACCCTGGCCGACGCCCACCAAACCGCCTCGGCGCTCATGCAGTACGGATGGGGCGTGCCGGCCTTCGTGCTCGCGCAGCTGTTCAGCCGCGCCTTCTTCGCGCGGCAGGACACCACGACCCCGATGCGCTTCGCCTTTGTCTCGGTGGCCGTAAACGTCGTCCTGGGCATCACCCTTTTCCACTATTTCGGGGTGGCCGGGATCGCGGCGGCCACGGCCAGCGCCTGGTGGCTGAACGTGGTGATGATGGGCGTGACCCTCAGCCGCCGCGGGCACTACATCCCAGGCGCCAAGGCCGTGTCGCGCCTGATCCGCATCGTCATCGCCAATGTCGGGCTGGCCGTGATCCTGGCCGGCGCGTCGCACTATCGCGCCCAGATCCAGGGCCTGTTCGGCGGCGTCCACATCACGCACGGACTGGGACCCAAGGAGTTCGCGATCACGCTGACCGTGGTCGCCGCCGCTGCGGTCTATCCGCTGCTGCTGTTCGGGTCGGGCGGCCTAACGATCGCCGAGGCCCGCGGCGCGCTTCGTCGCCGCAAGGGCGATCCGCCGGAGGGGCCTGCGGACTTGCCGTGAGCGGGGCGCGGTTCTATTCAGCCGTCATGACGTCTCGGGCGCACCTGACCTGGCGATGGCGCTGACGCGCCGACCCACCCGCCTCATCCGGGCCTTGCGCCCGTGCGTCAAACTCCCGAGAAGCCTTACCCCATGACCGACCAAGCTCCGGCCCCTTACGCGGGCAAACCGCGCGTGCTCTCCGGCGTGCAGCCGTCCGGCGACCTGCACCTGGGCAATTATCTTGGCGCGCTGGTGAAATTCGCGCGTCTGCAGCGCGAGATGGAGACCTTCATCTTCGTGGCCGACCTGCACGCCATCACCGCCTGGCAGGACCCGGCGAAGCTGAAGCACCAGGTTCGCGAGATCGCCGCGGCCTATCTGGCCACCGGCCTCGACCCCAAGGTCGCCACCATCTTCGCCCAGTCCGCCGTACCGGCCCACGCCGAGCTCGCCTGGGTGTTCAACTGTGTGGCGCGGCTGGGCTGGCTCGACCGGATGACCCAGTTCAAGGACAAGGCCGGCAAGCACAAGGAGCGCGAAAGCGTCGGGCTCTACACCTATCCGGTGCTGCAGGCGGCCGACATCCTGATCTACAAGGCCACCCACGTGCCCGTGGGGGAAGACCAGCGGCAGCACCTGGAACTGACCCGCGACATCGCCGCCAAGTTCAACCACGACTTCGCGGCGCCGGGGTTCTTCCCTCTGCCTGAGGCCCTGACCCAGGGGCCCGGCGCGCGGATCATGTCCTTGCGCGACGGGGCGATGAAGATGTCCAAGTCCGACCCCTCGGACAATTCGCGGATCAACCTGACCGACGACGCCGACACCATCAGCCAGAAGATCCGCAAGGCCCGCACCGACGCCGACGCCCTGCCGGAAAAGCTCGGGGACCTGGCCGGCCGGGCCGAAGCGCAGAATCTGGTCGGGATCTACGCGGCGCTTTCCGGCCGCACGGCCCAGGACGTGCTGACCGAGTTCGCCGGCCAGGGCTTCGGGGCCTTCAAGCCAAAGCTCGCCGACCTTGCGGTCTCGGTCATGGGCCCGATCGGCGGGGAAATGCGCCGCCTGCTGGCCGACCCCGCCGAAATCGACCGCATCCTCGGAGCCGGCGCCGAGCGCGCCCGTGAGGTGGCCGCGCCGAACCTGGCCGAGGTCAAGCGCATCGTGGGCTATTGGGCCGGCTGAGCCTTGCGCGGTGACGTCAGCCGCGTCACCGTCAAGCGATGAGCCAGCGCAAGTTCCTCGTCGTGGCCGACGACACGCCGGAATATCAGGCGGCGTTGCGCTTCGCCTGCCGCCGGGCGCGCTCCACCGGGGGCCATGTGGCCCTGCTGCGGGTGATCGAGCCGGAATATTTCGAACACTGGTCCGGCGTGCGCGAGGAAATCGAGCGCCAGGCGCGCGAGGACGCCGAGGCTGTGCTGCAAACCTCAGCGGCCCTGGTGCAGGCCGAGACCGGCCTGCCGCCGGAATTCATCATCAAGCACGCCGAAAATGTCCGCACCGCGCTGTGGGAGGTCATTGCCGGCGACCCCGACATCAAGATCCTGGTGCTGGCCGCCGCGGTGGGCGGGCGCGGCCCCGGCCCGCTGGTCGCCTCCCTGGCCAAGGAGGGCGTCACCTGGGGCGCCCGCAAGGTGCCGGTGACCCTGGTGCCCGGCGACCTCACCGACGACGAGATCGCGGACCTGGCGTGAGCCGCGAAAGTGCTCGTCATCCTCCGGTCGCGCGAAAACGCGATCCGGGGGACCCAGGCGGCCGCGATATTCCTGGAACCTCGGCTTGGGTCCCCCGGATCAGCTTTCAGCTGACCGGAGGATGACGAAGGTGGGTGGGTTGCGCCAGCCCCGCCTCGGCGCCACATCTGGCTCATGTTCATCCAGACCGAACCGACCCCGAACCCCGAGGTCCTGAAGTTCTTGCCCGGCCGCGAGGTGATGGGCGAGGGCACGCGCGACTTCCGCGACGCCACAGACGCCGCCGCCTCGACCCTGGCGAGCGAGCTGTTCTCTATCGAAGGCGTCGACCGGGTGTTCTTCGGCCCGGACTTTCTGACCGTGGGCAAGACCGACGGCCACGACTGGAGCTATCTGAAGGCCCCGATCCTGGCGGCGATCATGGATCACTTCACCTCCGGACAGCCGCTGTTCGCAGGCGCCGATGCG
>DASRRU010000163.1:0-2857 GCA_035656795.1 Phenylobacterium sp. | reverse complement strand
GTCCTCGCCTCGACGTTCACGCGCGAGACGGAGTAGCGGCGCGGCCGCGCCCTATTCCGCGAAACGCCAAGCTCCCCTAGCCTCGCGATGCGCGTAGGCGCGGGGACTTGGGGCGAACATGCTTGAGCGGATCTTCGGCCTGAGCGGCCACGGGACCACCGCGCGGACTGAGGTGTTCGCCGGCTTCACCACCTTCCTGACCATGGCCTACATCGTGGTGGTCAACCCGGCGATCCTTGGCGAGGCGGGTCTGCCGGTGGCCGCCGTGGCGGCCGCCACCTGCCTGGCGGCGGCCTTCGGCAGCCTGCTGATGGGCTTCATCGCCAACTACCCGCTGGCGCTGGCGCCGGGCATGGGTCTGAACGCCTACTTCACCTACACGGTGGTCAAGGCCCTGGGCGTGCCGTGGGAAACGGCGCTGGGCTGCGTCTTTCTTTCTGGGGCGGCGTTTCTAATCCTGACGCTGGTGGGCGTGCGCCAGATGATTGTGGCGGCGATCCCGCGCTCGCTGTTCGCGGCGGTGGCGGCCGGCGTCGGCCTGTTCATCGCCTTCATCGGACTGCGCGACGCCGGCATCATCGTGCCCAACCCGGCCACGGCGGTGAGCCTGGGCGACCTCACCAAGCCCACGGCGGCGCTGTCGAGCCTGGGGCTGCTGGTGATCGGGGCCTTGCAGGCCTGGCGGGTGAAGGGCGCCATGCTGATCGGGATCTTGGTCACCGCCGCCGCCGGCTGGGCGCTGGGTCTGGCTCACGTGAGCCCGGGCGGCTACAGCCTGACGGCGATCTCGGCCACCGCGTTCAAGCTCGACATCCCCGGCGCGCTGAACCTGAAGAGCGGCTTCGGCGCGACCCTGCTGGAGATCATCTTCGTCTTCCTGTTCGTCGACCTGTTCGACAACGTGGGCACCCTGGTCGCGGTGACCAAGCGGGCCGGCCTGGTCGACGAGGCCGGCAACATCCCCCGCCTGAACCGCATCCTGATCGCCGACTCCATCGCGACCATGGCCGGGGCGTTGGCCGGCACCAGCACGGTGACCAGCTACATCGAGAGCGCCTCGGGCGTCGCGGCGGGCGGGCGCACCGGCCTGACCAGCGTCACGGTGGGCGTCCTGTTCCTGATCACCCTGGTCTTCGCGCCCCTGGTGCAGGCGATCCCCAGCGCCGCCACCGCGCCGGCCCTGATCCTGGTGGGGGCGATGATGGTCGGCGCGCTCACCGAGGTGGACTGGGCCGACCCCGGCGTGGCGATCCCGGCGTTCCTGACGATGGTGACGATCCCGCTCAGCTATTCCATCGCCAATGGCCTGGCGTTCGGGATCACCAGCTTCGCGGCGCTCAAGCTGGTGCGCGGGCAGGCAAAGCGGAGCGACTGGCTGCTGTTCGTGCTGGCGGCGCTGTTCGTCCTGCGCTTCGTCTATCTGGCGAAGGGTTAGCTAAGCTAGGGAAGCGCCGCCACGAAAGCCCGCACCACCGCCGCCGAATTGTCCGAGGCGAGCTGGAGGAAGACGTTGGCCTGGTTACGGCCCGGATCGCCGCCCGCCAGGTCCGACAGGCTGCGGAAGCCGACGAAGGGCACGCCGTTGGCGTAGGCGACCTGGCCCACCGCGGCGGTCTCCATGTCGAGCACGCGGGCCTGAAACGTCGCGAAGGCCCAGGCGCGGAAGGCGGCATTGTCCACGAAGCTCTGGCCGGAGACCCCGTTGCCGCCGACCACGACCTTGGGCGCAGCCTTTAGGCACTGACCTGCCGCCGCGCAGCGCTTGAGCACGGCGGCGGGCGCGATCCGCCGCGCCAGCGCCACCAGGGCGGGATCGGCCGGAAACCAGGTCCGCTGCTCCAGCCTGCCGCCCGGCCCGGTCACCTCTACCGCCGTGGGGAAGATCATCCCGAAATTCGCGCCCACGATCGGGTCGCGGTAGGTCGAGGCGAAATGGCCGGGACTGTCCTCCCGCGCGATGACACTCTCGAGGTATTCCCCCCACCGGTCGGGCACGACCACGTCGCCGACGTCGAGGCCCGGGTCCACGCCTCCGGCTATGCCGGAAAAGACGATGCGGCTGATGTGGAAGCGGTCCAGCGCGCGCTGGGTGTTCATGGCGGCGTTGACCATGCTGACGCCGGAGAGGAACAGCACCACGGGCCTGCCCTCCAGGACCCCGGTGGTGAAGGTCGTCCCACTGACCACGACCCGATGCTTGTGGGTCATGGCTGCGTCGAGCACTGCGATCTCGGGCGCGAAGGCGGTGATCACTGCCGTGCGCGGCGTTGGGTCATCGGCTGCATGGGCCGGGCCGGCGAGGGCGGCGCAGAGGGCGAGGATCGTGAGGGGCAAGCGCATGGGTGGGAGCTTAGCCGGAGCGGCCGAAGCCCCGAATGGAGAATGCTCGTCAGGCCCCGAAATGAAGTCCGCCGCCACAAAACCTCCGCCGGGAAGGCTTCTCCATCGTGCGCCTCGCTCATTCTCAGGGGGTGGAAACTCCCCTTAGACCCCATGGCGAGAATGGCGCTTGGGCTTAAAGCGCCTCGCCCCGCAAGAGCCGCGGCAGATCCCCCACTGCACCACCCGCCTCGGTCATGAAGAACCGCCGGGCTGGGCCGATGCGGTTCACCGCCGCCATGCCGGCGCCGCGGGCCAGGCGCAGCAGCGGGTTGTCGTTGGAGAACAGCCTCACGAAGGCGTCCATTCCGGCGCTGAGCGTCACGGTGTCGAACCGGCGCCAGGCGGCGTAGCGTTCCAGCACCACCTCCGAGCCGATGTCCTCGCCGAGACGCATGGCCTCGACCAGCACTTCGGCCAGGGCGGCGGCGCCCTTCAGGCCGAGGTTCAGGCCCTGGCCGGCGATGGGGTGCACGCC
>DASRRU010000162.1:0-6888 GCA_035656795.1 Phenylobacterium sp. | reverse complement strand
CTGGCCGGGCCAGCCCCTGGCCATCGCCCTGCGCGGCGCCCGCGCGCCCAAACCCAAGCCGGCGCGCAGCGTGGAGCTGACCGGGGCCCAGCCTGCCCGGCCGACGCCGGCGCGCGCCAAGGTGCTGGAAGCCGCGGCCGCCCAGGCGCTCAGCCCGCCGGACCTGGCGCGCGCGGCGGGCGTGGGCGCAGGCGTGGTCAAGGGCCTGATCGACGAGGGCGTGCTGGCGGTGCGCCTGGTGGAGGCGCCGGCGCGGTTCGACCCGCCGGACCCGGCGCGGCCGGGCGCCGTGCTCAACGACAGCCAGTCCGCCGCCGCGGCGGCGCTGAAGGCCATGCTGGCGGAAGGCGGGTTCAACGTCGCCCTGCTGGACGGGGTGACCGGCTCCGGCAAGACCGAGGTCTACCTGGAGGCCGCCGCGGCGGCGCTGGCCGCCAGCGACACGGCGCAGGTGCTGATCCTCCTGCCCGAGATCGCGCTTACCCAGGCGGTCATCGCGCGGGTGGCGGCGCGGTTCGGGGCCGAGCCGGGGGAATGGCACTCCGACGTTGCGCCGCCGGTGCGCCGGCGGGTCTGGGAGGCCGTGGCCACCGGTTGCTGCCGGATCGTGGTCGGCGCCCGCTCGGCGCTGTTCCTGCCGTTCGGCGACCTGAAGCTGATCGTCGTGGACGAGGAGCATGACGCGTCCTTCAAGCAGGAAGAGGGTTTCATCTACCAGGCCCGCGATCTGGCCGTGGCGCGCGGCAAGATCGAGGACGCCGCGGTGGTGCTGGCCTCGGCCACGCCATCGCTGGAGAGCCTGCGCAACGCCGAACAGGGGCGCTACCGGTGGCTGCGCCTGTCGGCCCGGCATGGCGACGCCCGCCTGCCGGACATTTCCCTGATCGACCTGCGCGAGACCCCGCCGGACCATGGCCGCTGGCTGTCGCCGCCGCTGGTGAAGGCCATGGGGGAGACCTTCGCGCGCGGTGAGCAGACGCTGTTGTTCCTCAATCGCCGGGGCTATGCGCCCCTGGTGCTTTGCAAGGCCTGTGGCCAACGGATGACCTCGCCGGACACCGATAGCTGGCTGGTGGAGCACCGCTATTCCGGTCGCCTGGTCTGTCACCTGACCGGCTTTTCTATGCCGAAGCCCAAGGCTTGCCCGCACTGCGGCGCGCATGACGCCCTGGTCTCGATCGGCCCAGGCGTGGAGCGGGTGGAGGAGGAGGCGCGATCGCTGTTCCCGCAGGCCCGGGTGGCGGTTTTTTCCTCCGACACGGCCTTCGACGCGCGTGAAGGCCGCCGGCTGATCGAGGCCATGGCGGATGGGCAGATCGACATCCTGGTGGCCACCCAGGCGGCCGCCAAGGGGCATAACTTCCCGGATCTGACCCTGGTGGGCGTCGTGGACGCCGACCTGGGTCTGCGCGGCGGCGACCTGCGTGCCGCCGAGAGGACCTATCAGCTGCTGGCCCAGGCCACCGGGCGGGCCGGGCGCAAGGAAAAGGCCGGACGCGCCCTTCTGCAGACCTGGGCGCCGGAGCACGCGGTGATGCAGGCCCTGGCCGCTCAGGACCGGGACGCCTTCGTCGAGGCCGAGATGGCCGAACGCGAGCTGGCCGGTCTGCCCCCGTTCGGGCGCCTGGCGGCGGTGGTGATCTCGGGCGTCGATCCCGCCCAGCTGGAAGCCTTCGCACAGGCCATGGCCCAGGCCGCGCCCAATGCCGCTGGGGTGGATGTCTATGGCCCGGCCGACGCACCGCTCAGCCTGGTGCGCGGCCGACGCCGCAAGCGATTCCTTGTGCGGGCGGACCGCGCCGTGGACCTGTCGGCCTATATGGCGACCTGGCGTGCGCGGGTGAAGCCGCCGGCCGCGGTTCGCGTGGCCATCGACATCGACCCCTATAGCTTCTTGTGAAGCTCGCCGGCCGCCAGACCGCGTTCCGGCCGACTTGCATCAAGTCAGCCGGGACGGGTCTAATCGCCGCGGCGGAGCTGAATATCGACCCCGCTGGCGCGGTGGGAGACGAATAGGCTGTTGCTCCAGCGGTGGAAGGCCAGCACGGCGTGGCCGCCGACGCCTACCAACTGCATCCCGTCGCTGGTCGGTTGCCAGCCGGTCGGCTCGCCGGGCAGGGCGGCGGCGCAGCCCGAGGCGGCCTTGACCGTGTGGGCGGCGCCGAGGGTCAGGACGCAGAGATCCTGGCCGCCGGACGAGATGGTCCAGGCTCCGGCCGCTTCCTTGGGCGTGAGCGGTGTCCCGGCCTCGTTGTCCTGGGCGACCGCCACGGCGAGCGAAGCTGCCGCGAACAGGACGGCGCTGGCCAGGCATGAAGCGATGCTCAGTATTCTCATGGCGGGCTCCAATCTCGGGAGACCAAACGCCGGCCCCAGGGACGGAGTTGCGCCGTCAGTGCAGGGTAGGCCCGCCGCCGGCCGGCGGACTGCCCGACCGGCGCTTCCGACGCGAGAGCATGTTCAGGCCCTCGACGACACCCGAGAACGCCATGGCCGCGTAGATGTAGCCCTTGGGCACATGCACGCCGAAGGCCTCGGCGATCAGGGTCGCGCCGATCAGCAGCAGGAACCCCAGCGCCAGCATCACCACGCTGGGGTTGTCGTGGATAAACCGTGCGAGCGGACCTGCGGCTCCCAGCATCAGCCCGACGGCGATGATCACCGCGGCCATCATGATCGGCAGGTGCTCGGTCATGCCGACCGCCGTCAGGATCGAGTCAATGGAGAAGACCACGTCGAGCGCCAGGATCTGCACTATGGCGGCCCCGAAGCTGAGAGCTGCGCGCCCCTTCTTGTCGAGCAGGTCGGCGGTCTCCTCCGGATCGACTGAGTGATGGATCTCGCTCGTCGCCTTCCACACAAGGAACAGGCCGCCGGCCAGCAGGATCAGGTCGCGCCAGGAGAAGCTCAGGTCGACCATGGGATGGCGGTCGGCCAGGGAGGGGACCGAGAACGGCAGAACCAGCACCGGACGGGTCAGGCTGACGATGAAGGCGATGCCCGACAGCAGCACCAGCCGAAGCACCAGCGCCAGGCCGATGCCAATCCGCCGCGCCCGTGCGCGGCTCTGTTCGGGCAGCTTATTGGACAGGATGGCGACGAAGACGAGGTTGTCGACGCCGAGCACCACTTCCATGACGACCAGCGTCACGAGCGCGACCCACGCCTCGGGACTCGCCACCAACGCGGCGAGTCCGCCCGCGACTTGACCCATGCGATGTCCTCCCCGGCCAGCCCCGATGGACTTCTAGCGCATTGGCTGGCGCGGGCTAGAGACCGTCAGAACCGCTGTGTTTGCCCGAATTGTGGGCGATCTCGCCGGCCGGGCGCCTGTGTCGCAAAATTGTGAACCGCCGGCGGCGGGAATTCGCCCCAAACGCGAACACCTTGTCCGTCGGCGCGAGCTCTTGTTTCATTCCGTTACAGGTACGTGATTTAAGCAAAGATGACATATTTCAATGTAATAAATAGATAATGGTCCATGACATTACAGATCTTTGGTCGTCGCAAAGAGGGGTCCAATAGGGATTATATCTTGTATGATGCACATTGATTTTCGAGTTGTTCTTGTCAACTCTCGAAAAGCCCAGCTATTCAGCCGGCCCTACGGCCAAGCCTGCGGATAGACGGTGCGCGGCCGTCCGTCGCTCAAATCTAAACCCTCTTTTCACTTAAACGGAGATAGGGTTATCTCTTCCGCAGTTCGCGTCGGGGAGTTTCAAAAGCATGCTTAAGCGGACGAGAACCCTGCTGGGTTCCCTCGCCGTCGCGGCGGTTATGAGCCTCGCGCCCACCGCTGGTGGAGCGCTTGCGGAGACTTATTGGCAGTGCGTTCCCTTCGCGCGCCTGGTGTCCGGCATCCAGATTTTCGGCGACGCCTACACCTGGTGGCAACAGGCGATCGGCAAGTACGAAGAGGGCTTCCAGCCGAAGGCCGGAGCGGTGCTCTGCTTCAAGCCCACCGAGCGCATGCGTCTTGGCCACGTGGCCGTCGTGTCGGAAGTGCTGACCGACCGCATCGTCCAGATTACCCACGCCAACTGGTCGCCGATCGAGGGCTCGCGCGGCAAGGTGGAGAAGGACGTGACCCTGGTCGACGTCTCGCCCGAGGGCAACTGGAGCCAGGTGAAGGTGTGGTACGACCCCAGTCGCGACCTGGGCGGGTCCACCTATCAGACCTATGGCTTCATCTATCAGGACGCCACGGCGAAGATCCTGGCGTCGACGGGCGTCTCCAACGCCGAAAACACTGCCATCGCCATGGCCCAGTCCGCGGCAAGCCACATGGCCTCGGCCGTGCGACCGGGGTCTGGACCGCTGCAGATGCTGAGCCAGGCGGCCGACTCCACCGACCGCATCGCGGCTCTGATCGCCAAGGCCACCCGCGGCGACGCTCCGAACAACTAGGCGACGATCTCGTTTTCGCCTGACTGACCTGGGTCAAGTCGGTCAGGGCAGGGTCTGGGCTCGCCGCCAACCGAATTGACGGGCCAGCAGGGGCGTTCCACTAGGAACGCTGGCGGAGGCTCTGCATGCTCAAACTCCTTCGGCGCGGAGCCCCTGGCCCCGAGGTCGTCTCGCCTGAGGCGGACTGGCGCCCGCCGTCGGACGCCCTCTGGCTCGATCTGTTCGCGCCCACGCGCGACGAGGAGCGGGTGGTCGAGGTGGCGCTCGGCCTGGAGCTTCCGACCCGCGAGGAGATGGCCGAGATCGAGCCCTCCAGCCGGCTTTACCAAGCCGGTGGGGCGACCTTCATGACCGCCACGCTGCTGGCCCGGCGCGAGGATGACGCCCGGACCGACGCGCCGGTCACCTTCGTGCTCGCCCAGGGGCTGCTGATCACCATCCGCTATGACGAACTGCGGGCCTTCCAGCTGTTCGCCGATCGGGCCCAGGCCATGGGCGTCGCCTCCAGTTCGTCCTGCCTGTTCAACCTGCTGGACGCCGTGGTCGAACGCCTCGCCGACCTGCTCGAGCACACCGGTGAAAAGGTGGAAGTCGTCTCGACGGCCATATTCCGCAGGCCGAAGGGCGCGCAGTTCGAGGCCCTGCTCACCGAACTCGCCCGCGCCCAGTCGCTGACCTCCATGACCCGCAACAGCCTGGTAAGCCTGGCCCGGCTGTTCAGCTTCGCGGCCCTCGCCCCGGAGATCGCCGCCGATCCGGAATGCCAGACGCACTTGAATTCCCTGCAGCGCGACGGTCAGTCCCTGACCGAGCACGCCGGCTTTCAGTCCAGTCACATCGCCTTCCTGCTGGATGCGGCGCTGGGCCTGATCAACATCGAGCAGAACGGGATCATCAAGTTCTTCTCGGTGGCCGCCGTGATCCTTATGCCGCCGACCCTGGTCGCTTCGGTCTACGGGATGAACTTCCACAACATGCCGGAGCTGGAGTTCCGTTACGGCTACCCCATGGCCCTGAGCATGATGGCGATCTCGGCGATCCTGCCAGTGCTGTGGTTCAAGCGGCGCGGCTGGTTCTGAACTATTCCAATCGTGAAACCGGCGGTGCAACCGTTCTTTAAGTGACCAGGGCGCAGGTCTTAGCTTGCAAAGGTCATCCATGGCATCACAAGCCCAACCCCACCACCTCGCCCTTGACGCCCAGGCGTTGCGCGAGGCGGTAGAAGCGCACCAGCGCTACCTGGCGGGCCGCTCTGGCGGACGGCGCCTCAGCCTGACCTATGCGGACCTGTCGAACTGCACGCTGGAGGGCCTCGATCTGCGCGAGGCGGACTTCGCGGGCGCCAACTTCAACGGCGCGACGCTGGCCCGCGCCAACCTTACCCGCGGCATCCTGTTCGGCGCCGATCTTCGAGAGGCGGACCTGAGGCGCGCCAACCTCACTCGCGCCGACCTGCGCGGCGCCTGTCTGCGCGGCGCCAACCTGGCCGGCGCCGAACTGCCCGGCTGTGATTTGCGTGAGGGCCGCATCGCCCTCCAGGACAAGCTCGACGGCTTCCGTATCCTTCGCCACGAGCACCGGCCGGGCGAGCTGAATTACGCCATTCTGTCCGGCGCCAACCTGGCCGGAGCCCAGATGGCCGGCGCGGTGGCCATGTCCGCCGATTTCACCGACGCCAACCTTTCGGGCGCCCAGATGGCCGGCGCAAAGCTGACCCGCGCGGTGCTCGACGGCGCAGATCTAACCGGCGCCGACCTGGCCGGCGCGGACCTGTCCGGCGCCTCGATGAAACGCACCGTGTTGAGCGGCGCCAATCTGAAGAACACCATCCTCGACGACGTCGACATGAGCGATGTGCTGCGCGCTCCGCCGCCGGTCGTGATGGTCGACGATCGCCCCCTGGACAAGGTCCTGGCCGAGCACGAAACCTTTTGCGATTCTGGCGGCTCCCGCGGTTCGGTGATCGAAATGAGCGGCGTCGACTTTCGGCCGATGAGGAGCCTCAAGGAGCGCCGGCTGACCGCGCTCGTCGCGCGCAACGGCGTCTTTTTCGGTCTCGACCTACAGGGCGCCCAGCTCCAGGGCGCGGACCTGTCGGGCGGCGACTTCCGCGGCTGTGACCTGCGGGACACCGACCTGCGCGGCGCCAAGCTGGCCGGGGCCTCCTTCACCCGCGCGGACATGCGCGGCGCAAAGCTGGGGCCGTTGACCATCGGCAACGGCCGCTTCGTGCGCACCGATTTCACCCGCGCCGTCCTGCGCGGCGCCGACCTGCGGGGGGCGCACGCCCATCGCGCCCGCTTCCTGGAAGCCGACATGAGCGGCGCCAACCTGGCTGGGTGCGACCTGACGGACGCCGAACTGGAGGTCTAGGCCTCCACCGTCACAGGTTCTCGATCTCGCACTTCAGCTCTTCGCGGATCCGCTCGGCGACGATCATGCGGTGGCAGACGTGCGCGTCGGCCTCGTAGCAGAGCAGGG
>DASRRU010000161.1:0-2819 GCA_035656795.1 Phenylobacterium sp. | reverse complement strand
CGACGGGCGCGTCGCCTACGTCTATGTCCGCCCGTCGCACACGGATGCAGCACCAGCCGCAAGGGGGATCATGGGGCCCCCGGATCAGCCTGCAGCTGACCGAGGATGACAATTGTTGGGGACGCGAACTGCGCATTTTCTTGACTTTCGGCGCCCTTCACGTTCCCGTTTTGTTCAAGATCGACGCGGCGACGTTCCCTGAAGCCCCAGGCCCTGCCGCGGCGCGCGCCGGGCGCCATATGCGGATGCTGGCGGAACTGGCCGAGATCGGCATGGATCTGGCCCGCGAGGTGCGCCGCCAGGCCCTGGATCAGGCCGCCGAGGCGCCGCCATCCGCCGACCAGGCGCTCTCCTTTTCCCGCATCGCGCGCGCCGTGCGCCCGACCGTGGCTCTGGAGGCCCGGCTCGCCGAGGACCGCCTGCAGGGTCCCTCCGGTCGCCCAATCCTCAGCGTCGCCGAACGCTGGCGCAGCGCCCGGCGCAAGCGTCAGGTCAGGGCGATCGTCGGCCAGGTCATCGAGGCCGAGGCGGACAATGACTACCAGCACGACCGTCTGCTCGAGGATCGGAACGAACGGCTGGAGGACGGCGATGAAGAGGCCGACTTCGCCGACCGCCCGATCGGCGAGTTGGTCGCCCGCATTTGCCGCGACCTGGACGCCACCCCGGACGGGAGCCTTTTCGAAGACGCCGACTGGGCGATCGAGGAGGCCCGAACCCGGCCGCCGGGCTCACCCTTCGCGGCGGCCGGCTCAAGCGCGGACGAAGCTCCGCCGGACCCGCCATGGCCGACGCATGACCCGCCAGGGAAATCGCCCCACTAGGTTCTCATTTATAGAAAGCTCAATTGCGTAGAGCCCCGTCATCCCGGCTCTACAGCCCGCAAGCGCGGGCCTTCGGCCGGGATGACGGGGCTGTTTGCGAATCGAACGGGGCTTACGCCGTCGGCGGGGCTCCCGCGCCGGCCAGGAAGTCCATCTTGCCAAGCGGTACGCCGGCGCTGCGCAGCAGGTCGTAGGCGGTGGTCACGTGGAAGATGAAGTTCGGCAGCGAGAAGGTCAGCAGGAAGCTCTTGGCGGTGAAGGTCATGCTGCCGTTGGGGAATTTCAGCACGATCTCGCGGTTGTCGTCACCGTCGAGCTGTTCCGGCTTGATGGATTCCACGAAGGCGATGGTCTTGGCGATCCGCTCGCGCAGTTCCGGGAAGGTGGTCTCGGTGTCGGGCATCGAGGGGGGCTCGACGCCCGCAAGGCGCGCGGCGCCGCTCTTGGCCGCGTCGGAGGCGAACTGGATCTGGCGGGTGAGGTTCGCCATGCCGTGGCCGAAGTTGAGCTCGGTCAGGCTGGCCAGGGTAACGCCCTCCTCGGTGGCGAAGGTCTCAGCCTTGCCCAGGAAGTGGTTCAGGTTGCGCAGAAGCTGCAGGAAGACGGGGATCGAGGCGTCATAGAGCGAGAGGGCCAAGGCGTTTCTCCGGTTGTGAGGCTCCGCAGATAGGGCGCCGCGCGGGCCACGGCCACCGGCGTCGCAACATCTTCACGGTGCGGCCCGGATCAGGCGACGCCTTCGAGGGTCCCACGCAGGATGGAAACCAGGCGCTCGATCTCCGCCACCGTGATGGTCAGCGGCGGCGACATGGCGATGGTGTCGCCGGTGGTGCGGATCAGGGCCCCGGCCTTCAGGGCTCCGACCAGGGTCTCGTAGCCGCGCGCGCCGGGCGCGTCGGGGCGCGGCGCCAGCTCCACCGCGGCCATCAGGCCGAGGTTGCGGATGTCGATCACGTTCGGGCAATCCCGCAGGCTGTGCACCGCCGCTTCCCAGGCCGGCGAAAGCTCCGCGGCGCGGGTCAAGAGGCCCTCGCGGCGATAGATTTCCAGGGTGGCCAAGCCTGCGGCGCAGGCCGCCGGGTGGCCGGAGTAGGTGTAGCCGTGGAACAGCTCCATGGCGTTGCCCGGC
Source organism: Phenylobacterium sp. (assembly GCA_035656795.1). Classification (GTDB taxonomy): domain Bacteria; phylum Pseudomonadota; class Alphaproteobacteria; order Caulobacterales; family Caulobacteraceae; genus Phenylobacterium. The sequence goes on along the minus strand of DASRRU010000161.1, from coordinate 866 downwards.
CCGGTCATCATGGCGTCGTGGACGGACCGGCTGGCGAATACCGCGCCCATGGGAAACGCGCCGTTGGTCACCCCCTTGGCGGTGGTCATGATGTCCGGCGTGACGCCAAAGAACTGGCTGGCGAAGGGCGCGCCCAGGCGGCCGAACCCGGTGATCACCTCATCGAAGATCAGCAGGATTCCGTGCTTCGTGCAGAGCTCGCGCAGTCGCTCCAGGTAGCCGACCGGCGGCGGCAGGACTCCGGCCGAGCCCACCACCGGCTCGACTATGACGGCCGCGATGGTCTCCGCCCCGTGCAGGGCGACCAGCCGCTCCAGGTCATCGGCCCTTTCGGCGCCGTGGGCCGGCTGGCCCCGGGAGAAGGCGTTCTTCGCCAGGTCGTGGGTGTGGACCAGGTGTTCGGCGCCCGGCAGGGTCAGGAAGGCCCGGCGGTTGTTGACCAGGCCCCCCACCGAGATGCCGCCGAAGCCCACTCCGTGGTAGCCCTTCTCGCGCCCGATCAGCCGCGTGCGCGCGCCATCGCCGCGGGCCCGGTGGTAGGCCAGCGCGATCTTCAGCCCGGTGTCGACCGACTCCGAACCGGAATTGGTGAAGAAGATCCGGTCCAGGCCGTCCGGGGCAAGCCGGGCCAGCGCCGTGGCGAAGTCAAAGGCCAGCGGATGGCCCATCTGGAAGGAGGGCGCGTAGTCGAGGGTCATGAGCTGCTGGCTGACCGCCGCGGCGATCTCCTCGCGCCCGTGGCCGGCGTTGACGCACCACAGGCCCGACGAGCCGTCGATCACCTCGCGCCCGTCCTCGGTGCGGTAGTAAATGCCCTTGGCGGCGACGATCAGGCGCGGATCGGCCTTGAACTGCCGGTTCGCGGT
>DASRRU010000160.1:0-13483 GCA_035656795.1 Phenylobacterium sp. | reverse complement strand
GGTGAACCGGGTCTTGAGCGCCATGGGCCGTCCTCCAAACGTTTGTTTGGATCGCAGTCAACGCGCAGATCGGGACCGAGGCAAGAGCCCCTACTGCATCCCCGCCCGGCCGATGGCGTAGAAGCGGTCGGCGCGCTGCTTGCGCAGTTCGTCGGGCGAGAGGCGCTCCAGGGCCGCCAGCTCCTGCTCCACCGCGTCGCCCACCGCTTGGATGGTGGCCTGCGGATCGGAGTGCGCGCCGCCCGGCGGCTCGGGGATGATCCGGTCGACGATCTTCAGGCCGAGCAGGTCCTGGGCGGTGATCTTCATGGCCTTCGCCGCCTCGTCGGGCGTGCGCCCGCCGCGCCAGAGGATCGAGTTCGCCCCCTCCGGCGAGATCACCATGTAGATGGCGTGCTCCAGGATCAGCACCCGCGAGCCGCTGGCGATGGCGCTGGCGCCGCCAGATGCGCCCTCGCCGGTGATCACGGCCACGATAGGCACGCCCAGCAGCAGGCTCTTCTCCGTTGACCGCGCGATGGCCTCGGCCACACCGCGCTCCTCCGACGCCACGCCCGGATAGGCTCCGGGCGTGTCCACGAAGCTGATGATCGGCAGGCTGAAGCGCTCAGCCAGCTCCATCAGCCGGATCGCCTTGCGGTAGCCTTCCGGCCGGGCGAGACCGAAGTTGTGCTTCACCCGGGTGACGGTGTCGCGGCCCTTCTCGTTCCCCATGACCACCACCGGCCGGCCACGGAACCGGCCGATGCCGCCCATGATCGCCTGGTCGTCGGCGTAGGTGCGGTCGCCCTTCAACTCCACGAATTCGTCGATCAGACCGGCGGCGTAGTCGACGAAGTGCGGTCGGTCGGGGTGGCGCGCAACCTGGGTTTTCTGCCAGGCGTCGAGCTTGGAATAGGTCTCGCGACGCATTTCCTGCGTACGCGCCCGCAAGGCCTCGATCTCGGCGTCGAATGCGCCCGGGTTAGCGGTGTCCGAGAGCTTCGAAAGCTCCTCGATCTTGGCTTCGAGGTCGGCGATCGGGCGCTCGAACTCGAGGTAGTGCACTGCCATGCGGGGACCAGGTCCTTCACGTCGAAGCGGGGCCGGAACCTATGCTCGATGAGCGCGCCTCACAAGAGCGCCGCCGGGCGCCTGCCGGTTCCGTGAACGCCGGTTCATGCAACTCCGCCCTGAGCTGCGGGTTGTTGGCCCCGAAGGTGCGCGGTTACCGGAACTACGCCCGCCGCGCTCCTAGAGGAAACGGAGAACTTCGATGAACACTTCGCTCAGGATCGGGATGGTCTCGGTGCTGGCGCTGGCAGCCGCCGCGCCGGCCTTCGCCCAGACCCCGCAATATCCGGCCCAGCAATATCAGCAGGACCCACAGTACCAGCAGCCGCCGGGGCCATCCTATCAGCCGGCGCCCCAATACCAGCAGCAGTACCAGCAGCAGCAGGACCAATACCAGCGAGACCGCCAAGCCTACGACGCGCGCAAGGACGCCTATGACGCCCGCCGCGACAACTATGAGGTCAGCCGCGCCGACTATCAGGCCGCCCGCGCCGAGTACGAACGCCGCCGCAGCGCCTGGGAACGCGCGAGGGCCGACTATGACGCCCGTTACGGCTATGGCTCCTATGCCCGGGTCTACGGTCCCTCGCCGGTCTGGGATGACGCCCGCTTCGGCCCGTACGACGCACCGCCCGCCAGCTACTACGGCCGGCCGAGTTCCTATGCGGCGCCGGTGACCTGCCGCAACGACCACAGCGCCGCCACGGCCGGCGCCGTCCTCGGCGCGCTGGCCGGCGCAGCCCTGGGCTCCAACATCGCCGCTCGCGGTCACCGCACCGACGGTTCGATCCTCGGCGGCGTCGTCGGGGCCGGCGTCGGCGCCTCGGTCGGCAACGCGCACGACCGCTACCGTTGCGACTCCCGCGGGCCCTACTACAGCTACAGCGACACCGTCGCCTACCGCGAGGACCGCGACTATCGCAGCGGGCGTTACGACTACGCCTACTACAACCGCATGCGCTGCCGCCTGGCGCCCGCGCCGGTCGACAGCTACGGCGAGGACATCCGCTATGTGCGCGTCTGCCCCGACGGCGACGGCCGCTACCGCATCACGGGCTAAACCGCCCGGCGAGCCGACCCTATGACGACCAAGGCCGCTCCTTCCGGGGCGGCCTTTTCCTGTCGTCAGCTCTTCTTGGCCAGCGGATGCTTGGTCGCCACCACCTGCGCGAGACGATCGCCTGCAACGTGCGTGTAGATCTGCGTGGTGCCTATATCGGCGTGCCCCAGCAGGGTCTGGACGATACGCAGGTCCGCGCCGCCCTCCAGCAGGTGGGTGGCGAAGGCGTGACGCAGGACGTGCGGACTGACCCGGGCCGGGTCGATTCCGGCGTCGGCGGCCGCCTCGTCCAGCAGCTGGGCGAAACGGCGCGGCGTCAGGCGGCCCTCCTTGCCGCGCGAGGCGAACAGCCAGGGATTGGCCTTGTCGCCCTTTGGCAGGAAGCCGGGGCGGACCTCCAGATAGGCCCTGATCGCCGCGCGCGCCGCATTGTTGAGGGGGGCCAGCCGCTCCTTGCCGCCCTTGCCCTTGACGATCAGGTAGGCCGGGTCGCGGGAGAGCGCCGCGAGCGTTAGGCTGGTGAGTTCGGAAATCCGCAGGCCCGAGGCGTAGGCCAGCTCCACCATGCAGGCCAGTCGCAAACCCTGGGCGCCGTCCTTGGCGGCGGCCGCGGCGATCAGCCGGTCCACCTCGGCGCGGCTCAGCACCTTGGGCAGCGAGCGGCCCTTTTTCGGCGCCTCGACCCGGCGGGAAGGGTCGTCGGCGCGCCAGGCTTCGCCCAGCACGAACCGGTAGAACTGGCGCACGGACGCGCGGCGCCGCGAGGCCGTGGCCGGCGACAGGCCGCGTTCGCTCAAGGCGACGAAATAGGCCTCCACGTCCTCCGCCGTCGCAGCGGCCAGGTCGCGGCCCCGGCCCGCGAGGAAGCCGGCGGCGTCGCTCAGGTCGCGCGAATAGGCGGTGAGTGTGTTCTTGGCCGCCGCGCGCTCGACGGACATCATCTCCAGAAAGGCTTCGGCCCAGGACGCGCCCTGCCCGGTCATCTCAGCGCCAGCAGCCCTTCCAGGGCGAAGGCCCGCGCGTCGGCCTCCAGCCCCGCAAGGTGCAGGGCGCGCACGATCCGCACCCGGTCACCGATCGCGGGCCCCGCCGGCCCGGCGTCGGCGCAGGTCCACAGCGCGAGCATTGCGGCTTCACCCATCAGCTTACCCTCGCCGGCGCTCTCCAGCGCCATGTCGCGGCCGAGCGGCGCCTTGCCCTCCGGCGTGGACAAGGCGGCGATCTGGTTGCGGGTCTCGGCCGTCAGGGGGCCGCTGAGCGCGAGCGCCAGGAGCAGGGCCGCCTGCCCTCGGGCGCGGGTCCTGGGCTCGGTCGAGCCAGCCGGCTCCGTCAGGGCCTGAATGACCACCTCGCGCACCGGCTGCCCACTCATCAGAGCCTCGACGAGGGGCGCCACGTCGGGGGCGGCCGTGGCTGTGTCGAAGCTGGGTTCGGCCGGGGCGCCGCTGGAGAGCGCCGCAGCGACTTCGGGCGAGGCCTTGGCGACGCTGAGGTCGAGGCCCAGGCTGTGCGACAGGGCGTAGTCAAGGCCATTGCGCAGCGATGCGGCGCCGGGATTGCCGGCCCCGGCCAGCTTGGCGGTCATCAACCGGGCGAAGACCGGGTCCTTGGCCTGCGCCTGGGCCAGGTCGAAGGTCAACTGGGCCTGGTCGCCATGGCCGCCGACCGTCTGGCAGTAGGCGCGCAGGCGCAGCCAGTAGACATCGTCACGGCCGGAGCCCAGGCCGTCCGCCACGGCGCAGGCGCGGGCGTCGTCGCCGGCGAGGAGCGCAGTCTCCGCCGCCGCATGCGCCAGTTCAGGCGAGCGATCCACGCCCGGCGCGCGGGCCAGGATGGCGGCGGCGGCCCGGGCGTCGCCCTGCCCCAGCAACGCGCTGGCGCGGGCGCCGGCGAGCGCCGGATCGCTCGCACCCTTCGGTCCCTGGGCGCCGGTCGCCAGGACCCGGCGGGCGAGCGCGGCCGACGCGGGGCTAAGCGGCCGCGTGGCGATCAGGGGCAGAACGGTCTGGATCGTCCTCAGCGAGGCGCCGCGCCACAGCGTGGCGGGCAGGCCCGTATCGCGGCCTGGCGTGGTGAAGGCGTCGGGCGCGGCCAGGGTCTCCACCTGAACGCCGCGGTCGGGGGGCGCTGGCGCGGCGGGCGCGGCCGTGACCGGGGCGCTGGCGGGCGGAGGCGCGCCGGCTGGCGGCGGCTCCTGCGCGGCGGCCCCCGTAGCCGAGGTGGCGAGGAGCAACAGAAGGAGAAGGCCGGGGCGACGTGACATGGCTGGGATCATAGTCGCCGTACGAAGTTGGCGCGAGGGCGCCGCCTCGTGTAGACGTGGGTCGTCCATGGACCGCTTTGAACCGTTGCGCCGCCGCACCATCGCCCTCGTGGGCCTGATGGGCGTGGGCAAGTCGAGCGTCGGCCGGCGGCTCGCAAGCGCGCTCGAGTTGCCGTTCCGGGACGCCGATTCGGAAGTCGAGGCGGCCGCCGGCCGGTCGATCTCCGACATCTTCACCCAGCTGGGTGAGGAGGCGTTTCGCGAGGGTGAGCGCCGGGTGATCGCGCGCCTCCTGGATCAGGAGCCTCATGTGCTGGCCACCGGCGGGGGCGCCTTCATGAACGAGCAGACCCGCGAGCTGATCAAGTCCAAGGCTGTCTCGGTCTGGCTGAAGGCGGATCTGGAGGTTCTGGCCCGCCGCGTCTCGCGCAAGGACACCCGGCCCCTGCTGGCCGGAAAGGACCCGCTGCAGGTGCTGCAGGCCCAAGCGGACGTGCGCTATCCAGCCTATGGGGAGGCCGACATTATGGTCGAGACCGGCGACGCGGCGCATCACGTCACTGTCGACCAGGTGATCCGCGCGCTGAGCGCCCGCCTGGAAGCCTCCGAATCCGGGGCTCCCACGCCATGAGCCGCAGAATCGCGGTCGGGCTGGGCGCGCGCAGCTATGAGGTCGTGGTGGGCCCTGGCCTGATCGACCGGGCGGGCGAGGCCCTGGCGCCGCTTCTAAAGCGCCGCCGCACGGCTGTGGTCAGCGACGAGACCGTCTGGGGCCTGCACGGTACGCGCCTCACCGCCGCCCTCGAAGGGGCCGGGATCGCCGTGTCGCCGGTGATCGTGCCGCCCGGCGAGCAGACCAAGAGCTTCGAGGGCCTGGCCGAGGTCAGCGATCGGCTGCTGGCCCTGGAACTGGACCGCGGCGACCTGCTGACGGCCTTCGGCGGCGGGGTGGTGGGCGACCTCGCCGGCTTCGCCGCGGCGATCTACAAGCGCGGCATCGACTTCGTGCAGATCCCGACGACCCTGCTGGCCCAGGTGGATTCGTCGGTGGGCGGCAAGACCGCCATCGACACCGCGCGCGGCAAGAACCTGGTGGGCGCCTTCCACCAGCCGCGACTGGTGCTGGCGGACCTCGACGTCCTGGCCACCCTGCCGACGCGGGAGATGCGTTGCGGCTACGCCGAGGTGATCAAATACGGCCTGCTGGGCGACTTCGGTTTCTTCGAATGGCTGGAGGCCAACGCCGGCGGGGTGCTGGCGCGCGAGCCGGAAGCCCTGGCCCAGGCCGTGGCGCGTTCGGTGCAGATGAAGGCCGAGATCGTGGCTGAGGACGAGACCGAGCAGGGCCGCCGCGCGCTGCTGAACCTCGGCCACACCTTCGGCCACGCCCTGGAGGCCGAGACCGGCTACGGCGACGCCCTGTTGCACGGCGAGGCGGTCGCCGCGGGCATGGCGCTCGCGTTCCGCTTCTCGGCGGCCCAGGGGCTCTGCGAGGCGCAGGAAGCGACGCGTGCGTCCGCCGCCATCGCCGCCGCCGGCCTGCCGGCCACGCTGGCCGAGGTCTCCAGCCGGGCCTTCGACGCCACACAGCTCGTCCGGCACATGGCGCAGGACAAGAAGGCTGAGGACGGTCAGCTGACCTTTATCCTAGCGCGCAGGCTCGGCGAGGCCTTCGTCGCCAAGCAGGTGGACGCAGCCGCCGTGACGGCCTTCTTGCGCACGGAGGGCGCGCTCTGATGGGCGCGATCATGGCGCTGGCGCCCATCGTCTTCGGCCTGCTGGCGATCTCGGCGCTGTTCTCGGCCGCCGAGACCGCGCTCACCGGCGCGAGCCGCGCGCGCATGCACCAGCTCGAACGCGACGGCGACCGCGCCGCGCGGCGCGTCAATCGGCTGCTGGGCGACCGCGAGACGATGATCGGCGCGGTCCTGCTGGGCAACAACCTGATCAACATCCTGTCGTCGGCGCTGGCCACCGAGGTGTTGACCAAGGCGATTCCCGGCGCGCTCGGCGTTGCGGTCGCGACTGGCGTGATGACAGTCCTGGTGCTGGTCTTCGCCGAGGTGCTGCCCAAGACGCTCGCCATCCTGCGCTCCGACGACGTCGCCCGGTTCCTGTCCGGCCCCACCGAGCTGGTGGTCCGGGTGTTCGGCCCGATCATCTTCACGATCCAGTACGTGGTGCGAAAGACGCTGGGCCTGTTCGGCGTGCGGCTGGGCATGGAGATGGACGTGCTGGCCGCCCACGAGGAAATCCGCGGCGCGGTCGAATACCATCACTCCGAGGGCCTGGTGGAGACGCACGATCGCTGGATGCTGGGCGGCGTGCTGGACCTGGCGGAGATGGACGTCAGCGAGGTGATGGTCCACCGCAAGGAGATCGCCACCCTCGAGGTCGGCCAGAGCCCCCGGGAGATTTTGGCGGCCGTGATCGAAAGCGGCCACAGCCGCGTACCCCTCTATCGTGACGAGCCCGAAAACATCGTGGGCATCCTGCACGCCAAGGATCTGCTGCAGGCAATCACAGACGCCGACGGCAAGATCGATACGATCGAAATGGCCGCCATCGTCCGCGAGCCCTGGTTCATCCCGGAGACCACCAGCCTGAAGGACCAGCTCGCCGCATTCCTCAAGCGGCGCACCCACTTCGCCCTGGTGGTCGATGAATACGGCGCGCTGCAGGGCCTGGTGACCTTGGAGGATATCCTCGAGGAGATCGTCGGCGAGATCGAGGACGAGCACGACGAGGCGGTGAGCGGGGTTCGGCCCGCCGAGGACGGATCCATCATCGTCGACGGCGCAGTCACCATCCGTGACCTGAACCGGGCGATGAACTGGGACCTGCCCGACGACGAGGCGGTCACCATTGCGGGCTTGCTGATCCACGAGGTCCGGCGCATTCCCGATCCCGGCCAGGGGTTCACCTTCCACGGACACCGGTTCGTCGTGCTGGAGCGCAAGGTCAACCGCATCACCCGACTGCAGATCTGGCCGGCGGCCGACCGCGACGACTCCTGACCGGGCGCCGCCGGATCGGCACAACCAAAGATCGCGCTTGATCAGGAGCGAAAACGACTGTTGTTCTCCTCCCACATGCGCTTGCAGGCTTTGGAGCCCACCCAATGACCGACACCGCCCAGCTCGCCGGACTCAGGGTCCTGGTGGTGGAGGATGAGATGATGGTCTCGATGCTGATCGAGGACATGCTGACCGACCTCGGCTGCTCGGTGGTCGGCCCGGCCTCGCGGCTGGATGAGGCGATGGAGCTGGCCGCAGCCAGCGACCTCGACTGCGCGGTGCTCGACGTCAATCTGGGCGGCCAGCCGATCTTTCCCCTGGCCGACCTGCTGCGTGAACGGGGCTGCCCGTTCGCATTTGCGACCGGCTACGGAGATGCAGGCCTGAGGGCGGTCGACGTGGGGGCGCCGGTTCTGCAGAAGCCCTTCCGCGAGGGCGATCTGGCGCGCGTACTCGCTGAGCTGCGCACCAAGGTCGGCTAGAGGCGTCGCCTAGAGGTAGCTGACCACGCCAGCGCCCCAGCCCGAGACCAGCATGGTCAAGGCCCCGGCCAGCGTCGCCAACGGCAAGATGAGTTTCACGTCCCGTCTCCTGAAAATCCTGAAGGGCCTGCCTTCAAGACGCCTGAGATAGGTACGTTGCGACATGGTAAAATACGCGAATTTGCATAACAGTGATGCCGATTAGGAAAGGCCCGGCGGAGGAAGCTGGCATGCGAGCGGCACTCACGATCGGCGCCTTCCTGGCTCTCGCGCCCGCTATCACCGCGGCGGACGTGCCGCCCGATCCGGTGATCGGCCACATCTGCGGCGCGCCTGAGACGGACGCGGCAGCGCCCGCGCCGGCCCAGAAGATCCTGACCGGCTACGGCAGCGGGGGGTTCATTGTCCGAACCGCCAGTCCCCAGGCCCAGGCCTATTTCAACAACGGCATGCAGCTGGCTCACGCCTTCGCCCACAAGCCGGCGATCGCGGCCTTCCAGGAAGCCGAGAAGCTCGACCCCACCTGCGCCATGTGCGCCTGGGGCGAGGCCTGGGCGCGTGGCCCGACCATCAACTACCCGGTCGATGACAAGGAACAGGCCGAACTGGCGGCGCTGGCGGACAAGGCCGCCGCGCTGGCGAAGGACGGATCCGCCAAGGAACAGAAGCTGATCGCAGCCCTGCAGGCGCGCTACCGCAAGGGCGGCGGCCTGGGGCCAGGCGACGACGCCTTCGCCCGCGCCATGGACCAGTTGGCGCGCGAGAACCCCACGGACAACGAGATCGCAATCCTCGCCGCAGACGCCTGGATGATCCCCACCGCCAACAGGGAGACGCAGGCCAACCTGCCCCGCGCGCTCGAGCTGATCGGCGGCGCCCTGCGACGTAAGCCCGACGACACCGGGGCGATCCACTTCTACATCCACGCCACCGAGATGAGCGGGTTCGGCGGCCAGGCGGAGGCCTATGCCGACACCCTGCAGCGGCTGGCGCCCTCGGCCAGCCACCTGACGCACATGCCCTCGCACACCTACTACATCGTGGGCCGCTACGAGGACGCCGTGCGCGCCAACCAGTCGGCGATCAGGCTCGACATCGCCAACGCCACCCGCCAGGGGCTGGAGGGCGATCCCTGGAAGCTGACCTACCACTCGCACAACGTCCAGTTCGCCACAGGCGCAGCGCTGATGAGCGGCGACGGTCCCGCCGCGCTCGCCCAGGCCAGGGCCACGTTCGACCATGCGGAGAAGGCCACGTCGGTCAGGTCGTTCGACCAGTTCGTGGTCGGCACCGCCTATTTCGCCGAAGGCCGCTTCGCGGCGCCGGACGAGGTGTTGGCCCTGCCCGAGCCGGCGGCGGACCGCGGCTATATCCGGGTCATGTGGCGTTACGCCCGCGGCGAGGCTTACGCCCGCAAGGCCGACGCCGCCGGCGTCCGCCACGAGCTGGCCGCGATCGAGACGCCGGCCGCGGACCTGAAGGCGATCGGTCCCTACGCGCCGCAGATGAAGGGCATGGTCGACGTGGCCCGGCTGGTGCTCACCGGCCGCGCGGCGATGATCGAGGGAAAGCCCGCTGACGCCGGCAAGGCGTTCAGCGCCGCCGCCCAGATCGAGGATCGGGTCCTGGGCCGCCTCAGTGATCCGCCCGGCTGGTGGTATCCGGTGCGCCGCAGCTTTGCCGCGGCCCTGCTGGAACAGGGCAAGGCCGACGACGCTGCGACACAGGCGCGCCTGACGCTGAAGACCTGGCCGGCCGACCCGGTGACGCTGGCGATCCTGGCCCAGGCCGAGCGCAAACTGGGCGACGGCAAGTCCGCCGACCTGCATCTGGCGCAGGCCCGCGGCAGCTGGCATGGCGCGATGGCCCTGGCCGCCGCCATGGCTCCGCCCGTTGTCTAAAAACCCTTCGCCATCAAGGCCGCGAGCAGCTTGTCGGGTGTGATCGGGTAGTCGCGAACCCGCACGCCGCAGGCGTTGTAGATGGCGTTGGCCACCGCTGCGCCGGCCCCGGAAATACCCAGCTCGCCGACCCCCTTGATGCCCATCGGGTTGGCCTTGTCATCGACCTCGTCGAGCATGATGGCGTCGAGCTCGCCGATATCGGCCTGCACCGGCACCAGGTACCCGGCGAGATCCTGGTTGATCAGCGAACCATAGCGCGGGTCCACCGTGTTGCCCTCAGTCAGCGCCGAGCCGACGCCCCAGATCATCCCGCCGGTAAGCTGGCTGCGCGCGGTCTTCCAGTTGAGGATGCGACCGGCGGCGAAGACCCCCAGCATGCGTCGGGTGCGCACTTCGCCAGTGACGGTGTCGACGCCCACCTCCACATAGTGCGCGCCGTAGGTATGCGAGCTCCACTTGCTGGAGTCGGCGGCCGGATGGATCTCCCCGTCGGCGGTGAGGCCCTCGGGGCGATTGCGGCGGATCAGGTCCGACAGCCGCTCGGAGCGGTTGGCGATGGCGATCACGCCGTCCTGGAAGGTGATGTCCTGCGAAGGCCCGCCGAACAGCGGCGAGGCCGGGTCGGCCACGGCGATCTCGGCGATGGCCTTCCGAAGGTTCATGCCCGCGTCGAGGGCCGCGGAGCCCGCCGTCGCCGCGCCGAACTGGCCACCCGAACCCGGGGCCGGCGGCAGCTCCGAGTCGCCGATCTCGACGCGCACGTCGCCCAGCGGCACGCCCAGCGTCTCGGCGGCGATCTGGGCCAGCACCGTATAGGTGCCGGTGCCGATGTCGGTCATCCCCTGCTTGACGGTGATGACGCCGTCCACGTCGACCGTGAAGCTGGCCTTGGCGGGCAGCAGGAAGTTGCCGCGGATGGCGGCCGCCATGCCCACGCCCACCAGCCAGCGGCCGTCGCGCACCTGCCCCGGTGTCGCGATGCGCTTGTCCCAGCCGAACTGTTGGGCGCCCTCGCGCATGCAGCGCACCAGTTGGCGGATCGAGAACGGCTTGCCGGTTTCCGGATCGGAGTCCGGCTCGTTGAGGATGCGCAGCTCCACCGGGTCCATGCCGAGCTTCTCGGCCAACTCGTCCATGGCGACTTCCAGGCTGAGCGTGCCCGACGCCTCGCCCGGCGCGCGCATGGCGCTGGCCACCGGCAGGTCGAGACGGATCAGGCGGTGCCCGGTCAGCCGGTTGGGGGCCGCGTAGAGGCTGCGTGCGAAGTTGGAAGCGTGCTCGGTGAAATTGCCGCGCCGGTCGCAGTGGGTGGTGGTCATCAGCGACATGGCGGTCAGCCGGCCGTCTGGCGTCGCGCCCAGCCGCACGCGCACGTCCGTCGCCGGACGATGCACGGTGCCATGCATCATCTGCTGGCGGGAAAGCGCGATCTTCACCGGCCGGCCCAGCTCGCGGGCGGCCAGGGCGGCCAATACCAGGTCATCGTAAAACGAGCCCTTGCCGCCGAATCCGCCGCCCACATAGCGGGTCAGCAGGCGCACGCTCTTGTGCGGAATCATCAGGGTCTCGGCGAGCGAGTTCTGGGCGAAACGCACCATCTGCACCGAAGTGTGGACGGTCAGGCGGTCGCCGTCCCACCAGGCGGTGGTGGCGCAGGGCTCCATCTGGCAGTGGTTCTGCAGGGGCGTACGCCAGACATCGTCGATGGTCACCGCCGCCGCGGCGAAGCCCGCCTCGAAGTCGCCGATCTCGACGTCGGATTCGCCGGGCGGCTGGACGGCCTCGTCGAAATGGTCGTGGAAGGTGACGGCCTTGGTGTCGTCCTCAAACGTCAGGTTCACCAGGGCCGCGCCGGCCTGGGCGTTCTCCAGCGTGTCGGCGACGACGACGGCCACCTGCTGGCCGAAATAGTAGATGTCTTCCGACTCCAGCGCCGGCCGCGGCGAGGGCGTGAAGAAGTCGTAGCGCGGCGGCCGCGGGCCTTGGGCAGGCGCGTTCCTGTGGGTCCAGACCAGCTGGACCCCCGGCGAGGCCTCCGCGGCGGAGGTGTCGACCGTGGTGATCCGGCCCTTGGCGATGGGGGCGGAGACCAGCACGCCATAGGCTGGCGGCGATGGTGGCTCGACCTCGTAAGCGTAGGGCGCGGTTCCGGTGACCTTCAGGGGACCTTCGTAGCGGTCGACCGCCTTGCCGATGTTGCCCGCGCGGTTCTCCTTGACCGGATTGGGCGTGGATTCCCAGTCGAGGACGGAACTCATGCGCGCGCTCCCTGCTCACGAGCCTCGGCGATGGCCGCCGGGACCAGGCGGCTGACGAGATTGATCTTGAAGGCGTTGCGGCCGTTCTCGCTAGCGGCCGAAAGTTCGCGGCCAATGGCCTCGGCGGCGGACGCGCCGTCCCTCAGCGCGGCCTCGGCGTCAGCGGCGCGCCACGGCTTGTGGGCTACGGCCCCCAGCGCGAGGTTTCCGCCGGCCACCGCGACGCTGGCCAGGCCGCCGGCGTAGGAGGCCCGGTCACGCACCTTGCGATAGACCTGCCCGCCCTGCGGTGGGGGCGGCAGGACCACCGCGGTGATCAGCTCGCCCGGAACCAGATGAGTCTCGACGTCCGGCGTCTCGCCCGGCAGGCGGTGCAGTTCCAGGATCGAGAAGGCCTGCGCCTGTCCCGACGGCGACAGGGTCTCGACCGTTGCGCCGAGCGCCGTCAGCGCCACGGCCATGTCCGAAGGGTGTGTAGCGATGCAGGCGTGGCTGGCGCCGAAGATCGCCGAGTTGCGGTTCAGGCCCTCGAGCGCCCCGCAGCCCGAGCCGGGCGCGCGCTTATTGCAGGGCTTGGTGGTGTCGTAGAAATAGGCGCAGCGGGTGCGCTGCAGCAGGTTGCCGCCGGTCGTGGCCTTGTTGCGCAGCTGGCCTGAACCGCCGGCGACGATAGCCTGGGTCAGCACCGGATAGCGCGCACGCACGCGGGCGTCAGCGGCCACGTGGCTGTTGGTGGCCATGGCGCCGATGCGCAGGCCGCCCTCCGGTGTCTCCTCGATCGCGGCCATGGGCAGGCGGCCGACATCGATCAGGTGCGCCGGATGCTCGATCTCCAGCTTCATCAGATCGAGCAGGTTGGTGCCGCCGGCCAGGAACTTGGCGTTGGGCGTCTCCGCGGCCGCCTTGACCGCGGCGGCGGCGTCGGCGGCCCGCTCGTAGGTGAAGGGCCTCATGCAGCGTCTCCCGCCACCGATCGGATGGCCGCCACGATCTGGGGATAGGCCGAGCAGCGGCAGATGTTGCCGCTCATCCGCTCGCGCAGTTCGTCGTCGGTGAGCTTGATCCTGCCGGTGAGGTCGGCGGTTTCCTGGCTGGGCCAGTTGTCGGCCACTTCGGCCAGCATGCCGAGCGCCGAGCAGATCTGGCCAGGCGTGCAATAGCCGCACTGGAAGGCGTCCTCGGTGAGGAAGGCCTGCTGGATGGGCGCGAGTTTCTCGACCGTGCCGACGCCCTCGATGGTGGTCACCTGGTCGCCGTCGTGCATCACCGCCAGCGACAGGCAGGAGTTGATCCGCACGCCGTTCACCAGGACCGTGCAGGCCCCGCACTGGCCGTGGTCGCAACCCTTCTTCGTGCCATGCAGATTGAGGCCCTCGCGCAGGGCGTCGAGCAGGGTCGTCCGAGGATCGACGTCCAGCGTCCTCGCCTCTCCATTGACGGTGATCG
>DASRRU010000159.1:0-3155 GCA_035656795.1 Phenylobacterium sp. | reverse complement strand
GAAGATTGAGGCCATCAACGAGCTGACGATCGCGACAGGTGAGCCCTTCGACCTTACGGTCCGCCTCAATCGGGCCGACGACGGCGCCGAGCGCATCGTGATCGTCAAGGGCGAGGCCGAGCGTGTGGCCGGCAAGGTGGTGGCGATCGTCGGTGTCATGCGCGACGTGACGTCCATGGTCCTTCTGGAGACCGAACTGCGCGCCGCGCGAGACGCCGCCGAGGCGTCCGCGGCGATCAAGTCGGACTTCATGGCCAATATGAGCCACGAGATCCGCACGCCGCTGACCGCCATCGTGGGGTTCACCAGCCTGCTCTCCGCTCGGTCGGACCTCGACGAGGCGGCGCGAACTCAGGTGCAGCGGGTCGCCAGCGCGGGACAGGCGCTGCTGTCGATCGTCAACGACATCCTGGACTTCTCGAAACTTGACGCCGGCCAGGTGGAGATCAAGCCTAGGCCGGTGGCTCCTGACCAGCTCCTGGCCACCGCAATGGATCTGTTCGCGCCGCAGGCCGCCGAGAAGGACCTCGCCCTGGTGTTCTCCGCCGAGGGCGATCTGCCATCCTGCCTGCTCATCGACCCGGACCGCGTGCGTCAGATCCTGCTCAATCTGATTGGCAACGCGATCAAGTTCACCGAGGTCGGTTCCGTGCGCGTCGTCGCCGCCTATGACGCCAAGGCCTCCAAGCTCGAAGTGCGGGTCGAGGATTCCGGCGCGGGCCTCACGAAGGCGCAGCAACGCAAGTTGTTCCAGCGCTTTTCGCAGGTCGATGCTTCATCGACCCGCCGTCACGGCGGGACGGGACTGGGGCTCGCGATCTCAAAGGGGTTGGCCGAGGCGATGGGCGGCGAGATCGGCGTCCGCAGCCGGCCAGGCCAAGGTTCGGTCTTCTATTTCCGGATCGCCGCGCCGGTCGCCGCGCCCGTCGCCGAGATCACGTCCCCAACGCTTCTCACCCAGGACGAGACCCCGCTCGATGGGTCTCGACTGCTTGTTGTCGATGACAATCCGGTCAATCGCGAGCTTGTCCGCGCCATCCTGTCGCCGATCGGCGTGGCGGTGACCGACGCGGTCGATGGGCTTGCCGCGATCGAGGCCGCCAAGTCGACGTCGTTCGACGTGATCCTGATGGATATCCGGATGCCAGGGCTCGATGGGCCGGCCGCGGCGGCAAAGATCCGCAAGGGGGTCGGTCCGAACCGGGACATTCCCATTCTCGCCTTCTCGGCCGATGTCGACGTGGCGGAGTTCGAGGGCGCGACGTCGGATTTCGACGGCGTCGTCCGCAAACCGATCTCGCCGGGCGACCTCATCTCCACGCTCTCGCGCTGCCTGCAGGGAGACGAGCGTGCGCCGAACGCCACGGGCGCATTGGGCCGTCAGCCCTGATCCAGCGCCGCTTCCGGGCGGATGGGTCGGCACCAGGCCTCCACGAAGGCGAAGACGCCGAAGGCGATCAGCCCCAGCGCCAGGAGCGCCAGCGCGAAGTCGCCGCCCGGCTGGCGGTGCAGCGTCCACAGCGCGCCGCCGACGCCGTGCGCCTCGATCGCCCGCTCATGCCAGCCGGCGCGCAGCATGAAGAAGCCCACCGGCAGCATGGCCAGGCCCCGCCCGAAATAGCCGACGCGGGCGATCCGGCAGGCCCAGACACGCATCCTTTCTTTGCATCTCAGCGTCCCCCCGAAATCGTCGAGCACCGCCCGGACAGCGTTGCCGACGCCACAGGCCAGGATGAACAGGCCCAACGTGATCACCAAGGCCGAGCCCAGCGGCCAGGCCATCACCTTGGCCACGCGCTCGCTGGTCTTTTCCAGTTCGGCGTGACGCAGGTCGTGCAAGGTGTCGATCACCCCGAAGATCGACACCGCCAGCCCGCCGTAGATGACGCCGCTGATCGCCTGCCCGGCGCGGCTCGCCCTGGCTTGCGCGGAGCGGCCCTGGCGGTCGGCGTCGAACACTGACTGCAGGGCGCGCCAGCCGGCGAAACCGTAGAGCCCCAGGCCGGTGAGCCACAGCAGCAGCACGCCCAGCGGCCAGTGCGCCCAATCCTGCAGGGCCCCGATCGGGCTGCGGGTGTGCGGCGCCAGGCCCACCACCGCCAAAAGCGCGATCATGCCCGTGCTGAGGTAGACCACGCCGCGCGCCGCATAGCCGAGCCGCGCGGCCATCTCTGCCGTCGCAGCCCACGGCTGGGCGGCGAATCGCCGGCGCAAGCGCCGCACGATCCGGTTTCGAGGCGGCTGCGGGAGGGTCGTTGCGGCCTCTCCGGCCATTGAAAGGTCCCTAGTGCGCGTCGTCCCAATTGGCCGCCGCGCGCGCGTCGACCACTAGGGGAACGGTCAGGGCGACCGCTGGCTCCGGAGCTCTCTCCATAATTCTGCGCGCGACGGCGATCACCGCCTCGGCTTCGGCCTCCGGCGCCTCGAAAATCAGTTCGTCGTGGACCTGCAGCAGCATCTTCGCCGTCAGTCCCGCCTCGCGCAGCGCCGCGGGCATGCGGACCATGGCGCGGCGGATCACGTCGGCCGCGGCGCCCTGGATCGGGGCGTTGATCGCGGCGCGGTCTCCGAAGGCCCGCTCGGCCGGCGATTTCCCCTGCGCGGCGGGGATGTAGATCTTGCGGCCGAAGACGGTGGTGACGAAGCCCTCGGCGCGCACCTGCCGCTGCATGCGGTCCATGTAGGTGCGGATACCGGGAAAGCGCTCGAAGTAGGTCTTGATATAGGCTCCGGCCTCGTCGCGCGGGATCGACAGCTGGTTGGCCAGGCCGAAGGCCGAGATGCCGTAAACGATGCCGAAGTTGATCGCCTTGGCGCGGCGGCGCGTCTCGGCGGGCATGCCTTCCACCGGCACGCCGAACATCTCCGAGGCGGTCATGGCGTGGATGTCGAGGCCATTGGCGAAGGCGGCCTTGAGCTGCGGGATGTCGCCGATGTGGGCCAGCAGGCGCAGTTCGATCTGCGAATAGTCGGCGCTGATTAGCACGTGGCCCGGCTCGGCGATGAAGGCCTTGCGGATCTTGCGGCCTTCCTCGGTGCGGACCGGGATGTTCTGCAGATTTGGGTCGGACGAGGCGAGGCGTCCCGTGGTCGCCGCCGCCAGGGAGTAGGAGGTGTGCACCCGGTTGGTCCTGGGGTCGATCGCCGCCACCAGG
>DASRRU010000158.1:0-7881 GCA_035656795.1 Phenylobacterium sp. | reverse complement strand
CCTGCGCCGAACGTTCGGCGGCGACGACCACGCCCTGACAGTGAACCTGTCGCGCGAGCACATCGCCGATGTGCGTGATCAGGCCTTCGACCTGATCGCCATCTTACCACCCGGCCCGGCGGTCTTCACGGACCTGCAGACCCAAAACACCGCCGACCGGAGCGAACTGAAGGCCGACTATGGCCGCCCGATGCCCGCGGAAGGCAAGCTGAAGACCGGCTATGATCTGCGGATCGACGACAACCGCTACGACAACCAGGGCCTGGTCGGAGGTTCCGCCGCGAGCGCCTTGCCGGATCCGCTCCAGAGCAACCTGTTCCTCTACAAACAGACCGTCGAGGCCGTCTACGTCACCTATGAACAGCCGGTCGGCGCGTGGACCGTACTGGGCGGCCTTCGGCTGGAGAATGTGCAGCTTGACCTCAACCAGGTCACGGCCGCCCAGGCCCACGACACCAGCTATTTCCGCGCCTATCCGTCCGCGCACCTGGCCTACAAGGTCTCCGACGCCCAGCAACTGATCCTCAGCTACTCGAAGCGGGTGCAGCGGCCCGATCCGGGGGACCTCAACCCGTTCCGCACCCAGCTCAGTCCGCTGAGTTTTCAGGCGGGCAATCCGAACCTGCAGCCCCAGACCACCGATAGCTTCGAGGCTGGCTATCAATACCGTGCCGGCGGGACCTTCTACCTGGCGACGCTCTACTATCGCCAAAACGCCCGTGGGGTGACCGACGTGATCACCGCTCTGGGCGGTGGCGTGCTGCTGAGCACCAAGGCGAACCTCAGCGACAGCAAGGCGGCGGGCCTGGAGCTGGTGGCCAACGGCCACCTCACCAAGACGCTCAGCTACAGCGCCTCCACCAACCTCTATCGGAACGAGATAGACGCCACGAGCGGCGGCCTGGAACAGGTCCTGGACTTTGCCGAGCGCCGCTCAGCCTTCGAAGTCGGCGGCCGGGCGAGCCTGACCTGGCAGCCCACACCCAATGACACGTTCCAGGTGACCACCAATGTCAACGCCAAGCGGTTGACGCCCCAAGGCTTCGTGGAGCCCTTTGCCCTCACCTACCTGGGGTATCGCCACAAGTTCAGCGACGCCCTGTTCGGGGTCGTCACCGTCCAGGACCCGTTCGAAGGGCTTAGGTTCCGGCAGGTCACCTCGACACCGATCCTTGAGGACCACAGCGAGCAGCACATCCATATTCGTGGGGTCTTCGTGGGCTTCACCCGCACCTTCGGCGGCGCCGGCAAGAAGCCCAAGGAGCCC
This sequence comes from Phenylobacterium sp., assembly GCA_035656795.1. Taxonomy (GTDB): domain Bacteria; phylum Pseudomonadota; class Alphaproteobacteria; order Caulobacterales; family Caulobacteraceae; genus Phenylobacterium. The sequence goes on along the minus strand of DASRRU010000158.1, from coordinate 6,614 downwards.
GGGTTCGATTTCGGCGGCGCGTCGCAGTAGCGCCGATGACTCTAGAGGGGGTAACGGGCCGGCCCCTCGCGGGTTGGGTGGTCGTCCCTCAGATTGATGGTGTCGCGGAGTCAGGGGTTGGCCCTGCTCCAAGCATCACTGGGGACGACCATGGAACACTATGCTGGGATTGACCATCCGAGGCCCGTTACAGAAGTGTGCTGGATCTGAAGTTCGACGTATTCTGGGCCAGGCGCCGAGCGAACTTCAGATCCAAGAAGCACACTAGAAAACAAAGACTTGCTAGCGTCCTTATCGATTCCGAAGTTCGCCAAAGCCAGCCGCGAGCGCTTGCGAACATCGGAATCGGGACACTAGGCCGCCGCGCCCTCGGCCACGGGACCGCGCTGTGGCGGTCGGAAGCAGGCGGCGAGCAGCAGGACGGCGAGCGCCGCCATGCCGGTGGGGACCATGAACAGGCTACGGTAGTCCACCTTGCCGGCGGCGTCGGTCCAGTGCGCGATCAGGCTCGGGAAGAGGAAGCTCGCGGCGACGTTGCCGATGCCCAGGATCAGCAGGTTGAACAGTCCCTGGGCGCTGGAGCGGACATCCTTCGGGAAGGTCGCGTCCACGAAGATGTACACGGTGGCGAAGAAGAAGGCGTAGCAGATCCCGTGCAGCAGCTGGACCGCCACGATCACCGGCACGCTGTCGGCGAAGAAGGCGAACACGGCGAAGCGCGCCGCGTGGCCCAGGATCCCGATGATCATGGTGGTCTTCCAGCCCAGCCGGGCCAGCACACCGCCCAAGACGAACATCGTCACGATCTCGGCCAGCTGGCCCAGGCTGAGCACGATCATCGACAGGTTGCCGGCGATGCCGACGCGGTTGGTCAGGAAGTTGTCGGCCATCACGAAGTAGCCGTTGTGGATCACGCTATCGACGAAGGTGACCAGGAACAGCACGCCCACGAACGGCACGCCCAGGAGCTTGATCGCCTCGCGCCAGGCCAGCGGGTCGACCGACTGGGCGTCGCGTTTGGGCGGCGTGTGCGGCAGCGTCAGACTGTAGGCCGCCAGCGCAAACGAGACGATCGCCGCGACCAGGAAGATCCAGCGAACCTGCGCAGCGTCGGCCTTGGCGCCCAGCAGGAAGACGAACGGCCAGCTCACCAGCACCCAGCCGACGGTGCCGCCCATGCGGATGGCGCCGAAGTCCTTGGCCGGGTCCTTCAGGTTGGCGAAGGCGATGGAGTTGGAGACCGACAGGGTCGGCACATAGAGCAGGCTGAAGATCAGGTAGGCCGCGAAGAACGGCCAGAAGCTGGTCAGGAAAGCACAGGCGGCCAGCGCCAGCCCGCTCAGCGCATGGCTGCCGGCCATGAACCGCTCGGCAGCGAAGTTGCGGTCGGCGAACTGGTTGGAGAAGAAAATCCCAGCCACGGAGGCGATTCCCCAGGCGCTGCCGACCAGGGACTGCTGCCAGGGCGCAAAGCCCAGCATGCCCATGTAGGGGAACAGCTTCGGCGCCCAGGCGCCCCAGACCGCCAGCTGCAGCACCATCATCAGAAAAAGCCGCGTCCGGACCGTCATCTCTTCTTCCCCCGGCGTGAGTCTCAAGGCCCCGCTTGGCCTATCGATTACACAGATGGCGCGTGAGCGCACGCGCCGCAGCCGGACCGGAGGACAGCGCGTCCCCGGGACGGTTTGACCTCTCCGGCCGCGGGCGCCAAGGTCGCTGACAGTCAGCGGGTCGCGGGGGATTTAAAAGCATGGCGCAAGCAGATAGGGCGCCGCCCACCTTGCGTATCGGCTTCATCGGCTCGGGCTTCATCGCCAGGTTCCACGTCAAGAGCTTCCAGTCCGTCCGTCACGCCCAGATCGCAGGCGTCTACAGCCCGACCGCGACGCATCGCGACGCCCTGGCGGCGATGGTCAATGAGGCCGAGCTCGGCCCCTGCCGCGCCTACGCCGACCTTGAGAGTCTGCTGAGCGCCGACGATATCGACGCCATCTGGCTGCTCGCGCCCAACGACCGGCGGCTGGAGGTCATGCAGGCGATCCACGACGCGGTGAAATCCGGCCGCTCAAAGGTCCGCGCGGTGGCCTGCGAAAAGCCGCTCGGCCGCACGCTCGCCGAGGCCCGCGAGGTGCTTCGGCTGGCGGAAGACGCGGGGCTCGCCCACGGCTACCTTGAGAACCAGGTGTTCGCCTCGGCCGTCGAGCGCGGCAAGGAGATCATCTGGCGCCGCGCCGTCCCCGCTTCCGGCCGCCCCTATCTGGCGCGGGCGGCGGAAGAGCACTCCGGCCCGCACGAGCCCTGGTTCTGGCAGGGCCCGCGCCAAGGCGGCGGGGTGATGAGCGACATGATGTGCCACTCCGTGGAGGTCGGCCGCTTCATGCTCACCGCGCCTGATGCGCCTCGCGCCAGCCTCACCGTGAAGTCCGTCCAGGGCTCGGTCGGCTATCTGAAGTGGACGCAAGGCCGCTACGCCAAGGCGCTCGCCAAGGATTTCCAGGGCGTCGAGATGCAGGCCCATCCGGTGGAGGATTTCGCCCGCGCCACCATCACGCTCGAGGACGAGACGGGCCAGGATCTGATCGTCGAGGCCTCGACCTCTTGGTCCTATGTGGGCCCCGGCTTGCGCATCGACCTGGCCCTTCTGGGCCCCGAATACGCCATGGAGTTTTCCTCCCTGAACCCCAGCCTGAAGGTCTTCCTGTCGCGCGCCATCACCGGCGGCCAGGGTGAAGACCTTGTGGAAAAGCAGAACGCCGAGCAGGGCCAAATGCCGATCATCGAGGACGAGGCCGGGACCTACGGCTACGTCGGCGAAAACCGGCACATGGTCGACTGCTTCCGCCATGGCCGCACGCCCATCGAAACCTTCGAGGACGGCGTCGAGGTCACCAAGATGATCATGGCGCTCTACAAGTCGGCCGAGACCGGCCAGGTCGTGCGCCTGCCCGACGAGACCCTGGAAACCTACGTGCCGGTTCCGGCGCGGACTGGAGCCTGAACCATGGCGGCTGAGCCCTATGACGTGATCATCGTCGGTTCCGGGGCCGGCGGCGGGATGAGCGCCTATCATCTGACGAAGTCGGGGATGAAGGTGCTGATGCTCGAGGCCGGCCGCGACTACGACCCGCGGGTCGAGACCCCGATGTTCAACACCAATGCCGAGGCGCCCCTGCGCGGCGTCGGCACCCCGGACAAGCCCTTCGGCTTCTACGACGCCACGGTCGACGGCGGTTGGGAGGTGCCCAACGAGCCCTACACTGTGGCCGAGGGCTCCGAGCCCTTCATCTGGTGGCGGCCCCGGATGCTGGGCGGGCGCACCAACCACTGGGGCCGCATCGCGCTGCGCTTCGGGCCGCTGGACTTCAAGCCCAAGAGCCGCGACGGCTTGGGGCACGACTGGCCGATCACCTACGACGACCTCGCGCCCTGGTACGACAAGACCGAGAAGCTGATCGGGGTCTCGGGCGCCTATCCGCCGCAGAACCTGCTGAACACCCCGGATTCGCCGGCCGGCTGCCTGATGCCGTCCGCGCCGCCGCGCGCCTTCGAGCTGTTCTACGGACGGGCCTTCAAGGCCATGGGCATCCCGGTGATCCCCATGCACGGGGCGGTGGTCACCGGCCAGATGGAGGGGCGCAACACCTGCCTCTTCGCTACGCCCTGCGGCCGCGGCTGCGCCATCGGGGCCAATTTCCAGTCGACGACAGTCCTGCTGCCGCCGGCCATGGCCACAGGCAACCTGACGATCCGCACCAATGCGCTGGTCTACCAGGTCGAGCTGGGCAAGGACGGCAGGGCCAAGGGCGTCTCCTTCGTCGACCGCAAAACCGGCGAGCACCACTCCGCCACGGCGAAGGCGGTGGTGCTGGCCGCCGGCTCCGGCGAGACGGCGCGGATCCTCCTGAACTCCAAGAGCGCCAAGTTCCCCGATGGCCTGTGCAACACCCACGGCATGGTCGGCCGCTATCTGATGGACTCGGTCGGTCTCAGCGTCGACGGCCAGTTCCCGCTGCTGGAGGGCATGCCGCCCACCAACGACGACGGCCAGGGCACCCAGCACACCTACGTCCCCTGGTGGGGCTACGAGAAGCAGAAGGAGCTGGGCTTCCCCCGCGGCTACCACATCGAGATCGGCGGCGGCCGGCACATGCCGTCCATGGGCATGGCCGGCCTGGTGCGTGACGACGAAAGCCTGGTGGGCGAGGACCTGCGCGCCAAGCTGCGCCAGCGGTTCGGCTCGACCATCGGCTTCGACGGCCGCGGCGAGATGATCCCCAACGACGACTGCTATTGCGAGCTCGACCCCACCGCCAAGGACAAGTGGGGCATCCCGGTGCTGCGCTTCCACTGGAAATGGGGGGAGAGCGAGACGAACCAGGCGGCCCACATGGTCAAGACCTTCCTGGAGGTCATCGACCGGCTGGGCGGCAAGCCGCAGGGCCACGTCGAGACCGATGGCAGGAAGGCGATCTCCAAGGGCGGCGAGATGATCCACGAGATCGGCACCGCCCGGATGGGCCACAACGACACCGACTCGGTGGTCGACCAGTTCGGCCGCAGCTGGGCCGTGCCCAACCTCTTCGTCATGGACGGCGCGGTGATGGTCTCCAGCCCGGACAAGAACCCGACGCTGTCGATCCTGGCCCTGGCCTGGCGCTCAGCCGACAACCTCGCGACCATCGCCAAGCAGGGGGTCCTATGAGCACCGAAACCCCAAAGTCGCCAGACATCGAGCCCTACGTCTCCAAGATCGACCGGCGCACGGCGCTGGCCTGGGTCGGCGTGGTGGGCGCAGCCATCGCCGGCGGCGCAGGCGTGGTGGTCTATGGGCCGAAGATGGGCGGCGACGTGGTCACCCGCGGCTACGGGACCGATCCCAAGCTGGCCAAGCCGGAGAAAGCCCCCTGGTCGCGGATCATGACCGCGGACCAGCTGACCACCGCAGCGATCCTTGCCGACTACATCCTGCCGGCCAGCGCCAGCGCACCTTCGGCCAGCTCGCTGGGCGTGCCCGATTTCATCGACGAGTGGGTGAGCGCGCCCTATCCGGATCAGGTCAAGGACCGGCCGGGGGTGATGAACGGGCTCAACGCGCTGAGCGTGCAGGTGTTGAAGGCCTCAGCCGCCGACCGCGCCAAGGCGCTGGCGGCCCTGCCAGCGGCCACGGACAAGGCGACCCAGGCGTTCTGGAAGAAATTCCGCCACCTGACCATAGGCGCCTATTACACCACCGAGGCCGGCTTCAAAGACATCGGCTATATCGGCAATGTCGCGCGGCCTTCCGACCCAGGCCCCTCGGCCGAGGTCAGGGCGCACCTCGACGCCGCCTTCCAGAAACTTGGCCTCTAGGAGCGCCCCAAGATGAAAGCCCTCGTCCTCGGCCTCGCGGTCGCCGTCCTCGCCATGGCCGCCGCCCCGGCGCTCGCCGCCGACAACACCCTCACCCCCGCGGAGAAGGCGGCCGGCTGGAAGCTGCTGTTCGACGGCAAGTCCACCACAGGCTGGAAGGGCTTCAAAACGGCCGCGCCGGACGCCGGCTGGACGGTCAAGGACGGGGTGATCGGCCCTGATCCCAAGACGTCGAAGGACCTGGTCTCCAAGGAATCCTTCGAGAATTTCGAGCTCGATTTCGACTGGAAGATTAGTCCGAAGGGCAATTCGGGCGTGATCTACCACGTGATCCCGGTGGGGGATGAGACCTACGAGAGCGGGCCCGAGTACCAGATCCTCGACAACGCCCACGGCGAGGCGCCCCCGCAGCAGGCCGGGTCGCTGTTCGCCCTCTATGCGCCCACGAAGGACATGACCAAGCCCGTCGGCGAGTACAACCACGGCCGCCTGATCGTCGACCATGGCAAGGTGCAGCACTGGCTGAACGGGGTCATGGTGGTCGAGTACGATCTAAATTCCGCCGACTTCAAAGCCCGCGTGGCGGCGTCCAAATTCAAACGCTGGCCCCAGTTCGCCACCGGCAAGACCGGCGCGATCGCGCTGCAGTGTCACGGCGACGCGGTCTGGTTCAAGAACATCAAGATCAAGGTTCTGAAGTAGCAGGGAATCCTTCTCCCCCATGCGGCGAAGGACCCGCATATCCACCGTCCGCGGCCCGCGCTAGTTTGCCGGCCGTGAATCGCCCTCCGTCCGAGACCCCACCGCCCGTGACCGCCGCCTCCACGCCCGAGCCGACGGCCGCCAAGCCGAAGCCCGCGGCCGCGAAGCCCGCGAGCCTCATGCGCTCGTCGATGATCTTCTCGTTCTTCACCCTGATCAGCCGGCTGTTCGGCTTCGTGCGCAACCTGGCGATCAGCTACTTCATGGGCGCGAGCGCCACCTTCGCGGCGGACGCCTTCAATAGCGCCTTGGCCTTCCCGAACCTGTTCCGCCGCATCTTCGCTGAGGGCGCTTTCGCCGCCGCGTTCGTGCCGGCCTATTCCCGCTCGCTGGAGACCGACGGCGAGTTGGTGGCCGACGAGTTGGCGGCGGACGCCATGGCGGTGCTGGCGGCTGCGACGCTCGCCATCACAGTCGTCGCCGAACTGACCATGCCGTGGCTGATGTACGTGATCCGGCCGGGGTTCGCGGCGACGCCGGAAAAGTACCGGCTGGCCGTCCTG
>DASRRU010000157.1:0-12502 GCA_035656795.1 Phenylobacterium sp. | reverse complement strand
TCGGGTGCAGGGGCTGGCGGCCGGGGCGGACGACTATCTGGTCAAGCCCTACGCCTTCTCGGAGCTGCTGGCCCGGCTCGAAGCCCTGACACGGTTCGGCGGCCGGCCGGCTCACGTTCTGCGGGTCGGCGATCTGGAGCTGAACCTGGCCGCGCGCAGCGCCAGCCGCGCGGGGCGCCGGCTCAAGCTGAGGGCGCGCGAACTCTCGATCCTCCAGGTGCTGATGCAGAACGCCGGACGGATCGTAACGCGAAACATGCTGCTGGAAGCCGTGTGGGACCTGAGCTTCGATCCGCACAGCACGATCGTCGACATGCACATGCATCGCCTGCGGCAAAAGGTGGACGACGGGTTCGCCCGCCCGATGATCCACACCGAGTCCGGCGCGGGCTACCGACTGGAAGCCCAGGATCTCTGATCGCCGCGCCAGGCGAATCTGAAGGCGTTTTCACCCGGCGGTGAAACGTCCCTCATGCGCAATGCCCGATGGTTCGGCCTGGCCGCCATTCTGTGCGGCGATGCATGAAGGATTATCCCGGTGCCAGCCCCAGGCCGGTCAGGAAGATGCGGCGCGACCCGCGGCTGGCGCACCGCGCCGATCGGCGCGGCCGCCGCATGGCTCGCCGCCTGCGCCTCTTACCACCCCGCGCCCCTGCCCGCTCAAGCGCCCCTGACGACCGCGCTGCCGGCCACGGCGTCGGCGACGCACCCGATGACTGTGGGCGATCTTGTCGCCTTCGCCTTGCGCAACAGTCCCGATCTGCGCGCCGCCCGAGCCTGGCACGCGGTCGCCCAAGGACAGCGCCAGCGCGACAGCGCCGCGCCCAATCCACAGTTCACGGGGGCGTTCCTGCCGCTGCTGGCCGGCGTCGGCGACACCTCCGCCTGGACCGCCGCTTTGGGAATCGATGTGCGGGCGCTGGTCACCCTGTCGGCGCGTCGCGAGGCGGCGGCGAAGGCGGCGGACCAGGTCGACGCGCAAATCCTCTGGCAGGAATGGCTCACCGCCGGCCAGGTGCGGCTGCTCGCCGTGGACCTGATGGAGGGAGTCCGGGCGCGCGCCTTGCTGGCCCAGACCCTGGAAATCTTCGCCGACCGCGCACAGCGGGATCAGCAGGCCTTGGGCCGCGGTGATGCGACCTTGGCCGCCGTGGCTCCCGACCGCGTGGCCCTTCAAGGGGTGCAGACCAGGCTCGACGACCTGGACGCCCTGCAACTGTCCCGGCGGCACCAGCTCAATGCCCTCCTCGGCCTGACGCCCGATGTGGTGGTGCCCTTGGCCGCCGAGCCCGAGGTCCCGGATGTCGATCCGGGAAACCTGGCGGATACGACCGAGCTGGGGCGGCGGCGGCCGGACCTGGTGGCGCTGCGCCTGGGATACGCCGCCCAGGACGCCCGGGTCCGCGCGGCCATCCTCGGACAGTTCCCCACGCTCAGCCTCGGGATGGCCGGGGGCAGCGACAACGCCAATGTGCGCAACGCCGGCCCGCAGTTCAGCATCGGGCTGCCCATCTTCGACCATAACCAGGGGGCCATTTCCGCCGAGCAGGCGACACGCGCCCAATTGCGCGCCGAATACGCCGCCCGGTTGGCCTCGGCCGTCGGCCAGCTGACCGCCCTGCGGCGCGAGACCGACGCCCAGGCCGCGCGCCTGGCCCGGCTGCGCCAGGATCAGCCGGCGGCGGACGCCGCGGCCGCCCGCGCCGAATCCGCCTTGAACGCCCACGACATCGATCGCCGCGCATACGCCGACCTGGTGTCCCTGCGGCTGACAAAGGCCGGCGAAATTCTCGCTGTCGAGCAGTCCGTCCTCGAACAGCGTGTGGCGATCGCCACCCTGGTGGGCGCGGGACTGCCTGTCATCGCCAACCTGCCCAAGGAACCCCAGTCATGAGTCCGGTCGCGTGCAGTTATCCGGCCATCGCGGCGGCCTGTGCGGCCCTCAGCCTGGCGGCTTGCAACCGTCCCGCCGCCCCTCCGGCGACCGAGCCCAGTGTCCTCGTGACCGTGCAGCCGACTCAGCGCGGAACCTTGCCGCGGACGATCGACGCCTACGGCACGGTAGGCCCGGCGGCCAGCGCCCTGCGAACGATCAGCCTGCAACAGATGGCGCAGATCGTGGACGTAGCGGTCACGACCGGGGCGGCGGTGCGCAAGGGCGAGACGCTCCTGGCCTATTCCAGCGCGCCGGAGTCCAGGGCCGCCTTCGGCCAGGCCGAGACGGCGGTCGCACTCGCCAGGGCCGTACAGGCCCACACCGCCGACAACTTCGCCCGCCAACTGGCCACCCGCGATGATGTCAGCCGCGCGGATGCAGGGGTGCAAAGCGCCCAGGACGCCCTGGCGGCCCTGCAGCGTCAGGGCGCCGGCGCCGCGGCTGGCGTCGTGGCGGCGCCGTTCGATGGTGTGGTGGTGACCCTGTCGGCCGCGGCCGGAGACCGCGTGCAGCCCGGCGCGGCGCTCATGAGCATCGCCCCGGCCAACGGTCTGGTCGTCACCGCCGGGGTTGAACCGGACGTGGCGCGACGGGTGCGCGTCGGCGACGTCGTCCAGGTGCAACCTATCGCCGGCGGACCGGTTCAGGCCAGCCGGGTGCTGCGGGTGGCCAGCGCGCTAAACCCACGGTCCCGACTGGTCGATATCGACGTCGCCGCGCCGGGGCCCGCGCCCCTGCCCGGCAACGCCTTCCGCGTGCTGCTGTCGACCGGCGACGTGCAGGGATGGATGGTGCCCCACGCCGCCGTGCTCAACGATGAAAAGGGGGATTACCTCTTCCAGCTGGCCAAGACCAAGGCGGTCCGCGTTCCGGTTCAGGTTCGCGCGCCGTCGTCCACGCTGGACGTGGTGGAAGGGCCGCTGGACGCGGGCCGTCCGGTGATCGTCGACGGGGCATTCCAGTTGACCGACGGCATGGCCGCCCGGACCCGGTCAAGGCCATGAATCTCGCACGTTTCGTCCAGGACCAGTCGCGCGCGATCCTGGTGATCGCCTTCGCCCTCGCCGCCGCCGGCGCGGTGGCGGCGCTGTCCATGCCGGTGGGCCTGTTCCCGCAGGCGTCCTTCCCGCGAGTGGTGGTCGACCTGGACGCCGGCAGCCGCCCCGCCGACCAGACGGCGCTGCTGGTCACCCGGCCGGTTGAGGAAGCCATCCGCACCGTGCCCGGCGTGCAGGATGTTCGCTCCGACACCAGCCGCGGATCGGCCCAGATATCGGTCGATTTCGGCTGGGGGCGCGACATGACCGCCAGCACCCTGCTGGTTGAGGCGGCGGTGGCTAAGACCATGCCGAGCCTGCCGCCAGGCACGGCCTACGACGTCAAGCGGATGGACCCGACGGTCTATCCGATCCTGGCCTATGCGCTTGAGTCCGACACCCTGTCGTCGGTCGCGCTGCAGGACCTGGCGCAATACCAGATCAAGCCCATGCTCTCGTCCGTGCCCGGCCTGGCGCGGGTCAACGTGCAGGGCGGCGACACCGCCGAGATCGAGGTTCTGAGCGATCCGCGCAAGCTGGCCGCCCACAACCTGTCGATGGCCGACCTGACGCAGGCGCTGAGAACAGGCAATGTCCTGCAGGCGGCGGGCCTTCTGCAAGACCGCGGGAAGCTGTTCCTGGTGCTCTCCGACACCAGCGCGACCCGGGCGTCCCAGATCGGCGACCTGACTGTGCGTACCGACGCGTCCGGCGTCGTGCGGGTGCGCGATGTCGCCACCGTCCAGAACGGCGTGGCGCCGCAGTGGACGCGGGTGTTCGAGGACGGCAAGCCCGCCGTCCTGTTCAGCGTCTACGAGCAGCCCAGCGGCAACGCAGTGCAGATCGTCAAGGCGGTCCAGGCCAAGATGGCCCGCTACAGGCTGCCGCCCGGCGTGCGCCTGGTCAGCTGGTACGATCAGAGCCAACTGGTCACCCAGTCGGCGGGCAGCGTGCGCGACGCGGTCCTCATCGGTCTGGTGCTGGCCGGCATGGTGCTGCTGTGGTTCCTGAAGAGCTGGCGCGTGACCTTGATCGCGGTCCTGGTGGTCCCCGCCACCCTGGCGGCGACCCTGCTGGCTCTCAGCGTCATGGGACTGAGCTTCAACATCATGACCCTGGGCGGCATCGCAGCGGCCGTCGGCCTGCTGATTGACGACGTCATCGTCATGGTCGAGCACATCGCCCGGCGGGCCGGCGCGACGAACCCGGACGGCCAGGCGGCGGGCGCGGACGCGGTGCTTCCGGCCGCCCGGGAATTCATGTCGCCGCTGACAGGCTCCAGCCTGGCGACCCTGATCGTGTTCATCCCCCTGAGCTTCCTCAGCGGCGTCACCGGGGCCTTCTCCAAGGCGCTGTCGATCACCATGGCCGCGGCGTTGGTCATCTCTTACCTGATGACGGCGTTCGTGGTTCCGGTGCTGGCCCGGCATCTGGTGGACTTCGGCCGGTGGCGCGATCCCGGCTCGTCCGGCAAGAGCAGCTGGATCGCGCGTCAGCACGCGCGGCTGCTCGACGGCCTCTTCGCCCATCCCTGGATGCTGCTTGGCGCCCTGCTGCCCGTCCTGGTCATCGGCGGCCTGGCGGCCGGGCAAGTGCCGACGGGCTTCATGCCCAAGGTCGACGAGGGCGGCTTCATCATCGACTACACGACCCGCCCCGGCTCGTCCCTCGACGAAACCAACCGCGAGGTCTCCCAGATCGACGCCATCCTCAATCGCACGCCCGAGGTAGCGACCTATTCGCGCCGGCTGGGCAGCGGCCTCGGCGGCACCCTGGGGCAGAGCTACCACGGCGACTTCTTCGTCCGCCTGAAGGACAATCACGCCCGCTCCACGCCCGACGTCATGGCCGCCGTGCTCGAGCAGGCGACGGCGCAGGTGCCCGGCGTCCAGATCGAACTGGCCCAGTTGATGGAGGACCTGATCGGCGACCTAACCGCGGTGCCCCAGCCCATCGAGATCAAGCTCTACGGCGCGGACAACACCGCCCTGATCCCGGACGCCCAGCGTGTGGCCGCCGCGATCAGCAAGGTGCAGGGCGTGGTCGAGGTGAAGGACGGGGTCAAGCTGGCCGGCGACGCTCTCGACGTCAGGATCGATCCGATCCGGGCCGGGCTGGAAGGCATGACCCCGGACCAGGTGGCGCAGGCGATGAACGGCGCCCTCACCGGCGTGATCGCCACCACCGTGCCACAGGCCTCCAAGGTGGTGGATGTCCGCGTCCGCCTGCCCAACGCCCTGACCCTGCAGGAGCCGGACCTGTCCGCATTGCCGGTCCGGGCGCCCGACGGTCACCTGTTTCCCCTGGGCAGGGTGGCCCAGACCACGCCGGTGACCGGCCAACCGCAGATCTCCCGCGAAAACCTGGAGCCGATGATCGCCGTCACCGGCCGCATCGAAGGCCGCGGGCTGGGCGCCGCCATCGGCGACGTCAAGACGGTCCTGGCCAAGCCGGGCGTCCTGGACGCCGGCGTGCGCTACGAACTCGGTGGGCTCTATCAGCAACAGCAGATCGCCTTCGCCGGCCTGGCCGAGGTGTTCGTCGCCGCCCTGATCGCGGAATTCATCCTGCTGCTGGTGCTCTACCGGCGCATGTGGCTGCCCGTCATCATCATCGGCTGCTCGCTGCTGTCGACGATGGGGGTCTTCACGGCCCTGTGGCTGGCGCGGGTGGACCTCAACATCACGGCCCTGATGGGGATGACTATGATCATCGGCATCGGCGCGGAGATGGCGATCTTCCTGGTCTCCGAATACGCGGAGCTGTCCCACGCCCTGCCGCCCGTGGAAGCCCTGCGCCAGGCCAGCCGAGATCGTCTCCGGCCGATCACCATGACCACCCTGGCCGCGATGCTGACGCTGGCGCCCCTCGCCCTGGCGATCGGTCAGGGCTCGGCGATCCAGCAGCCCCTGGCTATCGCCATCATCGGCGGCCTGTGCCTGCAATATCCGCTCGTGCTGCTGGCCATGCCGGTGCTGATCGGACTGACTCTGAGCAAAGAGGAACGCAGCCGGGCGCCTTCGCGCCGAGCCGGTCCACCAAGCCCCGCCGCTCCTCCATTTCCTGAGGTGATCTGATGAAACGCTCCGGTCCCTGGCTGGCGCTCGCCGCGGTCGTGCTGGCCCTGACTCTGACTTCTGGCGTCCAGGCGGCCGGTCCCGCCGCCGTCCGGCTGGGTCCGCCGCAGCTTCCTCAAAATGAAGCTTCGCCGCATCGGTTCCTATCTCGGAAGCCCGACAAAGCAACGCCCGCCACAAGCCTAAATCACGGTCGCCGCGAGTTTCCGTCTGCGAACTCCCTGTGAGAATCGACCCTGACCCGACAATTGGCGCACGGGCTCGGCAAGCGGTTGGAAATCCGCCACATATCGAAGATGGCCCATCTTATGTGTCGTGTGTCGCACCGGGGGTGGCCGTGTTGGATGCTGTGATCAAAGCCCGCGCGGTCGCCTTAAGAAGGGGAGTCGCCTCCCCCGGACCCAGCACCTGCGCACTCACAAAGGCGCCATTGATCAACAACGAAAACTGCCCGGCGAGTTCGTCCGGACGCGACGCGCCCAGGCGCTCTGCGATGCCGCGGAGCCGCCGCCGCAACTCGCGCTTGTGGGCCGCCGCCACCTTGCGCGCCGGGTGATCGGCCTCCGGGAATTCGGCGGCCACATTCAGCTGGGGGCAGCCGCGGTAGTTCGGCCGCGCCACGCGTTCGCCGATCCAATCCAAATGCGCCTCGAGTTCGGCCACCGGGTCATCGGTGTGACGGTCCGCCACCCTGTCCCAGCCGCGCCAGAAATCAGCGTCCTCCCGCTCCAGGAAAGCGGCGATGAGATCGTCCTTCGTCCGGAAGTGGCGGTAGAGGCTCGTCTTGGCCACGCCGGCTTCCAGCACCACCAGGTCAACCCCCACGGAGCGCACGCCGTGGCGATAGAAGAGCGACGATGCCGTCGCAAGCAGCCGCTCCCTCACGTCGGATGAAACCGCGGCGTCAGGTGACGCGCGTCCGGCGGCTTTCGAAGGGCTGAGGGTCTCCACACCCGAACTCTAGCACGCGTCGCCTTGACACGCTACAGACCTGTTTGTACCACCATAAACAAACAGGTCTGTAGCGTTCAGGAGCCGCCATGACGACGTCAAACTCTTCGCCCTCGCCGCGAACCCAAACCGTGGCAGTCTACGGGGCGAGCGGCCACACGGGCCGCTTCGTGGTCGCCGATCTGCTGCGCCGCGGCCTGACGCCAATCGGCGTCGTTCGCGACCCCGCCAAGCTGGCCGCGCAGGCGGCTTGGGCGCAGCCGGTGACGATCCGCACGGCCATCCTTGACGACCCGGCCTCGCTCGACGCTGCGCTTGGTGACGTAGCGGTCGTGATCAACTGCGCCGGCCCCTTTCTCGACACGGCCGATGCGGTCGCCGCCGCGGCGGTCCGCGCCGGCGCCCACTATCTGGATGTGACCGCCGAACAGGCCAGCGCGACGGCGACGCTGGACCGTTTCGACGGCCCGGCGCGCGAGGCCGGCGTGCTGGTGCTGCCCGCCATGGGGTTCTACGGTGGCCTCGCCGACCTCCTTGCCGCCGCGGCCGCCGGCGATTGGGACCAGCCCGACGAGATCGAGGTCGGGATCGCCTTGGACAGCTGGCGGCCGACCCAGGGCACCCGCCTGACCGGCGCGCGCAACACGGCGACGCGCCTGATCGTCTCGGAGGGCCGACTGCGGCCCCTTCCCCAACCGGCGCCGGAGTCGACCTGGGAGTTCGCCCTGCCCTTCGGGCGCCAGGACATGGTCGCCCTTCCGCTCAGCGAGGTGGTGCTGATCGCGCGGCGCACGCAAGCCCGCCTTGTCCGGACCTGGCTCAATCGCGCACCCCTCAAGGATCTGAACGACGACGCGACCCCGCCGCCCCAGGCCATCGACGCGCGCGGGCGGTCGGCCCAGGTCTTCCAGATGGACGTGGTGGTCCGCAAGGGACGCCGGACGCGTCGGGTCAGCGCCCGCGGTCAGGACATCTATGCCTTCACGGCCCCCTTGGTCTGCGAAGCGGTGGCGCGGATCCTGGCGGGCGAGGCCCGCGGCTCCGGCGCTCAGACGCCCGCCGCCGTCTTCGATGCGCAGAACTATCTGGCGGCGCTCGCGCCCGACCTGGAGTGCGTCTTCACGGCCGCCGATGCGCCGACCGCAGCGACTGGGACGTGATGCGGAGACGGCGAGCCGCGCGTCAAGCTGCGCGCAAAGCCGGCGGGGTTAAGCTCATGGATTGAATCAGACGCTTGGCGGTCGCGACGCCCATCATTCCGCCTGATGGCAGACGAACTCGACGAGTCTTCCGTCCGGGTCGCGCAGATAACCGGCGTAGTAGTTCGGATGGATGTGCGGGGCCAAGGCCGGCGCGCGGTCGAGCTGATGTCCCGCCGCCTGAGCGCGCCTGTAGACCTCATCCACGACCCGCCGGCTGGACGCGCCGAACGCGAAGTGGACGTTCGACAATGGCTCGCCCTCGACGAAGAACAGATCGAGAGAGGTTCCGTCGCCGCAGCCCTTCGCCGCGCCGTCAACTTTCAAGACGAAGCCCAAGGGCGCAAGGACATCGCCGTAGAAGCGCTGATGCGCCTCGATGCCTCGCGTCTGCAGTTCGAGATGGTCGATCATTTCGAGTCTCCAGGATGGATCATGGAAGGGCCGCTTCAGTGTCGATCAGCAGGACGCGAGCAGCGGCGTTTAGGTTCGGCGCGCGCGCCGCATCGGCATCGGCGCAGAGGGCGAACAACCCCGCCGCTCCAGCCACGCCACAGGCCGATACCGCTGCGCCTTCCGCGCTGAGGCGGCCGGCGGCGGCTGTCGCCTCCGCGTCGGAGATCACCGTGAAGGCATCGGCAAGCCGCGAAAGCATGTCGAAGGCCAGCAGCGAAGGGTCACGCCGTCAGCAGCACCGGTGAGATCGTTGTCCGCCGAGCGCTAAGACGTGCACAGGTCCTGCCGTTCTTCAGCAAACTGTCGCCCTGCCTGGTGGGCATGGAGGCGTGCGGGACCGGCCATCATTGGGCGCGAGAGTTGGCTCGCCTGGGCCACGAGGTGCGCCTGATGCCGCCGGCCTACGTCAAGCCCTACGTAAAGCGTGGCAAGACCGACGCCGGTGACGCCGAGGCGATCTGCGAGGCGGTAAGGCGACCGACCATGCGGTTCGTAGCGGTCAAATCGGTCGAGCAGCAGGCGGCGCTTTCGCTGCATCGGACCCGCGATCTGCTGGTCCGCCAGCGGACCCAGCTGGTGAACATGATCCGGGGTCTGCTGGCCGAGTTTGGGATCGATATTGCGAAGGGATAACGCACGCCCTGGCCTTCGTGCGCCGGGTTGTCGCCGGCGAAGCTCGTGAGGTTCCGCCGCTCGCCGCACGGGTGATCGACGCCCTGGCTGAGCAGGCGCTGGAGGGGCAAGCGCGCATCCGTCAGCTCGAGCGCGACCTCCTCACCTGGTTCCGCTCCAGCGCGCTTGCTCGACGCATCGCCACCGTGCCGGGCGTGGGCCTGCTCGGGGCCACCGCCCTGGCCGCGACGGTCACCGATCCCACCCAGTTCCGCTCAGGGCGCCAGTTTGCCGCGTGGCTCGGACTGACCCCCTTGGCGAACTCCAGCGGCGGCAAGGAGCGGCCAGGGCGGATCTCCAAGATGGGCGACCAGTACCTGCGCAGGCTGCTGATCATCGGCACGACGTCGCTCGTCGCCCGGACCCTGCGCCGCCCCGAGGCCGCCGACCCGCGGATCACCGCGCTGCTCGCGCGCAAGCCGCTCCGCGTGGCAACCGTGGCCATGGCCAACCATACCGCCAGAGCGATCTGGGCCATCATGGCGCGCGGCGAGAGCTATCGCGCGCCTGCGCCCCTGAAGGCGGCTGCCTGAATCCACCCGATCGGCCGGATAGGCGGCCTGAGAGTTGCGAGGACGATGTGAAGTGATGGCGAACCGGTCAGAGCGGAGACGAGGACAACCCGATGAACGTCCAGGGCGTCATAGCCCGCTTAGCAGATAGGGACCTCGTCTGCGGAAACCATCAGGGCCAGCGGTCCATGACCGCGCGAACAGATCGAACACAAGACTGCATCCGACCACCACGCCGAAGCTCACATCACGCCTTGCAATGCGGGAGCCATCCATACAAGACGTTCCGAAGGTCGCAGGAGTGGAAAGCGGCCATCCGGGTTCTGCAGCTGCAATCAGCGTAAAGCCCCGGCGCTCCTTTAAGGCCGGGGCTCTAGGGGCTCGATCTGGACGATCTATCAGGCCGCGAGGGACACTGGAGTGCAGCGCCTGCGGAGCACGGCGCCAAGTCCGCCGAAGCCAACCAACACCATTGCCCAAGTCGCGGGCTCCGGAACCCCCGCAGTCGCGTCAGTCGTGAGCGACCCACCCGCGCTGATGGGTATACTGGGATGAGTACCTGAACTGATTGCCACTGTCCCTCCGTTGATCAGCGAACCAGCCACCTGGTAGACGTCATAATTGGGACTGCCAAAATCACCGAAATATATTTCAGTAGCATCACCCGGATTATACTCAGCCCCCGTTGTGAACGTACCTGATACACTAGTATAACTGACGTTCGATAGAGCGCCTGTAACGGTATCGAAATCAAATGACCCAGTGACCGGCGTATCAACCAAAGGACTACCGTAATCGTAATATGAGCCAGGACTGAAGGTATAATGGAGTACGGACGCCGCGTTTGAGGCGCTTGCCCCCATGATAGACAAGGAGGCGGTAAGCGCCAGTCGCAGTGATATTTTCATAATCTTATCCTAAAGGTTGCGAGAATTCGCGCCACGATGAACAAGCGACCACCTCCGACACGCCTTAAGCCGCGCATGGCGACCGGAGACGCTACTGTACAGTTGACCTAATGCCTCGCCCGCGACCGCGCTTCCGCTGCGGCCGTAGTGATGGTGCCCCAGCCCATCGGCTATGAATTGTAAGGAATGGCCAACTCGCGAAATCGGCGCGCGCGGTTCAGTCCGCCGGGGGGTCAGGTAGGGCGAACGACAGCGGGATTTGCATTTGGAGCTGCGCGGCGGCGGCAGCCTGCATCAGCACGCGGGGAGTTCGGGCATATTCGCGGGCCGTCATACCCATGAAGTCGCGGAAGTCTCGATTGAAATGTGACTGGTCGTGATAATCCTGGCCCATCAGTCCGCCGAAGCTTGCGCCCGGTGTCACGCGGATCACCCCCAGGGTCTCAAGGAAACGCTGCCGTCGTAGCAGTCGTTTGGGCGGGAAGCCGAAGGCGCGCAGGCAGAGCCGGTGCAGGGTGCGCGGCGCGACCCCCACGTGGGCGGCGAAGCTCCGCACGTCCGCCGGCCGACGTCGCAAAACCCGGTCGGTGGCGAGAAAGAGCGGGTGATTGGGCGCGCGGCGCGCGAGCAAGGCCAGCAACACCGCGTCGAACCGCGCGACCCCAACATTGTCGTCGCGGTCGGCCTTGAAATCGCTCTGTAACGCCATCAGATCGACGCCCAGTTCGTCGCCGATCTCGCGGACCCGATTGGCCATTTTCCCGGCGTCGGAGCCGATCAGCCGGTTCCAGCCCAGGGGCGTGAGCCCGAAGCCAACTGTCTTGCCGCCACCGGTGATGATCTTGCCGCAACGATCCGTCGGTCCGAAAAGCGCTCGGTCATTGGGGGCGCCGCCATCGCGTGGATCGTTGACAACCTTCCAGTCGCCCGCGACGGACAGCCGCACGTTGCCCCATTCCGGATAGAGAAAATCGGTAAGCGGTCGGTACGCTTCGACAAAGTAATAAAACGTCACATACGCCCGAAGCGGGTGAACTGGGAGATACACGCGAACCGATGGCTCGTCGTGTCCGCCTACAGATGCAAATCCCGGATCCGAATTCTTACTCCCGACCAAAGGTGGTTTAAGCAGGCTATCATCTAGGATTTTAGATGGTTAGTAAAATTCAACGACCCTCCGTTTTCTGCTCAACGCCCAATGGACTAGAATGACCCAGGCCGGCTAGCATGGCGGCTCCTCCAGCGGGAAGGATTGGCGTTTGGCGCGTCTGCCGCGGTCCATATTCGGAGTCTTGTCCTCGCCGCAGCCTTGCGGACGCGCTGCCTATCTTGAACGTCCACTATGGGTCCAGGCTGTGTCAAAAGAGCGAAGCAGCTTAGAATCGAGCATCGACGCAACAGCCTTGGGGCCGTCGATGAAGCGCTTTGTCGAAGGGGAAGACCGGCGGCAATCTTTGCTGTTGCCGGAGTCGCTGGACGATTACGTGACCGAGGACAATCCGGTCCGCGTAGCGCTCGGCCACGCCGCCATAGGAATGGCTGCAGAGGACGATGTTCGACGGGTCCTTGAACCGGATCTCGCCGGCGATGTCGTCGATGTGGGTCGTAAGATTGACGCTCGGGATGAGCAGGTGAGAGCGTTCGCACACGCCCGTCAGGGTGGGCGCAATGACGACGTGACCCAGGGCCGTCAGCCGGGCGCT
Organism: Phenylobacterium sp.; assembly: GCA_035656795.1. Lineage (GTDB taxonomy): Bacteria > Pseudomonadota > Alphaproteobacteria > Caulobacterales > Caulobacteraceae > Phenylobacterium. The sequence goes on along the minus strand of DASRRU010000157.1, from coordinate 51 downwards.
AACCTGATCCCAGCACCAGCCGCCGTGCCAGGCGCCATGGACGAGCAGGAA
>DASRRU010000156.1:0-11528 GCA_035656795.1 Phenylobacterium sp. | reverse complement strand
TCCGAACATCAAGCAGAAGCTGGTCGCCGAGGCCCTGCGCATCTTCTACGACATGCGCAAGGTGCCGGGCCTGAAGAAGAAGCCCTCGACATCCGAGCTGCTCGACTGGCTGAAGCTCCTGATGGTCGAAGACATCGATGCCGATGCGCTCAAGGAGCGCGATCCGACCAAGCTGATTCCGCCGCTGCACGGCGCCCTGCTGAAGAACGAGCAGGACGTCCACCTCTTCGAGCGCCTCGCCTTCCTGGCGCGGCGCGAGGGCGCGGGCTCGCGTCCCGGCCAGTAGCCGTAACGGGCGTTACGTCGAATTCACTCGCCTTCTGAAAGGGCTCCGGTCAGATTCGCCCGCGAACGGATTGGAGCCCCTCAATGAAGTCGCTGCTCTTCCTCACGACCTGTGGCCTGCTGTTCGGCGCCGCCGGCTGCGCGCCCAGGACGCCGGCGATGGCGCGCGTGGCGCTCGACTGCCCTGCCGACCGGGGTGACCTGAAGCTTACCGCCTACGCCCCCGACAGAAAGACCTGCAGTTACACGACCCGCGATGGCGACGAGGTATCTTTGCGGCTGATCCCGGTCTCGACCACCTATGAGGCGGCGCTGCAGCCCATCGAGCAGGAGCTCCAGGCCGAGGTTCCGACCGATCAGGAGGCGGCCAAGGCCACCGACGCCAAGTCGGCCGAGGCCGTCGCCAAGGCTTCCAGCGGAACGGCCGCGGAAGCCGCCAAGGCCGCCAAGCAGGCCTCCGACGACGCAGTTGGCCAGGCGCGCGACGCCAAGCCGGACCGTGACCGCGACGGCGACACTGACGGCAAAATGGGTATCACGGCCAGCGACGACCATGGTGATCACGCCGACATCAACCTGCCTGGCATCCACATCAGCGCCGACGACGACAAGGCCAAGGTCAATGTCGGAATGGTGCACGTCGACGCCGGCGAGAACGGGGCGACGGTTCGCGTCGCGCGCGATGTGCGCCTGCGCGGGGAGGCCTTCTCACCGCAGCGCCATGGCTTCCGGGCCACCTATATCCTGGCCAAGGACAACCTGAAGGACGGCTGGAAGACGGTCGGCTATGAGGCGGGCGGCCCCAAGAGCGGACCGATCACTGTCGCCGTCTTCAAGGTGCACGAGGGCCACCGCCACAACGTCTCCGAAGACGTCAAGCGCCTGGTCCGCGAAAACGGCGGGGTCTAGCCCGCCCGCTGAACCTCGACGACCTTGTAGGTGAGCGGACGCCCGTCCTCATCGGTGACGGTGACATATTCGCCCACGGCGAAGCGGTGTTCGCCGAGCCGGAAGGGCTGTTCGTCGTCGGCGACACGGTCCAGGTCGTAGTCGAAATACCAGCGCTGCCCGCGCTTCATCAGCCGCCCGTCCGTCGGGTCCTCGTCGGGCGCGAAGCGGCGCACGGCGCAGGCGTCCTTGGTCTTCGCATAGGCCGCCTCGTCGAGGCGTCCGTCATCGGTCAGCGGCGCGGTAAGCGCATAGCCGCGATGATCGTCGCCACCGGCGAACTCGGTGCCAGGGTTTCGGGCAAGCCGCATGACGATGCGCGACAGGGTCATTGGAGATCCTCTTGTGGCTAGTGAGACAAGAACAAGGATGGTTCGTCTGAATTCAACAAACTTCGCGTTGTGCCGCCGAATATGAACTCCTGGAGCCTCGGATGGCCAAAGGCGCCCGCCACCAGGATATCGGCCCCCGCCTTCTTCGCCGCGTAGAGCAACAGTGGGGCCGCATCGCCGCTGTCCGGCAGGATATCGACCTCGGCGTCGACGCCGCGGGCCGCGTAGTAGGATTTCAGCCGCGCGGGATCGAAGCTGCGGGAACTGGCCCTGGGCGCCGACAAGATCACAACCTTGGCGGCCTTCTCAAGCATCGGCAGCGCCAGGCGGGCCGCACGGCTGGCTTCCTTGCCGCCGTCCCACGCCACGGCCACCGTCCCGCCCATCTTCAGGCCATCGCGGGCGATCAGCACCGGGCGCTGTTCGTCAGCCAGCATTTGCTGGAAGGCTTCGGACAGCGGCCCGCGACCTCGCGGCGGATCAGACGTGAACACCACCACGTCGGACAGCCGGCTCTCGGCCGAGAGCCCGGCCCACACCGGCGTCTGCAGGGAAACGAACCGGCTCTTGGCGTAGGTGACCCGCTCCATCGCGGCGCGCGCGCTCTTCTCACCGGCCAAGGCCGCTTCCTTAAGCGACTCCAGCGCGGTGGTCTGTACGCCGCCCATGAACCCCTCGCCCATCCAGGGCATGACGTCGGCCACGTCGGCGGGCGTGTAGACGCCAACCATCTCCGCCTGGAAGGGTTTGGCCAGCATGACCGCGGCGGCGACCGCCGCGGCGTCGCCCTCGCCTCCGGACAGAGGCGCCATGATACGAGCCCAGCTCATCGGTTCGGCTCCTCCTTCGCGTGAACTTCATGGCCCTTCGGCCTATGCTCGCATTGATATTTGCCAAGCCATGGGTCACGTCACGAGCGTGCCCCCGTCGGCTTGACTGTGGAGGGAATGCTTTCGTGAGGAAAGGGCTGCGTCGTTCGGCGCAAGAACCGCGCGCCTGGCAGCGAATGTTGTCGGGCCGGCGCCTGGACCTGCTCGCCCCCTCGCCCATGGACATCGAGATCGAGGACATCGCCCACGGCCTGGCCCGTGTCGCCCGCTGGAATGGCCAAACGGTCGGCGAGCACGCTTTTTCGGTGGCCCAGCATTCCGTCGTCGTCGAGGAAATCGTCGCCCATATTCAGCCGGACGTGGCCCCGCGCTGGCGCCTGGCCGCCCTGCTGCACGACGCCTCCGAATATGTGATCGGCGACATGATCTCGCCCTTCAAGGCCGCGCTCGGGGTCAACTACAAGGATTTCGAAGAGCGGCTGGAGAACGCCATCCACACCCGCTTCGGCCTGCCGGCCAAGACCCCGGTTCTCATCAAGAAGCTGATCAAGCAGGCCGACCGGGCCTGCGCCTTCTTCGAGGCGACCCAGTTGGCGGGGTTCACTCACGCCGAGGCGCTGGGCTTCTTCGACGCCCCGCCGGCGGGCTACAGCCTGACCATCGACCCGCTGCCGCCGGCCGCGGCCCAGACCCGCTATGTGGAGCGGTTCCACGTCCTGTCGGACGCCGCCGGCTACACGTCCGGGGCCGGGGCCTTCGACACAGAATGAGCCTCGCCCCCGACAGCTCGGTGGTCATCGGCCTGTCAGCCGTGGTCGTGGCCATCCAGGCGGACGACGCGGTGGTGCTGACGGTGCGCCCGCCGGGCGCCAGCGCCGAGGGGCTGCCGTTTGGCCCCTTCGACCCCAGGGGCCACCGCACCTTCGAGCTCGCCATGCGCGCGTTCGTGACCGAGCAGACGCGCTTCACCCTGGGTTATGTCGAGCAGCTCTACACCTTCGGCGACAAGGGCCGCGATGCGCCACTGGCCGACATGGGTCCCATGGGTGGCGACGAGAGCGCCGAACATGCCCGCGTGATCTCTGTGGGCTACCTGGCGCTGGCCACCGCGGCTGTGGACACCCATGCGCCCGGCTCCGAATGGCGGCCCTGGACGCGGTTCTTCCCCTACGAGGACTGGCGGGCAGGCCGGCCGGCGGAGCTCGCTGCGATCGAGGAGGCGCTGCGCCGCTGGGCCGGCGGCGACGGCCGGCGCCTGGCTCGCGCGCGCCTGGCCTTCGCCCTGGAGGGCGCGCCCTGGAACGAGGAACGGGTGCTCGAGCGCTATGAGCTGCTCTATGAGGCCGGCCTCGCCCCGGAAGCGGCCCGCGACCGCGGCGAGGCGGCCATCGCCCTGCCCGCCCCCCTGGCCGCGGCGCTCGGCGAACCGATGCTGTCGGACCACCGGCGCATCCTGGCCACCGCCGTCAGCCGCCTGCGCGGCAAGCTGAAGTACCGCCCGGTGGTCTTCGAACTAATGCCCGAGGCCTTCACGCTCTCGGCCCTGCAGCGCGCGGTCGAGGCGATCGCCGGCGTTCCCCTGCACAAGCAAAATTTCCGCCGCGCGCTGGAGCGCGCCGAGCTGGTCGAGGGCCTCGGCCGCATGGACGCCGAGACCGGCGGCCGCCCCGCCGAGCTCTATCGCTTCCGCCGCGAGATCCTGAGCGCCAGGCCCGTTTCAGGCCTCAGCCTGCCGCTCTTGCGGGACTAGGTGCCTCGCGCTCCGCTGTTGTAGCGGCCTTCTGGCGGGCCTCCCAGGCGGCCTTCAGCGAGGCCGAGGTGTCGCGGCTGCCGTCGGGGCTCCAGCCGGGCGGTCCGAAGATCCAGCCGATCGCATGGCGGGGCGCGCGGATCAGGTCCGCGCCAATACCGACCCACTCATGGAAGGCCACGCGCAGCGGGTTGAAGGCGCCGAGGTTATGCACCAGGCCATAGCGCGGCGCCTCCTCGTCCAGCTCCGGCTGGAAGGTGCCGAACGTCCGGTCCCAGACGATCAGGATGCCGGCGTAGTTCTTGTCGAGGTAACGCGGGTTCCGCGCATGGTGAACCAGGTGGTGCGAGGGCGTGTTGAACACCGCCTCGAACCAGCGCGGCATCCGCCCGATCGCCTCGGTGTGGATCCAGTACTGGTAGACCAGGCTGATCCCCTTCTCGATCGCCACCATCCAGGGCGGGAAGCCCAGCAGCATCAGCGGGATCCACAGCAGCCACGTTCCCGCGACTTCGCCGGTCCAGGTCTGCCTGAGCGCCGTGGACAGGTTGTAGTGCTGCGAGGAGTGGTGGTTCACGTGCGCAGCCCACCAGATGCGCCGCTCGTGGCTGAGGCGGTGGAAGACATAGTAGGTCAGATCCTCGGCGAAGAAGACCAGCACCCAGGCCCACGCCGCGGTCATGGGGATGTTGAACAGGCGGTGATGGTAGAGCCACATCGCTCCGGCAAAGCTGATTCCGGCGAAGGGGAGACCCGACAGCGTCGAGAACAGGCCCATGGTCAGCGATGTTGCCGTGTCCTTGGTCTCGTAGTGGGCCTTCAGCTTGCCGAAGCGCGCCAGGACGATCTCGGCGATCACCGTCAGGATGAACAATGGGGTCGCCAGCGTGACCGGATCGGTGGGGATCTTCACGCCACCAGGTCCTTGGGCGGCCAGGCGCCCAGCGCCAGCACCGCCCGGGGCGCGGCGAAGTCCCCCAGGGGCAATGAGAGGCGGCCATCCTTCATGCCGGCGTGGGCCGCGACGTCCCAGGCGACCCCGCGCGCCACATAGCCGTCGCCCATCCGCGACAGCACGAGCGCCCTGTCTCCGGACCGGGCTACCGCGCCGCGCCCGTCCGCCGAGATCCACAGGCCGTCGATCCTTGCGTCGGGAAATTCGTCGGCCAGCCATCGGCGGGCGGTGGCCTCGTCGCAGGGTGGCGCGCCGCGTCCACGCGTGGCGAGCGCGGCCAGGCCGACCATCGCGGCCACGGCGAGCGCCGAGACGGCAAGCTGAATGAGATCCGCGACGTGCATGCGCCGCGAAGCTGGGATGACGCGCCCCCGCGGTCAAGGAAAAGCCCTCCCACTGCGCCCGCGGCGAAATGGAAGGGCCCTCCGACACAGCCGTTACGCGTCTCGGCTAGACTAGACCCTGTCCCGGCCGACTTGAATCAAGTCAGCCGGGATAAAACAGGGTCGTCGACATATCTGGAGCCGTTCTCCCCCACTCAGGTTGTTCCAACCTGAGTGGGAAGGGCTCTAGAACTTCCGCACGTAGGCGATGGACCAGACGCCGGCGTCTGGGCTCGCGTGGTCCTGGAAGTCCTCACGGGTGTAGTCGACCCGGACACCATTCTTGCCATCGAACGTGTACTGGCCGCCGACGCCGAAGTTCCAGGAATCACCCTTGGGCCCGGCCGCCACGCCATTGATGGTTCCGGAGGTATCGGTGTGCCCATAGCCGATACGGGCCAACAGGTCCAAGTTCGGGGAGATCGGCAGGAAGGTCACGCCATAAAGCGCTTCCTGGCTGTTCAGGTTCACGTTGGTGGAGGTCCCGCCGATCGTGGCCTTGTTGCCCTGGACACCCCAGGCGGCTTCGCCCTCGACGCCGAAGTACTGGCCGAAGCGGGCGCCGACCCGCCCCTGGATACCGCCGAGGTTCACGTGGTTGAGGGAGGTCTCGTCATAGCCGAGGGTTCCGTAAAACGTTGGGCTAGCGAAGGTCTGGGCTGAGGCGACCGCCGGAATGACGGCGCACAGCGCCAGGGCCGAAGCGGCGGTGATCAAAGCTTTCATCAAAAGTCGTCCTTACAAGTTACACGAACAGCCCAACCCACGTGGGGGGTCGGCTCAAAACGCGGCCGCGGCTTGTCGGTTCGGCCTTATTTGTATGGCGAACGCCGTATGTGGCTCCTCGGCCACTGGAGCCCTTTCCGCTCGGTTGGGACAACCTGGGTGGAGGAGACCCCCGCCAGCTCCAGCCGACGCCTCGGTCTGGCCCCGGCCGACTTGATTTAAGTCAGGCCGGACAGGGTCTAGGCGACGGGGACGCTTGGCGTGCTATCACTCCTGCCTTCCCCGCTGGAGACGTGACCCCCTTGCCGCAAGCCGTGATCGCCGCCACCGGCCTCTACACGCCGCCCTACAGCCTCTCGAACGCCGAGCTGGTCGAGACCTTCAACGCCTATGTTGAGCGGTTCAACGCCGCCAACGCCCAGGCGATCGAGGCCGGCGAGGTCGCCGCCCTGACGCCGTCGTCGGTCGAGTTCATCGAGAAGGCCTCGGGCATCAAGGCTCGCTATGTGGTCGACAAGACCGGGCTGGTGGACCCGGACGTCATGCGCCCGGTGATTCCCGAACGTTCCAATGACCAGCTCTCGGTCCTGGCCGAGATGGCCGTGGAGGCGGCGAAGCAGGCGATCGAGCGCTGGGGCAAGCCGGCCAGCGAAATCGGCGCGGTGATCTGCGCGGCCTCCAACATGCAGCGCGCCTATCCCGCCATGGCTATCGAGGTGCAGCAGGCGCTGGGCATCGAGGGCTTCGCCTTCGACATGAACGTGGCCTGCTCCTCGGCGACCTTCGGGATCAAGACGGCCGCGGACTTCGTGGCCTCGGGGTCAGCCAAGGCCGTGCTGATGGTCAATCCGGAGATCTGTTCGGGGCACCTCAACTTCCGCGACCGCGACAGCCACTTCATCTTCGGCGACGTGGCGACCGCCGTGATCGTCGAGGAGGCCGCCCAGGCCACCGGCGGCTGGGACATCCTCGGTACGCGGCTGAAGACCCAGTTTTCCAACAACATCCGCAACAACTTCGGCTTCCTGAACCGCGCGGCGCCGGAAGGCGTCGGCGCAGTCGACAAGCTGTTCGTGCAGGAGGGCCGCAAGGTGTTCCGCGAGGTCGTGCCGATGGTCTCCGACATGATCGTCGAGCACGCCCAGGACATCGGTGTCGACCCGTCGGGGCTAAAGCGCCTTTGGCTGCACCAGGCCAACATCAACATGAACGAAATGATCGGCCGCAAGGTGCTGGGCCGCGATCCGGCGCCGGGCGAGAACGTCATCATCCTCGATGAGTTCGCCAACACTTCGTCGGCCGGTTCGATCATCGCGTTCCACCGCGCCAACGACGACTTCGCCGCCGGCGAGACCGGCCTGATCTGCTCCTTCGGCGCCGGCTACTCGGCCGGCACGGTGTTCGTCAGGAAGCGGTAGCCGTTTGTTGGGGCGGCGCCTTCGGATGCGCCGCCTTCCAGTCCATGGCGTTGCGCACCCGGTGTCCCACGGCCGGGTGGTCGTAGAAGATGATCTCCTCCAGACGCGAGGGGCTGTCGGCGCGGTATTCGATGGTCTTGACCAGAGCTCTCGCCAAGCCGTCAGGCTCGTTGAAATGCTCAAGCGAGAACCGGTCGGCGTCAGCCTCGGTGATGCGGGTGATGGAGCTGATGATCGGGGTCGCCAGCAGCGCCAGGACCGAGAAGACGACGCTCGCCACCGGAAAACCCGCCGGGTCGGCGATGCCGGTCACGCCCTTGGCGCCCAGCAGGCGGGCCGCCCACGGAAACAGGCGATCGACCAGGAAGAAGCCGCAGAACGCCAGGAACCCGAAGGCCAGGACGCCGGCGAACACGTGGCCGCGCACATAGTGGCCCATCTCGTGACCCACGACGCCGCGGACCTCCGCCAGGTCCGCATCCTTCTTGAACATCACATCGCTCATCGCCACGCGGGCGGTGCCCAGGAAGCCGGCGACATTGGCCGTATAGCGGTTCGACTGCTTCGAGCCGTCAAAGATGACGATCTTGTCGGACGGCACGCCCACCTGCTTGGCCATGGCGACCACCTCGTCGCGCATGGGTCCCGCCGGCGCGGGCTTGTAGCTGTTGAACAGGGGCTCGATCAGGATCGGCGAGATGATCAGGAAGAAGAACATCACTGCGATCACCGTGAAGGTGCTCCACAGCCACCAGGTGCGCGGCGCCCGCCGGATGATCCAGTACAGAAGCGACAGCACGATCAGCAGCTGCACCGCACCTAGGACGATCTGCAAGGCATGCTCGCCAAGCCAGCCGCCGAACGCCTGGTTCGTCAGGCCAAAGGACTTCTCCCGCCACCAGTGGGCGTAGGCGTCCCAGGGGATTGAGAGCACGCTCTCCAGGATGGCGTCGATCACCACCACGGCGGCCACGACCAGCCAGGGATGGGGGCGTTTCCGCTCGATCCCCTCGCGCGTCCGCACCAGCACCCCGCTCCGGATCACGATCCACGACACCAGGATGCCGATCAGCGTCCCCCAGAGCAGCAGCCAGTGGCCGCCGTGGGTGTAGGCGGTCGCCTTGGCGTGCGCCTCAGGCGACAAGGTCGCCAGATAGGCCGCCGTGGCGGCGGCCGCATCGAATCCCTGGGCCATTTCGGCTCCCCCGCTTACTCGAGCGACGAGAAGGCCAGAGATTGCGACGCTTGTCAGGCGCGGATGCACGCTGATCGCGAAACCGCGTTAGTCTGGCCACGCACATTCGGGAGTCGTCCATGAAGTTCTACGCCGCCACGTCGCTGGCCGTCCTCGCCGCCGCCCTGAACCTGGGCGCAGCCAAGCCGCCGGCCTATGACATTGTCATCCGCGGCGGCGAGATCCTCGACGGCTCCGGTGGGACGCCGATCCAAGGCGACGTGGCGATCAAGGGCGACCGCATCGCCTATGTCGGCCCGCATGCGCCGGGCCAGGGCAAGCGCGAGGTCGACGCTCACGGCAAGGCGGTGGCGCCGGGCTTCATCAACATGCTCTCCCACTCCGAGGACAGCCTGATCGCCGACGGCCGCGGCATGTCGGAACTGCGCCAGGGCGTGACCCTGGAGGTGATGGGCGAAGGCTCCTCCATCGGCCCGCTGACCCCGAAGATGGCCCACCTGACCGAGCAGCGGGAACACGACGTCAAATACCCGATCACCTGGACGACCCTGGACGGCGGCCTCGAGGCGCTGACCAGGCACGGCATCGCGCTCAACGTCGCCTCGTTCGTCGGGGCCGGCACCGTCCGCGTCAATGTGCTGGGCGAAGACGCCGTACAGCCGACCCCGGAGCAACTGGCCCAGATGCGCAAACTGGTCGACCAGGCCATGGAGGACGGCGCCATGGGTGTCGGCTCGGCCCTGATCTACGCGCCCTCCACCTTCGCCAGGACCGACGAACTGGCGGCCCTGGTCACCGAGGCCGGCCGATGCGGCGGCATCTACATCAGCCACATGCGCTCCGAGGGCGACCGGGTGACGGAGGCCACCGACGAGCTGATCGACATCTCGGCGCGATCCGGCGCCCCGGCGGAAGTCTTCCACATGAAGACCTCGGGCCGCGACAACTGGGGCAAGGAGGACGCCTTCATCGCCAAAATCGAGGCGGCCCGCGCCAAGGGCCAGCGGATCACGGCCGATATGTACACCTATCCCGCCTCCTCCACCGGCTTCGACGCGGCCATGCCGACCTGGGTTCAGGCGGGCGGTGTGGAGACCTGGATCTCGCGGCTGAAAGATCCGGCGACGCGGGCCAAGGTGCTGGCCGAGATGCGTCTGGACCATCCGAAGGACTGGGAGAACTCCTACCGCCAGGCCGGCCCGGACGGCACCCTGTTGGTCGGCTTCAAGAACCCGGCCCTGAAGCCGCTTACCGGCAAGACCCTGGCCGAGGTCGCCCGCGAGCGTGGGACCAGCCCGGAAGACACCATCATCGACCTGATCATCGCCGACGGATCGCGCATCCAGGTGGTTTATTCCTCGATGAGCGAGGCCAATGTCGCCAAGCAGATGAAGCTGCCCTGGGTCAGCTTCGGGTCCGACGCCTCGGCCCAGGCGCCGGAGGGCGTCTTCCTGCTGTCGTCGACGCATCCGCGCGCCTACGGCAACTTCGTGCGCGTGCTGGGCAAGTACGCCCGCGACGAGAAGGTGCTGACCCTGCCCGAGGCGGTCCGTCGCCTCGCCGCCCTGCCGGCCCACAACCTGGGTCTGCACGACCGGGGGATGCTCAAGGCCGGATATTTCGCCGATGTGGTGCTCTTCGACCCGGCCACCGTCACGGACCACGCCACCTTCGTGAAGCCGCAGCAGTACGCAACCGGCGTCACCGACGTCTGGGTGAACGGCGCCCAGGTGCTGAAGGACAGCGAGTCCACCGGCGCCGCGGCCGGGCGCGTGGTGCGCGGGCGCGGCTGGAAGGGCTGGAAGGACGGCGGCTGTCGCGCCTCGTCCAAGGCCTGGAGCTGGTAGCCCCCGTGCGTGGCCTGGCCCTGTTCTTCGCCGCGCTGGTCGCCGCGCCGAGCCTGGCCCTCGCCGCGACGTCGGTCCCCACCCAACTGCCGCAGGGCGCCGCGCCCATCGCCTACGACGTCACCGTCACCCCGGATGCGAAGGCGCTGACCTTCTCCGGCTACGAGACCATCACCATCGACCTGAGCCGCGGAACCGACCGCGTGGTCCTGAACGCGCTGAACCTCAGCATCGAAAAGGCCCAGATCGACGGCGCGCCGGCCGCCGTGACCCTGGACGCCAAGGCTCAGACTGCCGCCTTTTCCACCGGCCGGCCGATCGCATCGGGCCGCCATGTGCTGACGCTCGACTACTCGGGACGGATCGCCGACAGCGCGACGGGGTTCTTCCACGTGGACTATGCGGGCGGCCGCATGCTGACCACCCAGTTCGAACCGGCCGACGCACGCCGCTTCCTGCCGGTGTTCGACGAGCCGTCCAAGAAGGCGGTGTTCAGGCTGAGCGCCGTCGTGCCGCAGGACCAGATGGCGGTTTCCAACATGCCGGAGGCCGCCAGCGAGCCGCTGGCCGGCGGCCTGAAGAAGGTAACCTTCAGTCCCACCCCGAAAATGAGCAGCTACCTGCTGTTCTTCGGCGTCGGCGTCCTGGAGCGGGTAAGCCGCCAGGTGGACGGGGTCACGGTCAGCGTCGTCGTACGAAAGGGCCAGACCGCCCAGGCGGCGTTCGCGCTTGAGACCGCGGCCCAGCTCCTGCCCTTCTACAACGACTACTTCGGCCAGAAGTACCCGCTGCCGAAGCTCGACCTGGTGGCCGCGCCAGGCGACGTCTCCGGCTCCATGGAGAACTGGGGGGCGATCCT
>DASRRU010000155.1:0-4569 GCA_035656795.1 Phenylobacterium sp. | reverse complement strand
ACCGGGCGGATCGCCCTCGAGGTGAGTCGGGCCGAGGACGCTTTGCGCTTCGCCGTGCGCGACACGGGCATCGGCTTCACCCCGGAGGTCGGCGCGCGCCTCTTCCAGCAGTTCGAACAGGCCGACGCCTCGATCACGCGGCGGTTCGGGGGCACGGGGCTCGGCCTGGCGATCTGCGCCTCGTTGACGGGGCTGATGGGCGGGCGGGTTTGGGCGGAATCGCAGCCTGGGTTGGGCTCAACCTTCTTTGCCGAAATACCGCTGCCGGCTGCGGACCTGGGTGCGCTCGCCGAGGCGGACGCCGGCACCGAGGCCGCAGCGCCGCTGGCCGGTTTCCGGGTGCTGCTGGCCGAGGACCACGCGATCAACCAGCGGGTCGTCTCGCTGATCCTGGAGCCCATGGGCGTCGAACTGATTGTCGTGGGCGACGGAGCGGAGGCCATCGAGGCCGAGGCGGCGGGCCACTACGATGCGATCCTCATGGATCTGCACATGCCCAAGGTGGACGGGCTGACCGCCATCCGCGCGATCCGCCGCGGCGAGGCCGAGCGCGGCGCGCAACCCACTCCGATCGTGGCGCTCACTGCTGACGCTCTGGCCGAGCACATGGCCGCCACCCGCGCCGCCGGCGCCGACCACCACCTGTCCAAACCGATCCGGCCGGACGTCCTGGTCCAGGTTCTGGCGGACATCTTCAGCTCGAGCGACCGCCGGCGCCGGGTGGCCTAAGCTAGCTCGCCTTGGCGCGGGCCTCTTCGAGCAGGCGGCTCGCCCGAAGCGCGATTTCAAGCCTCTGGGCGCAGACCAGGCCCACCGAAATCACCAGGGCCGCGTCCGCCACGGCGTTGGCCGAGACGCCCAGGGAGGTGGCGTTCTGCGCCGCATAGGTCCGGACGCCGTAACGCACAGCGAACAATCCCAGGATCACCAACATGCCCATTGGCGAGGCGCGGCTGGTTAGTTCATGGGTCGCCGGATTGACGGTGATGTGCGTGAACCGGGCCCGCCACCAGCCGAGGCCGGCGCCGATGACGAGGGCGGCGATGTCGATCCCCAGCAAAAGCGGGCTCGGCATGCCTTGCTGGCTGAGCGATAGCCCGACCAGGGCCAGGATCATCACCGGCGCGATCCAGAGCGTCTCGATCCGAAGCCGCCGGGCGCGCGAGTTGCGCAGGATCACCAGCGCCATCACCACCAACGGAATCACAAGCGCCGCGGATCCGGCGTTTGGAGGAGGCGTCGGCATCAGCTGGCCTTCAGGCCCTGCGCGTGAGCGGCGGCTTCTTCAAGCGCGCGCCCCGCGCCCTCTGCCGATGTCACTGGCGCTACGCCCAGGTCAAATTCCACCACGAAGGGTGCGTTCCCATCTCCGGCTTCGAAGGCCGTACAGCCGATCACCGCGGCGATCCGCTCGCCGGCCAGCCGGCCGTTTGGGCCCGGCGTGTTGGGGAGCGCGAGGGCGAAGACCTCCGGGCCGAGCCGGGCGGCGGTGTCTTCCACCCGAACCAGCCGGCTGACCATCGAGCCGATCTGCGGGATGGCGCGGTCCAGCCAACCGCTGGCGCGGGCCGCCTTGAGCTCGGGCCTGTCCGCCACCTTCAGGACACAGACGCTGAGCGCGCGATTGCGGGTCTTGGCGGCCTGAGCGAGGCGACCGAGGTGGGAGGCGAACAGTTCGCGGGTGAAGAGGCCGGTGGCCGCGTCCATCAGACCGGAGCTTCGGGCCTGCTCCAGAGCCTGGCGCACGCCCATCTGGCGCCGATAGCTGCGGGCAAGTTCCACCACCCGGCGCGCTGTCTCGCTCTCCGGCGTTTCCGGCGACGCCACGTCGGAGAGGCCGCGATGAAAGGCCTCCGACGTCGTGACGTAGGTTTCCTTGCGCATATAGAGCAGCGCGGGCGTGTGATAGAGGCGGGTGTTTCGGCGCAGGCCCGCGGCGATCGACAGCGCCTCCTGCGGATTGTCCCCGGCCCACAGCACCACGGCGTCGAAGATCCGTTCGTGCAGATAGTCGAAGGCCGTGTAGGCGGTGAAGGCCCCGACCACGTCGGCTCCATTGCGCAAGAGGGCGTTGGAGAGCGCCAGGAACTGCGGCGCGGGCTCACCGATCGCCAACACGCGGTAGGGACTGACGTCGGTCTCCGGCGGCTCGAACTTGCGCCCGAACTCGGCGAAGGTCTCGCGGCGCAGGTCGAACTCTTCCTCGGCGACGGCGGTGCGGACCAGGGTCTCCAGTCGCATGGCCGCCTGAGCGGGATGCAGGGGGGCGGCGAGCGTGACGTCGAAGCCATAGGTTTCCAGGATCGGGTCTGGGTCGCCGATGGCGATGACCGGCAGCTTGCGTGGCGCGCAAGCGGCTTTCAGCCGCCGCGCCAGCCCAAGCGCTTCCTCGCCCACGCCGCGCAGGTCGATGATCGCGGCCTCGATCTGCAGGTCGGAGATTGCGGTGATCGCGGCGAATTTCCCGCGGGCCGTGATCGTACGCCAGCCAAGCCGGTCCAGTCCCTCGGCGAGCGGCCCCGCCAGGGTGTCATCCCGCGCAACGACAAGCACGCGCGCATGGACGCTGGACGACATCTAATCCCTTTCCGAGGACCTAGCTTGGCTTGAAGACATGACTCGAGCGCAAGATAGACACAGTGCTTACGTGGCGACAGGGCAAGAAGGGTTAAGGAAGTTGAGAATGGGTGCAGATCTGCAAGGTAAGGTTGCGGTCATAACCGGGGCGTCCGGCGGACTCGGGGAACACTTCGCCAGATTGCTGGCCGCCGAAGGCGCAAGCGTCGCGCTAACCGCCCGGCGAATCGACAAGATCGAGGCGATCGCCGGCGAACTCGCGGGGCAAGGTCATCGGGCCATGGCGCTGCGGCTGGATGTCGCGGACCCCATCTCCATAGCGCCCGCCTTCGACGAGATTGAAGCGGCGCTGGGCCCCATTTCGATCTTGATCAACAACGCTGGCGTCAGCGGCGACGGCATGGCGCTGGACATGACCGTGGAGCATTTCGACGAGACCTTCGCGGTGAACGTCCGGGGGCCCTATTTCGCCGCCCAGGCGGCGGCCAAGCTGATGCTGGCCTCAGGCGTGGCCGAGCGTGGCGAAGGGCGCATCGTCAACATCGCCTCGGTCGCCGCCCAGACCAACCTGCCGGGGCTCTCGGCCTACTGCGCCTCCAAGGCCGCCGTGGCGATGATGACCCGGGTGATGGCCCGCGAATGGGCGCGCCGCGGGATCGCGGTCAATGCCCTGGGCCCGGGCTACATCCGCACCGACATCAACGCCGAGTGGTTCGAAAGCGAAGGCGGCGCGGCCCAGCTGAAGCGCTTCCCACGACGCCGGCTGATGCAGAACGCCGATTTGGACGCCGCGCTCCTGATGCTGGCAGGGCCGGCCGCGTCGGCGATCACCGGTCAGTTGTTCATCATCGATGACGGCCAGACCCTGACCGGCGGTGGCTAGCGGGGGTTGGCTGACGGCGGGGCAGGGCGCTTTACTTGCGCGTAAAGATCAAGGGAGTGACGCGATGCGCCAGGGACCGCTGACGGGACTTAGGGTGGTGGAATTCGCCGGCATCGGGCCGGGGCCGTTCTGCGGAATGCTGCTCTCCGACCTGGGCGCCGACGTGGTGCGCATCGACCGCAAGGGCGGACGGGGCGGCGCGCCGTCGGACATCACCGCCCGCGGCCGCCGCTCGGTGGCGCTGGATCTGAAGAGCCCGGCGGCCATTGAGGCGTGCCTGAAGCTGATGGAAAAGGCCGATGCGATCATCGAAGGCTTCCGGCCGGGCGTGATGGAGCGCCTGGGCCTGGGCCCGGACGTGGCGCTGAAGCGCAATCCGAAGCTGGTGTTCGGCCGCATGACCGGCTGGGGGCAGAGCGGCCCCTACGCCAACGCCGCCGGCCACGACATGAACTACATCGCCATCACCGGCGCCCTGCACGCCATCGGAACGACCGATAAGCCCGTGCCGCCGCTGAACCTGGTAGGCGACTTCGGGGGCGGGGCGCTCTACCTGGCGTTCGGCCTGCTGGCGGGCGTGATCCAGGCGCGCGAGACCGGCAAGGGCCAGGTGGTCGACTGCGCCATGAGCGACGGCGCGGCTTCGCTGATGGCCATGTTTTACGGCTTCAAGGCCTCTGGCGCGTGGAAGGAGGAGCGGCGCTCCAACCTGCTCGATGGGGGTGCGCACTTCTACGACACCTATCAGTGCGCCGACGGCAAGTGGATCTCCATCGGCTCGATCGAACCGCAGTTCTACGCCCTGTTGCTGGAGAAGACGGGGATCACCGATCCGCAGTTCGCCCGCCAGATGGATCGCGCCGTCTGGCCGGAGCTGCGCGAGAAACTGGCCGCGGCCATCGCAGGCAAAACCCAGGCCGAATGGAGCCAGATCATGGGTGGCACCGACGTCTGCTTCGCCCCCGTGCTCGACCTCGACGAGGCCCCGAAGCACCCGCACAACGCCGCGCGCCAGACCTTCGTGGAGGTGGCCGGGGTGGTGCAGCCGGCGCCTGCGCCGCGGTTCTCCGCCACGCCGGGGGCGATCCAGGGACCACCCCCCGGCATCG
>DASRRU010000154.1:0-11466 GCA_035656795.1 Phenylobacterium sp. | reverse complement strand
TGATGATCCCGGCCGTGGCCGTGCCGCCCAGGCCGAAGGGATTGCCCACCGCGATCACCCAGTCGCCGACGAGCGGCTTGCCGGCGTTCTCGAAGTTCACGAACGGGAAGTTGGTGCGACCGGCTTTGACCTTGATCACCGCCAGGTCGGAGGGCTCGTCGCGGCCGACCACGACGGCGTCGAGCTCGGTCTCGTCCTTCAGCACCACCTTGATGCTCTCGGCGTTCTCGACCACGTGGTTGTTGGTTACGATGTAGCCGTCGGCCGAGATGAAGAAGCCGGAGCCGGCCGACTGCTGGGTCGGCAATTTGGGCTGGCCCTTCTCGGTGCGCCCGCCACCGCCGCCGCGGCCACCCGGCGCAGGCGCGCCCTCTTCGTCGTCACCGCCGCCGCCCTGGCCGCCGCGCGGCTGTACGTCGAAGGGGAAATTCTCGAAACCGGGGATGCGGTGCAGCGCGCTCGCATCGACCCGGCTGGTCACATTGATCGACACCACGGCCGGGGAAACGCGGTCGAAGATATCGGCGAAGGACATCGGCGCGCCCGGCGGCGGGGCGAAGATCGGCGCCGTCGAGGCCTTGATCAGATGGGCCTGGCTGTCGGCGTGGGCCATCGGCAAGCGCATGCCCGCGCCCGCGACCGCGGCGGCCATCACACCGGCGCCGGCGACTGCGCCTAGGAAGTAGCCCGTCTTCTTGGAGGTCATATGACTTCTGTTTCCCTCTGGCGCCGTCGGCGATACCGACCCGCCCCCTAAACCTAGGTTCGATGCATCAGAGCGCAACAGCGCTCACATTACCTTTAAGACAGCCTGCCTTAGCCATTCCGTCCGTTGTAGGGCGCAATCATGTCAGGCTGGATCGGTTTCTGACAGCGCTCTCACACGCGCGGCCTCGTCCGGAGAGAGTTCCGCCTCCGTCGATCGGTTCCGCAGGCGGCTGAAAAGCAGGCCTGCCCCCAGAATGACCACCGCGAACGGCCCGCCCCAAAGCGCCAGGTTCATCCACGAGAATACCGGGGTCAACAGCACGAACTCACCGTAGCGGTCGGTGAGGAAGTGCTTGATCTCGGCGTCGCTGCGGCCGGCCTGCACCTGCTCGCGCACCACCTTTCGCAGGTCCCCGGCCAGTTCGGCCTCCGAATCGTCGATAGACTCGTTCTGGCAGACCAGGCAGCGCACCTCCTGGAAGATCGTCCGGGCGCGGGCCTCCTGCGCCGGATCGGGCAGGCGGTCGGCGGGGTCGGCCGCAGCGGCCAGGCAGAGCATGCCGGCGAATATCGCCGCCAGGGCCTGCAGGCGCCTCACGCCGGCTGCTCCTGCGCCGCCGCGGGTTGGGCCGCCGCCACCGCGCGCCTTCGCGCCACGCCAAGCCGCATCCGCCGGTCGGAAAGCGAGGTGAGGCCGCCAAGCGCCATGATCACCGGGCCCAGGAAGATCAGGCTGGCCCAGGGGTTCCAGTAGGCGCGGATCAGCCAGACCGGGGTCCCATCCAACGCCTTCCGCTTTTCTCCCAGCACCATGTAGAGGTGCGAAGCGCCCCGGTAGCACAGGGCGATCCCCGAGATCGTCTGGCCGCCGGCCGGATAGAAGCGCCGGTCCGGTTCGCCGCTGCAGACCGGCTGGCCAGCCTTGGTCACCCGGATCATCGCCCGTTCGGAGTCATAGTTGGGCCCTTCGACGGGCCGCACCGTCTCCAGCGTCAGATGATAGGCGCCCACGTTCAGGGATCCGCCCAGCGACAGGGTCTCCGCCGCCTCGCCCTTCCAGCCCAGCTCGGCGCAGGCGCCCAGCACGAAGACGCCCAGGCCCAGGTGCGCCAGGGTCATGCCCCAGGCCCCGCGCGGCAGACCGGTCAGCCTGCGCCAGCTGTCCACGGCCGGAACGCGGAAGGCCCGCGTGCGCTCGACCAGCTCTGTCACGGCGCCGGCCACCAGCCAGACGCCGATGGCGATCCCCAACGCGCCGAACGCCTTGCGAGGGCTCACCAGGGCGTAGGCCAGCAGGCCGCAGCCGAGTGCGATGAGCGCCGCAACCCACAGACGCTGGCCGACGCCGGTCAGATCGCCACGCTTCCAGGCCAACAGCGGTCCGGCCGGCAGGATGATCGCCAGCGCCGCCATCAGCGGCGCAAACGTCCAGTTGAAATAGCCAGGGCCCACCGAGACCGGCGTGCCGATGGCCTGACGGACCAGCGGAAACAGCGTGCCCACCATCACCGTCGTCGTGGCCGCGGCCAGCAGGATGTTGTTCATCACCAGCGCGCTCTCTCGGCTGATCGGCGCGAACAGCCCGCCCTGCGCCAGCTTGGGCGCGCGCCAGGCGAAAAGGGCGAAGGCCGAGCCCGCGGTCACACCAAGGATGATCAGCAGCAGCACGCCGCGCTTGGGATCCACCGCGAAGGCATGGACCGAGGTCAGCACGCCGGAACGCACCAGGAAGGCGCCCAGCATCGAGAACGTGAACGCGCCGATCGCCAGGAACAGGCTCCAGCCCGCCAGGGCCCCGCGCTTCTCGGTGACGATGGCCGAGTGCAGCAGCGCCGTGGCCATCAGCCAGGGCATGAAGGAGGCATTTTCCACCGGGTCCCAGAACCACCAGCCGCCCCACCCCAGCTCGTAATAGGCCCAGAAGGCGCCAAGGGTGATTCCGACGGTCAGGAAGCTCCACGCCGCCAGCGCCCAGGGGCGCACCCAGCGCGCCCAGGCCGCGTCCACGCGTCCCTCGATCAACGCGGCGACCGCAAGCGAGAAGACCACCGACATGCCGACGTAGCCCGAGTAGAGGAACGGCGGATGGATCGCCAACGCCGGGTCCTGCAGCAGCGGATTGAGCGAATTGCCTTCAACCGGGGGCCTGGCGATCCGCAGCAGCGGATTGGAGGCGAACACCGTGTAGGCCAGGAACACCGTCCCCAGCGCGCCCTGGGTGGCGACCATCAGGGCCTTCAGGCCCCGCGGCAGGCCACGGCCCAGGGTCGCCGCGGCGGCGCCGTAGCCGGTCAGGATCAGGCACCAGAGCAGGATCGAGCCCTCGTGGCTGCCCCAGGTCCCGGCCACCTTGTAGAGCAGCGGCTTTTCGGTGTGCGAGTTGGCGGCCACATTGGCCACCGAGAAATCCGACGTGACAAAGGCATGGATCAGGCAAGCGAAAGCGATGGCGACGCCCGCGAAGGACGCCAGCGCGGCGCCCTCGCCAGCTGCGGCCAGCACAGCGGAACGGCGCATGCGCGCGACCACCGACAGCCCGGCCTGGGCGATGGCGAAGGCGAGCGCCAGGATCAGCGCGAAGGATCCGAACTCGGCGATCATGTTGCGGGCTGGGCTTTCGCGTAATCCGGCGTTGATCCGTCACCGCGCCACTCGCCCTGCGCCTTGAGCGCCTTGGCGAGGTCTGGCGGCATGTACTTCTCGTCGTGCTTGGCCAACACCTGCTTGGCCTCGAAGACCCCATCCTCGCGGAAGGCCCCGACCGCCACCACGCCCTGGCCCTCACGGAACAGATCGGGCAGGTCGCCCTGGAAACTGACCTTGTCCTGCGCCGTGCGGTCGGCGACCACGAACTCCACGCGCCCGTCGGAATGTTTGGCCACGCTGCCCATCCGCACCAGCCCGCCGAGCTGCACCGAACGCCCCGGCGGCGGATGCGCGGCGGCCGCCTGGCTGGGGGTGTAGAAGAAAGATATCGAACCGCGCAGGCCCCACAGCGTCAGGCCCAGCGCCAGCGCCAGCACCGGGGCGATAGCCGCCACCAGGGTGAGGCGCCGGCGGGCCTTCGGGGACTTGGGAAGCCAGCTCATTTCATCGGCCCTGTTGCATAGGCTGAGTAGCCGCCGCGGCGCTCAGCGCGGCCAAGGTGTCGGGCTTGTCCGCGTAGCGGGCGCGGGCGGACTTGAGCGCGGCGTCGCGCTTCGTCGTGTCGCCCAGAACGGCGTAGGCCTTGACCAGTTGCACCCAGCCGGCCGGATCGTCGGGGCTCTGCGCCAGGCGTGAGGCGAGGTTCGCCACCATCCCGCGCACGGCGCTCATCTGGTCGCCGGAGAGCCCTTGCGGGGCCGCGATCGGCGGTGGCGTCCGGCCCTCGGCCTGGGCGATGGCGGCCTGCAGGTCGCCGCGCCGCGGATCGGCCGCCGGCATGTCCGCCAGCAGCGCGCGCCAGTCGGCCAGCCCGCCGGCCTTGTCGCCCGCATTGATCTTCGCCCGCGCCAGGTGGAAGCGGGCGGCGATGCTCTTCGGATCCAGGCGAAGCGTGTGCGCGAAGGCCTCGGTCGCCTCGTCGGTCAGATCGCCGTTAGCCGTGAACACCTCGGCCTCGCCCAGCATCTCCCAAAGATCGGCGCGCTGGGGCGCCAGCTGCACGGCATGCTTCAGGGCGCGCACGGCTCCGGCCGGATTGCTTGACGCGCCGTCGGCCAGGGCCAGGAAGCGGAAGCCCTCCGGGTCGTTGGGGCGTTCCTTGGTGAGCTTGCCCAGCACCGCCGCCATCTCCGCCGGCTGCAGGCTCTCCGGGCTGGCCGCGCGCCACTGCGCCAAACGCCCGGCGAACGGCTGGTCGCCCATGCCCGGCGCGCCGACGGCGAGGTAGATGGCCAGCGCCAGCAACGGCGCGCCCACGGCGACCATCAGGATCGGCATGCGGCTCGCGCCCATCGACCAGGCCTCGACCGGCGCGTCGGCGGCGGCCAGCAGCCGCCTTCCGGCTTCGGCCTCGGCGACCCGGCGCTCCTCGGCCCCGATCAGGCCACGGTCGGCCAGGTCGCCGATCTCGGCCAGCTGGCGGCGATAGAACAACGATGTCGTGTCCGCGGGCTGCGCACGCGCGGCGGCCTGGGCGGCGCGAAACATCAACAGGATGGCCGCCGCGGCGGACAAGGCCCCAGCGGCGACCCAGAAGGCGATCATGCAGCGCGTGTAGCCGAAAGAGCCGGCCAGCGCGAGTGCGTCATCGGCCCGGGGGCATCGGGCTTTTGCCCGCCGTGAAGACCGAGACTATTCGGGGGGCGCGCAGGCGCAGGCCGCCCGCCGACGCACCAGCTCGGCGGCCTTCTCGTCTCGGACCATCGCCAGCATGTCCGCTGCGATCGCCAGGAACGCCGCTGCGACAGCAGGCTCGGCGTCGCCGGTGCGCAGGACGTCCAGCACGTCATCCACGTAATGGTCGATCTGGCTGCCCAGCTTCTCGATCACCTTGGCGTGCGTCGCCGAGAATCCGCCGTGGGTGGCGCACAGGCGAATCTCGTGGGTGAAGGTCAAGATTGTGATCGCCCGGCCCACCGCCTTGGCGTCCGGCGATTCGTCGAGCTTGGGGCCGCTCTTGCGCGGACGGGCAAAACCCGAGGACTGGCTTGGCAGGGCCGCTGCGATCAATTTCTCCGCATCGCGCAGGCGCCCTTCGACCAGGCTGGCCAGCGTCTTCTTCTGGCCCACGATCCGCTGGCCCCAACCGTGCTCGCGGTTGAGTTCGATACAGACCTCCAGCTCGAAAGTCTGTTGCGTAACCAGCTCCACCAGCCGGGCAGCCTCGCGTCCGGTTCCACGGCCGCCATCCAGGTCCAGCTTGCCGATCGCGTTCAGGGCCGCGTCGATCTCGGCCATCACCCGCTCGGGGAAGCCACCCAGTTCAGAATCGGCCAGGTAGCGTTCGGTGGGCTTTTCCATGATCGCCGAAATGATGCGCAGCACCATCCAAGGCGGATTCAGCTGGGCGGCCAGCATTTCGAAGAAGCGCGGACCCGCGTCCTCGGCGACCGCCACGGCGTCCTTGTAGGCCAGCCGGGCCGGCGCGCTGGTCTCGTCGCCAGTCTGGGCGATCCAGTCGGGGAGCCTGTGCAGGGTCCTTCGCACGATGGGCGCAATGTCGAGGCACGCGGCGAAGGTCTCGGCGCCGCCCGGTCGCGCGCGACCGCAAAGGTCAGCCGCCACCTTGAACTCCCGCACCCCGCCGGCGCGGAGCCCCTTCGCCGCGGCGGCCAGCAGCAGGTTGTAGGCCGCGCTTGGGTCCGGCAGACGCTGTTCGTTCGCTTGCGCCGCGGCCGCGGCCGCCGAAGCCTTGCTCGCGTTCGCGACCTCGGCCGGGGCCGAGGCCTTCAGGCCGCGCCACACAAGGCTCAGGGCCTGGGCGGGGAAGGTCAGCTTCTGCCCGTCGCTCCCATCGCCGACGCAAAGCGGCGCGAGCGGCTGGAAGACGGCGTTGCGCAGCATCCGGTCGAGCGCCTCGGCCTCGACCAGCTGGCGCACGCTCGCCAGCACCCCGTCGCCGGCGCTTTCGGCCAGCGCCATCCGCAGACCGCCCACGATCCGGTCGGGGGCGGCCTCGACCAGGGTCCTGACGATCTCGATCTTCCGGTCGGACAAGGCGCCCATGAGTAGCTCCGGTCACGGAACGTGGTTCCGCACACCGCCCACCATGGCCGAGGCGGGTTAAGGTTGTCCGAAGTTCAAGTGAATCAGGCCTCTGCACATGGCAGGTCGGCCTCCAGCCGCAGCCCGCCCATGGGCGAGTCAAACAGGCTCAGCGAACCCCCATAGGCGCGGGCCAGCTCGTCGATGATCGACAGCCCAAGACCCGACCCGGGCGCCGTCTCGTCCAGCCGCGTTCCGCGCTGCACCACCTCCCCTCGGCGCTCCGGCGGCAAGCCCGGACCGTCGTCTTCCACGAGCAGACGGAAGCGCTGGGGGTTGAGCGCGTCGGCCCGCACACGCACCTTCGCGCGGCCCCATTTGCAGGCGTTCTCGATGGCGTTTCCGGCGATCTCCAGCAGGTCTTGGCGCTCGCCGAGGAAGTACAGGTCCTCGTCGGCGTCCCAGTCGATGGTGATTCCCTTGTCGCGGTAGATCCGGCCAAGTGTCCGAGACAACTCGTCCAGCACCTCGGCCACCGAGGTCCGCTCGCCCTGCCCCTGCGTGCGGGCGGCGGCGCGGGCCCGGCGCAGATGGTGGTCCACCTGCTTCTGCATGGCGTCGGCCTGGCGCTCGACCACCTCGGCCAGCGGCCCGGGGCGCTGGCCGGCTTCGGTGATCATCACCGAGATTGGCGTCTTGAGCGCGTGCGCCAGGTTGCCCACGTGGGTTCGCTGCCGCTCGACCACTTCCTGGTTGTGCGCCACCAGGGCATTAAGCTCCGCGGCCAGGGGCATGAGTTCGGTGGGATAGGTCTCGGCCAGTCGCTGGGCCTTGCCGCGGCGCACGGCCGCCACTTCGCTGCGCAGGTCGAACAGCGGGCGCAGGCCCACACGAACCTGGATCACGATGGCGATGACCAGCAGAGCCGCCATCAGGAAGAAGGCCGCCGAGGTGGCGACCACGAAGTTCGAAACGTCATGGTCGACGGAGCTGCGGTCCTCGGCGGCGAGGAAGATCACGGGCGCCTTGCGCCCCGGCAGGAAGTTCTGCTGCGCCCTGACCCGCAGCGGCTCGTCCTGGGGACCGCGGGTGTCGTAGGAGACCGTGCGCCCCGGCCGGGCCGTCAGCCGCGCCTCGAGGTCAGGCGGCGTCCAGATGACGGAATCAAACAGGGAGTGGGAGCGCTGGTTCGAGAGCGGGACCACACTGCCGCCGGACATCGGCTCGGCGATCTCCCAGTAGCGGCCGGAATAGGTGCGAAGCGCCCTCTGGTCGGTAAACGGCGGGGCGAAGACCTCGCCGTCGCTTTCGACCTCGGAATAGGCCGCCAGGTTGGTGATCAGATCGCTCAGGGTCTCGTCGACCCGCCGGATCGCCGCCTGTTTGAAGAGCAGGCCCATGACCAGGGCGGTGACCACCAGGGCCCCAATGCTCCAGGTCAGCGCCAGCAGCACCAGACGCCGCGCCAGCGACGAGGCGCCAAGCGCCGCCGGCAGTCTCATCAGGAGGCCTGGCGCATCAGGAGGCCTGCGCCTCGCCGCCGCGTTCATCGTCGGGGCAGGTCAGGCGATAACCCAGCCCCCGCGCGGTCTCGATGCGGTCGGAGCCGATCTTCTTGCGCACCCGGCCGATGAACACCTCGATGGTGTTGCTATCGCGGTCGAAGTCCTGGTCGTAGAGGTGCTCGACCAGCTCGGTGCGGCTGATCACCCGGCCCTGGTGCATCATCATGTAGTGCAGCAGGCGGTATTCCAGCGATGTCAGCCGCAGCGGCTCGCCGTTGACGCTCGCCCGCGCAGCCCGCGGGTCAAGCCGCAAGCCTCCGCAGGACAGGTTCGGCGCCGCATGCCCCGCCGAACGGCGCAACAGGGCGCGCAGCCGCGCCAGCAACTCCTCGGTGTGGAAGGGTTTGGTCAGGTAGTCGTCGGCGCCGGCGTCGAAGCCCGCCACCTTCTCGCTCCAGGCCCCTCGCGCCGTCAGGATCAACACGGGCGTGGCCATGTTCTCGCGCCGCCAGCGTTCCAGCACCGAGACCCCGTCCACCTTGGGCAGGCCGAGGTCAAGGATCACCGCGTCATAGGGCTCGGTCTCGCCCAGGAACTGGGCCTCTTCCCCGTCCGGGGCGTGGTCGACCGCGTAGCCGGCGTCAGACAGCGCCAGCTTCAACTGCCGGCTCAGGTCCGGATCGTCTTCCACGAGCAGGATGCGCATCGCAGAACCCTTCCTATTGTCCCAGCACCTGGCCGGTCTGGGCGTCCACAGTGAACACCACGATCTGGCCGCTGGGGTACTGCCATTGCACGAGATAGACGGGCCGCCCGTTGGACTGACCGATCGTCGTGTTGAGTTGCTTGCCCTTATGGGTCTGGGCCAGCTCCTTCAGAACGCGCGAAAGCGGCAGTTGGCCGCCGGTCGCGGCCTCGGGACGTTCCTGCGCCGCCTGCGCGGCCATAGGCGCGGCGCCCAGCATCAACGCGGCGATGAGAAGGAGGCGGGTCATGGGCTCAGCTTCTGCTCGCCCGGGACTGAACCGGGCCTGAACGTCGAACTTATGGGGCGTGTGGCGCGCCCTGTCACGCCACGCCTCTAGCTGCGCCGTTTCGGCGTGTAGGGCCGCGACTTGCGCCAACCTTCCGCAAAGGTTTCCAGCTCGGCGTCAGGCGTGTCCGGAAGCGCCACCACGAGACGCGCGAAGAGGTCGCCGCGCACCCCGCGGGCGTCGGCAAGACCCCGCCCCTTCAGCCGCAGACGCGCGCCTGTGTTGGAGCCCTTGGGGATGGTCAGGGTCACCGGCCCGTCCGGGGTCGGCGCCTCGGCCTTGCCGCCCAGCACCGCGTCATAGACGGTTATCGGCACGTCCATCACCAGGGCCTCGCCCTCGCGGCGGTAGGTCGGGTGCGGGGCGATGGTCAGCTCGATGAAGGCGTCGCCCGGGCCGGCGCGGCCAGGTGAGCCCTGGCCCTTCAGCCGCAGCGTCTGGCCCTCCTGGGCGCCCTTGGGGATGGTCACGTCGATGGTGCGGCCGTCGGAGAAGGAGATGCGCTTCTTGGCGCCCTTGATGGCGTCCTCCAGGTCGATCTCCAGGCGCGCGCGCACATCGCCGCCGCGCTGCGAGAAGCCGCCGAAACCGCCGCCCTGACCGCCCGCCCGGCCGCCGCGGGCGCCGCCGAACATCTCGCCCAGGATATCCCCCAGGTCGACTCCTTCGAAGCTTTCCCGGTGGCCGCCGAAACCGCCGCCGCCCGGCGGCGGACCCCACGGGCCACCCTGCCCGCCGCCCTGGCCGCGCGAGAAGCCCGCGAAGGTCTCACGCCCGTCGGAGTCGATCTCGCCAGCGTCGAACTTCTTCTTCTTGGTCGCGTCGCCCAGGATGTCGAAGGCGCCGGAGACCTGCTTGAAGCGCTCCTCGGCGGCCTTGTTGTTGGGATTGGTGTCGGGGTGGTTGGCCTTGGCGAGCTTGCGGAACGCCTTACGGATCTCGTCCGCGCTCGCAGTGCGCGGAACGCCCAGGACCTGATAGGGGTCGCTCGCCAAGTCAGTTCAGCCCTTCGAAATGGTGGTGGTTGCCAGAGGTCTAGATTGGTCGGTTCGGTTCTGCATGCAAGGTCTATTGTTGCAAAAATGCCACAGACCTAACCCCTGCCCCGCTCGGCGGTCAAGTCCGGGGCGGCGAAGTCCAGGGCGTCCTCTGCCTCCGCCAGTACGTTCTCGTTCACCGTCTGGCCGCGCACCGAGACGCCGGCGCGATGCACGCTCTCCGGATCGCCGGAGATCAGCGGGTGCCAGTCGGCCAGGTCGCGGCCCTCGTGCAGGCGGCGGTAGGCGCAGCTCAGCGGCATCCAGGCCAGCTGCTCGATATTGCCCGGCGTCAGCTTCACGCAGTCCGGCACATATTGCTGGCGGTTCGCATAGTCGGTGCAGACGCAGGCCTGGGCGTCGAACAGCTTGCAGTGCACCCGCGTCGGGATGATGTCGCCGTCCTCGTCCTCGAAACGCACCAGGCAGCACAGGCCGCAGCCGTCGCAGAGGCTCTCCCATTCGGGGACCGTCATTTCGCTCAGCGACTTGCGCCGCCAGAAGGGTTCGCGCGCCATGGCGCCTATCTAGGCGCGATCGTCCGTCAATCCCAGCTTGCGCCGAAAGCCAGGGCCGCTATCTGAGGCCCCTCAAATGCGCGCACCCATCCTCGCCCTCAAGGACGTTCGCCTCGCGGACGGTCCGCTTATGCTGTTCGACGGCGTCGACCTGGCGCTCGACGCCCGCGTCCGCGCCTGCCTGGTCGGACGCAACGGCGCCGGCAAGTCGACCCTGCTGCGAATCCTCGCCGGTCAGGTCGAGCCCGACGGCGGCGAGCGCAACATCGCCACGGGGACGCGGATCGCCTTCGTGCCCCAGGAGCCGGAAATCATCGGCGCGACCCTGCTGGACTACGCGACCGCCGGCGGCGCCATGGACTACCAGGCCGAGGCCACGCTGACCGACTTCGGTCTCGATCCGCAAAAGGCCGCCACGGGCCTCTCCGGCGGCGAAATCCGGCGCGCGGCCCTGGCTCGCGCCTTCGCCGAGGACGCCGACGTGATCCTGCTGGACGAGCCCACCAACCACCTGGACATCCTGGCCATCGAGACGCTGGAGGAGGAACTCGCCGCCTCCAAGGCCGCCGCCCTCATCGTCAGCCACGATCGCGCCTTCCTGGACCGGGTGACCAAGCGCTGCTTCTGGCTGGAATACCGGCAGGTGAAACGCCTCGACGAGGGCTTCACCGGTTTCGAGGACTGGGCCGAGAAGATCGCCGCCCAGGAAGCCGAGGAGGCCCGGCGCCTGGACCGCTTCATCGCCCGCGAAGCCCACTGGATGGCTCGTGGCGTCACCGCGCGGCGCGCCCGCAACGAGGGCCGCAAGCGGCGCCTGGAAAGCCTGCGCCAGGACCGCCGCGACCGGCTGAAGGACACCCGCAGCGAACTCAACATGGGTCTCGCCAGCTCCGGGATGTCCGGCAAGCGGGTCGTCGAGGCCAAGGGGATTTCCAAGGCGTTCGGCGACCGCGTCCTGCTGAAGAACTTCTCGACCCGCATCCTGCGCGGCGACCGGGTGGCCGTCGTGGGCCCGAACGGAGCTAAAGACGAC
>DASRRU010000153.1:0-7648 GCA_035656795.1 Phenylobacterium sp. | reverse complement strand
CGGAGACCATGAACAGCACGCCCGGCGCCACGTTCTGCGGCAGGCTCATCGGATCGGGCTCCTTGCCCTGGCGGCCCGGCAGGTCCGACGTCATGCGGGTATAGGCGCCGGGCGCCAGACCCATGACGCGGATATTGTACTTGCGCCCCTCGATCGACATTACCCGAACCATTCCGTAGATGCCGGCCTTGGCCGCCCCGTAGTTGGTCTGGCCGAAATTGCCGTAGAGGCCGGAGGTGGATGAGGTCAGCACCATCGACCCCCCGCCGTGGTCCTTCATGTATTTCCAGACCGGAAGCGCGGTGCAGTAGGTCCCCTTCAGATGCACCTTGATGACCTTGTCCCAGTCCTCCTCGGAGGTGTTGGCGAAGGTCTTGTCGCGCAGGATGCCGGCGTTGCAGACCAGGATGTCGACCTTGCCGAAGCTGTCGAGCGCGGTCTGCAGGATGTTCTCGCCGCCCTGCAGGCTGGAGACGTCGTCGCCGTTGGCCACGGCCTTGCCGCCGGCGGCCTTGATCTCGGCCACCACTTTCTCGGAGGCCGCGCTGGTCCCGGACCCCGTGCCGTCGCGTGAACCGCCCAGGTCGTTGACGACCACCGAGGCGCCCTCCTTGGCGAACAGCTTGGCGTAGGCCTCGCCCAGGCCACCGCCGGCCCCCGTGATGATCGCCACCTTCCCTTCGAGCAAACCCGCCATGACCGAACCTCCCAATGTTTTTTGAATTTATGGGAGCATCTTCCGACCGGGCCGAAGCGGTTGGCAAGCCCTCAGTGGTCAGAGCTGCCCGCCGGTGCGCCGCGCCCGAAAGAAGGCCTTCAGCATCGACGAGCTTTCTTCCGCCAGGACGCCGCCGGTGACGGCCGGGCGGGAATGGCACGTGGGCTGGTCGAAGAACCTGGGGCCGTTGACCACCGCGCCGCCCTTCTCGTCCTGCGCCCCGAACACCAGCCGCCCGATCCGCGCGTGGCTGATGGCGCCGGCGCACATGGCGCAGGGCTCCAGCGTGACCACCAGGGTGAGGCCCGTCAGGCGGTAGTTGCCGAGCTTTGCGGCGGCGGCTCGGATCGCCACGATCTCGGCGTGGGCCGTAGGATCGCGGGCGCCGATCGGCTGGTTCGCGCCCACAGCGATCACCTCGCCGGACGCCGGGTCGACGACGACCGCGCCCACGGGAGTCTCGCCGGCCTCGGCGGCGGCTTGCGCCGCGTTGAGCGCGATGCGCATGGTGCGATGGTCATGATCCACGATCCGCACCGAACCGGCGCCCGCCCCTCCGGTCAAGCCCGCACGCCTGACGCCGGGCCTCCAGACGCCGGCGGGGACCGCGTGGCGAAGATGCTGGCCCGCGCCGGCGTCGCCTCTCGCCGCGAGGTGGAACGGCTGATCGAGGCCGGCCGCGTGGCGCTGAACGGCCAGGTCCTGACCACGCCTGCGGTGAAGGTCGAGCCCGGGGACATCCTGACGGTTGACGGCGCGGTGGTCACCGAGGCCGAGCCCGCGCGCCTGTTCCGCTACCACAAGCCCCTCGATCTGGTGACCAGCCACAAGGATCCGCAGGGGCGGCCGACGGTGTTCGAACACCTGCCGCCGGGCCTGCCGCGGCTGATCTCCGTGGGTCGCCTGGACATCAATTCCGAGGGCCTGCTGCTGCTCACCAACGACGGGGGCCTCGCCCGCGCGCTGGAGATGCCGCAAACCGGGATCGTGCGACGCTACCGCGCTCGGGCGCGGGGCCGCGTGACTCAGGAGCGGCTCGACACCCTGAAGAAGGGGATTACCGTCGAGGGCGTCCACTATGGGGCTATCGAAGCGACGCTGGACAAGGCCAAGGAGGGTCCGCAGGGCGCGAACCTGTGGATCACCGTCGTCCTGGCCGAGGGCAAGAACCGCGAGGTGCGCCGGGTGCTCGAGGCGCTGGGGCTGAAGGTCAATCGGCTGATCCGCCTGTCCTACGGCCCCTTCGCCCTGGGAACCCTGATGCCCGGCGAGGTCGAGGAAGTGGGCCCCAGGGTGATCCGCGAGCAGCTGGCCGAGCACATCGACCCGCAAAACCTGCCCAAGGGCGACCGGCCACTGTGGAAGAAGGCGGCCGCGGTGGCGGCCGGCCCGCGCCGCGGGGCGGTGGAGATCGGCCGCCCGGGACAGGCCAGCCGATCTGGCAAGGCGCAACGCCGGCCGCGCGCCGCCGCCTCGGGCGAGCCGGCGCCCAAAAAGGAATACAAGGCCGGCTGGGCCAAGCCGAAGAAAAAGCCCGTCATCGCCAAGACCGCGGGCCCGAAGCGCAAGTCAGGCGTCGTGCGCAAGGAGCCCCCGCCCGGCGGCCCGAAACGCGGCTGATCGATGCGCATCGTTTCCGGCAGTTTCCGCGGCAAAGCCCTCGCCGCGCCCAAGGGCGACTCGACGCGGCCGACATCCGACCGCGCCCGCCAGGCGATCTTCAACATCCTGGAGCACGCCGCCTGGTCCAAGGGGGTGCAGGGCGCTCGCGTGATCGACCTGTTCGCCGGCTCCGGCGCACTGGGCTTCGAAGCCCTATCGCGTGGCGCGGCCTTCTGCCTGTTCGTGGAAACCGACGAGGCGGCCCGCGGGGCGATCCGCGAGAACGTCGACGGTATGGGCCTGTTCGGGGTGACCCGCGTCCACCGCCGGGACGCGACCGACCTGGGCGTGCGCCCAGGCGCCGACGGCCCGGCCTTCGACCTGGCCTTCCTCGACCCGCCCTACGCCAAGGGCCTGGGCGAGATCTCGCTTGAAAAGCTGGCGGCCGGCGGCTGGCTGGCGCCCGGCGCCACCGTCGTCTTCGAGCGTGGCGCTGGCGAGCCCGACTTCAGCGTCCCCGGCTTTACGGCCCTGGACGTGCGCGACTATGGCGCGGCGCGGGTGCATTTCCTGCGCGCGCCGGACGCTTTGCGTTAACTCTGTCACGAAGACTTCGCACGCCCTTAACTACCTGCAGCTGCAACCCTAACGCCTCGTTAGAGGCCCGTCTGCGATGAGCTTGCCTGCGCTCTGTTAGGGGGAGTCACTAATGACGCTGCTGGTTGACATCGCGCCGTTCTCGCCGCCGGTGACGCCGCGAGACACTGGCCGCGACATCTACCGCCAGTTCGAGGACGACCCGAACCTGCTGGTCATCGCGGTGGTGGACGACGATGGCCGTCCGGTCGGCCTTGTGGAACGCAACGCCTTCCTGGTCCGCATGGCTGCGCAGTACGGCTATGAGTTGTGGTCGAAGCGCCCGATCTCGTACTGGATGAAGACCGACCCGCTGATCGCCGACGGTGACATGACCGTCGAGGAGTTCTGCGGACGGGTGATGGAGGAGAGTCCCTCGGAGCTGCTGCAGGGATTCATCGTCACCTGCGCCGGCCGCTACGCCGGCGTGGGCACTGCGCTTTCCCTGCTGCAGGTCACCGCCGCCGCCACCGCCACCCACGCCCATGAGATGAAGCGCCTGGCCGAGCACGCCCAGGATGCCTTGGCCGCGAAGGCCCGCTTCCTGGCGGTGATGAGCCATGAGATCCGCACGCCCCTCAACGGGGTGCTGGCGGTCGCCGAGATCATCCGCCGCAAGTCCCGCCAGGCCGACCTGACCCCGCTCGTCGACACCATCGTGCAGTCCGGCGGCACGTTGCTGCGCCTGCTGAATGACGCGCTGGACCTCTCGCGCGCCGAGGCCTCCGGCCTGGAGTTGAATGAGGAGCCCGTGCTGGCCTCCATGGTCGTCGACGAGGTCATGTCACTGTGGTCGTCGCAGGCCGAACTGAAGGGCGTGGCCCTGACCGCCGCCTACTGCGGCCCCGCCGACCTGTGGGTCCTCGCCGACCGGGTTCGTATTCAACAGGTGATCAACAACCTGGTCTCCAACGCCATGAAGTTCGCTGCGGAGGGCGCGGTCGACGTGCGCCTCGACGCCCGCCGGGACGGCGACTACGTAATCCTCATTGGCGAGGTGGCCGATACCGGCCCCGGCGTTCCGTCCGACCGGCTGGAGTCCATCTTCGACCCCTTCCGGCAGACCGAGGCGGGGGTGCGGCTGGGCGGAGCCGGCCTGGGCCTGGCCGTTTGCCGCCAGATCATGGCGCGCATGGACGGACGAATCGAGGCTGCCGCCAATCCGGGCGGCGGGGCGTTGTTCCGCTTCGAGGCTCCGCTGCATTGGCTGCCGGAACCGCAGGCTGCCGCGCCCATAATCAGCCCGGTAGAAGCGGCCGGCGGCGCGCTGCATGTGCTGGTGGTCGACGACAACGCCACCAACCGCATGGTCGCCCAGACGCTGGTGGAGATGTTCGGCTGCACCTGCGAATGCCTGGAAGACGGCGCCGCGGCTGTGGAGGCCGCCGCCACCGGCCGGTTCGGCCTGGTGCTGATGGACATCAAGATGCCTGGGATGGACGGGGTCGAAGCGACCCAGCGCATTCGCTCAGGCCGCACGGAGGGCAGCCTCACGCCGATCCTGGCGCTCACGGCCAACGCTGATCCGGCAGACGCCGCCTTCTACCGGCAATGCGGCATGAACGGCGTGGTCGAGAAGCCGATCAAACCGGAGCGCCTGCTGGAGGCGATGAGCAACGTCCTCGGCGGTCCCATCGGTCCGAACGAGGTGGAGGCGGAACTCGAGGTCGCTTGACCGTCCCGTGAGGCCTGATATCGCCGCCACCGACGAGGAAAATCGATTGTGGGCGGTCATACGGTCAAGCAGGTGGTGAGGTCGCTCACGGCGACCTCACCTGCGCCCGAAGAGACGCTCGATGTCGGCGAGCTTGAGCTCAACGTAGGTGGGCCGGCCGTGGTTGCACTGGCCGGAGTGGGGCGTGGCTTCCATCTGGCGGAGAAGCGCGTTCATTTCCGGCGCGGAGAGCCTTCGACCGGCGCGCACCGAGCCGTGGCAGGCCATGGTGGAGCAGACGTCCGCCAGCCGTTCCTTCAATGCCAGAGCCTGACCATTCTCAGCCAGGTCGTCGGCGATGTCGCGGACCAGGCCCGAGACGTCAGTCTCGCCCAGCAAGGCGGGGACCTCCCGCACCAGGACCGCGCCCGGGCCGAAGGGCTCCAGCATCAGGCCGAGCGCGGCGAGCTCCTCGGCCTTGGCGGCCACCCGGTCGGCTTCGGCGGGGTCGAGTTCGACCACCTCCGGCAACAGCAGCACCTGACGGGCCACGCCGCCATCGGCCATCTCGGTCTTCATCCGTTCATAGACCAGTCGTTCATGGGCGGCGTGCTGGTCGACGATCACCACGCCGTCGCGGGTCTGGGCGACGATGTAGGTCTCGTGCACCTGGGCCCGCGCCGCGCCGAGCGGATAGTCGACCGGATCGAAAACCGGGGCCGGCGCGCCCTCCTCCGCGACGCCGGGCGTCCATACAGGTTCGGCGCGCGCGGAGACCTCGGTGAGGCCGGGGATCGACTGGACGGCGGCGGCCAGACCACCCTGCGATGATGGTTGCCAGCCCGCCTGGCGCCAGGCGGAATAGCCCGTGGCCGAGGGGGGCGGCGACCATCCCCCTCCGGGTTGGAAACCGCCGAGCGCGGCGCTGGCCACGGTGGTCGACGCGCGGTGGCCGGCCGCGGCCAGCGCGTGGCGCAGACCCCCGATGATCAGGCCGCGCACCAGGCCCGGATCGCGGAAGCGGACCTCGGCCTTGGCCGGATGGACGTTGACGTCGACGTAGGCCGTGTCCAGCTCGACATAGAGCGCCGCCAGCGGATGGCGGTCGCGGGCCAGGAAGTCGGCGTAGGCGGCGCGCAGGGCGCCCTGCAGCAGCCGGTCGCGCACCGGGCGGCCGTTGACGAACAGGTACTGGTGGGCGGCGTTGCCGCGGTTGTAGGTCGGCAGGCCGGCGAAGCCCGAGAGGCGCACGCCCTCCCGCTCGTGATCCAGCGCCAGCGCATTGTCGGAAAATTCGCGGCCCATGATCGCCGACAGCCGCGCCAGCCGCCCCTCCGGCCCCATGGTTTCGGCCGGCAGGCGGATCGTGCGACGGCCGTCCAGGTCCAGCGCGAAGCTTACCGCCTCGTGCGCCATGGCCTGGCGCTTGATTTCCTCGGCAATGGCCATGGCCTCGGATCGCTCCGACTTCATGAACTTCAGCCGCGCCGGCGTGGCGTAGAAGAGGTCGCGCACCTCCACCCGCGCGCCGTGCGGATCGGGGAATGCGGCCGGCGAAACCGGGCCCACGGCGCCGGCCTCCACGAGGATCGCATGCGCCTCGGTCTGGCCGCGCGCGCGGCTGGAAATCGAGAGCCGCGCCACCGAGCCGATCGACGGCAGGGCCTCGCCGCGAAACCCTAGGGTTGCGATATGCAAGAGGTCGTAGTCGCCGGCGTCGTCGGGGACGAGCTTGGAGGTCGCGTGCCGCTCAATGGCCAGAGGCAGCTCGGCGGCGGTCAAACCTTGGCCATCGTCGGCCACCAGGATGCGGGTCAGGCCTCCGCCGTCAGCCTGGATCTCGACCCGAGACGCGCCCGCATCCAGCGCGTTCTCCACCAGTTCCTTGACCGCACTCGCTGGGCGTTCCACCACCTCGCCAGCGGCGATGCGGTTGACGGTTTCAGGCGGCAGACGACGGATCGGCATGGCGAGGCTTTCGACAGATATCCAATATAGGGCGATTCCGGGACGCCGGGCGTGGGCGCGATTGGGCCTGGGCGGCATGCTGGCCGCGCTCGCCGTGGCGGCCCCGGCCTGGGGCCAGGCGCCGCCGACCCCCTCGCGCCCGGACCCCAACGACCCTGATGCGGTGCTCGTCGAGGAGCTGGTGGTCACCGCCCGCCTTCCCGGCCCCGCCTGGTGGACGGTCTCCAACGGGACGACCACGGTCTATGTGCTGGGCGCGCCGTCTTTGGCCCCCAAGCGGATGGCCTGGGACCGGGGCGTCTTCGAGCGGCGGCTGGCCGACGCCAACCAGGTGATCCTGCCCTTTCAGGACGTGAAGGTGAGCTTCACAGGGGTGATCGGGGCGGCGTTCAACTTCCTGCGCCTGCGCGGCGGCGGGCCGTTCGAGGCGACGCTGGACCCAGAGCGCCGGGCCCGCTTCGCGAGCGTCCGCACGCATCTCGGTGAACCGCCGGACCACTATGCAACCCGCAATCCGTTGGCCGCGGGCCTGGTGCTGGCCACGGATTATCGAGAGAAGACCGCCCTCACGACCGCCGACCCGACGAAGCTGATCAAGCTCCTGGCGCAGCGCGCGCGCATACCGGTCTCGCAGAAGAGCTATGACATCGGGCCGCTGATGGGGGCGATCATCCGCACGCCGCAGGCCGCAGGCATGGCCTGCTTCGACGAGGTCCTGGCCCAGGCGGAAGCCGGGCCGGCGGTCACCCAGGCCGCGGCCCGGGCCTGGGCCCAGGGCGACGTGCGCGCCGCGCTGGCCAATGAACGCACCTACGAACGCTGCATCGCCGTCGTCCCCGGCGCCCAGACCTTCGACGCCAGGGTCAAGGCCGACCAGGTGGCGGCGATCGAACAGGCGCTGAAGAAGCCCGGGCACGCCATCGCCGTTGTCCAGCTCCGGCCCCTGCTGGCGCTGGGCGGCGTATTGGATCAGCTACGCGCCAAGGGCTTCACCGTGACAACGCCGGGCCAAGAAGAGAACTAGTGGCCGACAGCTAGCGCGGGCCGAAGGTGGCGGCGACGAAGTTGTC
>DASRRU010000152.1:0-22122 GCA_035656795.1 Phenylobacterium sp. | reverse complement strand
CTGCTGGCGGTTGGCCGCCAGGTGAAGCCGGGCGGTGTCTTCCTGTTCCGATGCCGCGTTCCAGGCCAATCGACCCTGATGGCGCTCGACTGGCTGCTGGACCAGGCCGGCTTCGTCCTCGACCGCCAGATCGTCCGCCACGGGCGCGCGCTTGTGGTCGCGCGCCGGCGCGCCGCGCAAATGCTGAAGGCGGCCTAAGATGGCCGGCCCGCCTATGGACGTCTGGTGCGGTCTCGCAGTGGCGCATTGCCGCGGCAACCCGGAGGCCGACCGCCTCGCCCCTCCCCCAGCGCAACGCCGGACGAGGGGGGCGAGGGCCCTCCCGGGATCCCAATTCAAACGCCGTCGCGCCTTCAGTCGACGGCTCGCAGGCCTCTATTGGACCGGGTTCCTGGTTCTGATTTCCGCGTCGGGCGTGGCCGCGCGGGTCTTGATCAGATGACTGAAGCCTGACGCGCGGCGAGGTCGGACTGCTTGAACGGCTGAACCGTGGTTCGAGCTGGGCCAAGGGCGGCGACGCCGAGAGCCAGGAACAGCGCGCTGCCGTAGCAGGCTGGGCAGTGCGCCAGGACGCCTGAGCCCGATCCGCAGATCTCGCCGTAGGTTTGAGAGAGACTGCGCATATGCGCCCACGCCAGGTCGGCGAGGACGGCGGCGGCGCCAATCAGGAGCATCCCCGACTGGACGAGCGGGTGGACGGCGTTGCGGGGAGGCATGGACCCAGCTCCTGAGGAATGAAGGCTATAGGCGCTATGGGCGAACGGCCTGCCTTGACCCATATCAACGCGCCAGATCCGGGCCTCGGGGCATTTTCGCGGACACACCAGTCGCGGGAAGTCCGGGGGCCATGACAGCCATCAATACACACGAGGACGAGACGCCGTTCGGCGTCATTCTGCTCTACGCTTTCTGTGGCGTCGGCGCCCTGCTCAGCCTGATGGCGACCGCCTTCTCCCACGACCGGGCGCTGATCTTCATCTACATCTGGGCCGGCCCGCACCACCTCCACTACACGGCCCTGCCGCAGTGGACGCAGACGCTCGGCATGACCTTCTCGATCATGCTGTGGATGCCGTCCTGGGGCGGGATGACCAACGGCCTGATGACGCTCTCGGGCGCCTGGGACAAGCTCAGAACCGACCCTGTGGTTCGGATGATGGTCACCTCGCTTGCTTGATCTGCAGCCGTCGTCCGAGGTCCGCCATCGCGCTCGGCCGATGTGGCACGGAGCCTTGGAACCTGACCTCGTTCGAGCGGCCGTCCGGCGCCAGCGCCACAGCGATCGTCGCCTTGTGCACGTCCAATCCTATGAAGATGATTTCCTGTTCCACTGAACCTCTCCTGTTCAAGTTCGCGCCAGCCTCGCTGGCGCCGCTCGAACGGTCGCACAACGGCGCGACGGCGCCACACCGGTGGACATCAGGTCAGTGGGGGTCCAAGCGCAACGGCCCGGACCTGGCGCGGGTCGGCGGCAAGTATTCCGACGAGTGGCACCGTCAGCATCTGACGGACCCCCGCTCGATGGGGCCGGAATCGACCATGCCGCCCTACGCCTTCCTGGCCGACAAGGACCTCGACTACCAAGACATGACCGAGCGCCTGGCGGCGCAACAGAAGGTCGGCGTTCCGTATACGAACGATCAAGTCGCTCACGCCATCGACGACCTTGAGGCCCAGGCCGACCCGTTCGACGCGCGCGGCACGGCGCTCAAGAAGCGCTATGGCGCGAGGATCGTGCAGCGGGATTTTGACGGCCACCCGGACCGGGTCACCGACATGGATGCGCTGATCGCCTACCTGCAGATGGTGGGGACCTTCTCTACGGCGTTTTCGAACGCGGAACGGTAATCCATGGCGGAGCCCCCAGCAAAGCTGGGCGCATGCTTACCGATCTCCGGGCGCGAGGCCTTTGATCCAGATCACCCCAGTGGCGCTCTCAGCGTTTGCACCGATAACGGCCGCGGGGCGGGTGATGGCCTGGATCGACGCCTTGATCTTGAGGAGGACATGTCTCAGCGGCGTCCTATTTCAAGCAGAATGGTGGCACGCCGTGATCGATGTGAAGAACGGTCACTTCTGCGTGGAAGGAAATTCCGCCGTGCCGACGAACGCCGCGAACAGCGAAGCCTGGGAACCCCCTCTCAAATTCGAGGAACATCTCAAAGCGCTGCTGCCTCCTCGGGCGCGCATTGCATATCTCCACCATCGAAATCTTCGGAAGGGCGAACCGGAATTACACCTCGTTTCGATCCTGGCTAACAAGCAGCGCGTTTCGATCGACGTGGGCGCGAATAAAGGTGTCTATTCCTACGCGCTGATGGCCCACAGCAAATCGGTGCATGCCTTCGAGCCGAACCCGAAGCTCTTCCGCGTCCTAAGCAGCTGGGCGTCCGGTCAGGTTGTGCTCCACCCAGAAGCCCTGAGCAACGTCTCGGCGCCTGCCGATCTTCTGGTCCCCAGAAGCGCAAACGGATTCTCCAACCAGGGCGCCTCGCTCAGCGCCACCAAGGTGAGCGGTGATCACCGTAAGGTCGTCGTGCGAGCCGTGCGTTTTGACGAGCTCGGGATCCGCAACGTGGGCTTCATGAAGATCGACGTCGAAGGCTTCGAAAGAGAAGTCCTGGAGGGGGCCGCCGACACCCTGCGTCGGGACCGCCCCAACCTCTTGATCGAGATGGAAGAGGCCCACACCCACGTGCCGATCAGCGACATGGTGGAGTCGGTCAACGCCTATGGGTACAGCTGTTTCGCGCTGGTGCGCGGCACCTTGACGCCATTCTCGCGTCTCGATCCAGAGAAGCACCACCGGCGCCCGGCCTGCCGCGAAGACTACGTCTTCAACTTCATATTCCTTCCTAGCTAATGGCTCAACAACGCTCGGGACTGTTCGACAAGCCAGGCTGAGCGTGTCCCTGTTCCGGCCTCCGAGCCTGACTCTGTCAGCAAGACCGTGATGCGCGGATATCGTTTGCTCCGTCAGCCGCGCGGAGGTCCCCTCACCCCTCGCCAAGAAGCACTACTGGCCCAGTTGGTGGCCTACGCGCAGCCGTTGCTGCTAGTCGTCCTTCGCAACGCCGCGACATTTGAAACGAAAGGAGAGTTCCTCGACGAAGTGGACAGGCTGGCAGCGGATCCTGGGAAGTCATACTTGCGACGCTGGCGGCGGAAGCGTTCAGCCGCGTCAGCGGGCTGGTGCCATCCTTCTGTGCAAGGAACGTTTTCGAAAATGTAGAGACCGCTCGTGGCGACCCCCTAGTTCGATATATAATTCGATATCACCCCCTATCCGTGATACGTTTTACGACATCAGAAGGCGCACATCTCGTTTAGGTTTGATATTCCATTATATATCATATCAACGATCTGATATAGTTTGAAGCATCAAAACCATGAACTACCAAACCGTACCCTTCGCTGAGGACCTGCTACGAGCGCGAACCGCCAAGGGCTGGTCGCAACGCGAACTGAGCGCCAAAGCCAATGTGCCTCAGGCGCAAATCTCCCGTATCGAGCGTGGCGTCGTGGATTTGCGTCTGTCGACCTTCCTGGAACTCGCCCGCTTGCTCGATCTGGAAGTTGCACTCGTACCGCGAAGCGCAATAACCGCGGTCACAACAATCATCCGTGAAGCAGGGGCGAACGCTCACCTTCGAACGGTTCGTGGCGCCGTCAACACGCTGAACCAGCTCGTCCGCGTCCTCAGCGCCGATCGGGCAAAGGAATCCATCGCACAACGCCTGGCGACCCTTGCTTTTGAGATTGAACACCTCGCTCCGACCAACCCAACACACGCTTGGCAGACAGAACTCGCCGAGATCGTGGCAAGCCTTCAATCCGAAGTGGAAGCGGGCGCCGATCCCTCCCGCGTCACCGAATTGACCGACTATCTCACCAAGTTCCGCAACCAGCTCGCCCACCGCCGGCCTGACGCCGAACGTCCCGCCTATACCCTCGACGACGAGGACTAGCTGATGGCCGACAGCCTCGAAATCCGTCTCGCTGAACGCCGGGTCGGCGAACTCACCGGCCTGGGCAACGACCGCACGATCTTCGTCTTCGACGACGCCTACGTTGAGGATCCCGCACGTCCCACGCTCAGCCTGTCGTTCAAATCGGCGACGGGTGAGCTGCTGCGCGACCAGAAGCCAACGCGCATCCAGCTCCTGCCCTTCTTCTCAAACCTGCTCCCCGAGGGCCAGTTGCGGGACTATCTCGCCGAACGCGCAGGGGTGAAGGCCGTCCGGGAATTCCACCTGCTCGCCGCCTTGGGGGACGACCTACCCGGCGCCGTCACAGCACACACGCCCGATGGCAGCGAATTGTCCAACGGGGGAACGGCGCCAGCGCCCCGCTTCCGGATCCCCACGACCGACCACGCGATGCGGTTCTCCCTGGCCGGCGTGCAGCTGAAGTTCTCGGCTGTCACCAACGCCGATGGCGGCCTCACCATTCCCGTCCACGGCGATGGCGGCGACTGGATCGTGAAGCTGCCTTCGAACCGCTACGAGCAGGTCTCGGAGAATGAATTCTCCATGATGACGATGGCCCGGACGATCGGAATCGAAGTCCCGGAGATCAAGCTGGTTGCACTCGACGAGATCGCCGGACTGCCGGAAGGGATCGGACGGCTTGCGGGCCAGGCCTTCGCGACCGCGCGTTTCGATCGGCCCTTCAAACAGGAGCGCCTGCACATGGAGGACTTCGCCCAGGTGTTCGGGGTCTATCCGGACGAGAAGTACGGTCGGGCTTCCTACCGCAACATCGCCGAGGTGATCTGGCGCGAAGTCGGCGGGCCCGGCCTGGTGGAGTTCATCCGACGCCTGGTCTTCAACGCCCTGATCGGCAACGCCGACATGCACCTGAAGAACTGGTCGCTGCTCTACCGCGACGGGATCAATGCGACGGTGGCGCCCGCCTACGACTTCGTTGCGACAACCGCCTACATTCCCGACGAGAAGGCCTCGCTCAAGGTCGTCCGGAGCAAATTCTGGCGGGACTTCAACCAGGATGAACTGGCCTACATGGCCGCGAAGGCCGGACTCCCTGAGCACCTTGTCCTCAAGACGGCGACCGATACGGTCGCGGCCTTCCGCGAGGTCTGGGGCAAGGAAAAGGCGAACCTGCCCCTCCCCGGCTATGTCGCCAAAGCCATCGACCATCAGCTGGAGATCGTGCCCCTGGCGCGTCACTAGCGGCGCCCCCGCGACCATCGAAGAACTTTCCCGATCGGGATAATGTCGCGCTCGCAGACGGGAAAATCGCCAAATTGTCCCTTACGGGAAAATGCCGGGCGCCCCGCCAGGATCGGCGGTGCGCCTCGTCTCGGATCAGCGCCTCCCGCCCCTGCGGGACCAGATCAGGCTGTAGCCGTCGTCCGCGTCCACCAGTGAGGCGTAGATCGCCGCCGGGAAGCTGGGATCGTCGAGCTTCACCGACAGGAACTCCCGGTCCTCGGCCGAGGTCTTCTTCCAGGCGGCGCCGAGGTCGGCCTGCCGACGAAGATGCGGAAGTCCGGGGATTCTTGTAAGCGTCCGGTCATAACCCGCTCGATGTTTCGGGCCATCCGCCGCCCACGGCGCGGTCTCCGGGCTCAGCTGTCCAAGTGCAGCGGGAGCAGCCGGCTGGGGTTGGCTTTGTGGATCGCGACCAGCTCGGCGAGCCGCCAGAGCTTCGAGCCGTTCGGCGTCACGACAATGTGGAGGCCTCCCCCGTCTGCGATTTTCGTCGCTTTGGGGCCTGGCTTGAGGCTTCGGAGTTTGCGTCGGCGGGCGGCATGAGAACGTTGCATGAACACGAGTACTGCAAATACCGACAGCGATACCAACAATTACCAACAAATCGCCCAACAACTGGCATGCATCATGTCAAAACTCGCCAGACCATAACAGTACTTATGACACTGTTTTCAATGCGTTTTTTGAGACCTCTCTGGACGCCAAAAGACGTCCCTGGACGCCTCGCTGGTGGGCCCGGCAGGACTCGAACCTGCAACCAGACCGTTATGAGCGGCCGGCTCTAACCATTGAGCTACAGGCCCCAGCAGCGATGCGTCTGTGGCGGTTAGCACGCGGCGCCGGGGGCTCAAAGCTTGCGCCTATAAGCTTGCGTTCATCGACGCTTTGCGAGGCTTGCGCGATTGGGGCGTGGGCCGATGGAGACTGCGATGAAAACCTATCTGTGCGCTGGCGTGCTTGGCGTGCTGCTGGCCGGATCGGCGATGTCGATCGCCGAGGCCGCTGCCGAGCCAGCCGCCGCCGAGACTCTGTTCCACGCCACGACCGTCAATCTGGCGGCGGTCGGCGAGGTCAAGGCCGCGCCGGACATGGCCAGCATCGGCCTGGGCGTGACCACCGAGGCGCGAACCGCGGCTCAGGCGCTGACGGACAATGCCGGGCGCATGAATCAGGTGATGGCGGCGTTGAAAGCTGCCGGCGTGGCGGCAAGGGACATCCGCACCTCCGGCCTGACCCTCAGCGCCCAGTACGCCTACGAGCAGGGCCAGGCGCCACGGCTGACAGGCTACCAGGCGGCGAACCAGCTCAGCGTCACGGTGCATGACCTGGCCCGCCTTGGCGCGGCTGTGGACGCCACGGTCGGCGCCGGCGCCAACCAGGTGAACGGCATCAGCTTCGGCCTGGCCGATCCGGCGGCGGCGGAAAATGCGGCGCGCGAGCAGGCGGTCCACGCTCTGCAGGCCAAGGCGGACCTCTATGCGCGAGCCACCGGCTACCGCGTCTCGCGCCTGGTGTCGCTGAGCGAGGGTTCAGCTTCCGAGGGGCCGCGGCCGCCGGTCCCGCTCATGGCCATGGCCCGGGCGCAGAAGGCCGAGACCTCGGTGGCGCCCGGCGAGCTCGACGTGCGCGTCGAGGTCGCCGCCGTCT
Organism: Phenylobacterium sp.; assembly: GCA_035656795.1. Lineage (GTDB taxonomy): Bacteria > Pseudomonadota > Alphaproteobacteria > Caulobacterales > Caulobacteraceae > Phenylobacterium. Next base: position 15,241 of record DASRRU010000152.1, on the reverse strand, counting down.
ATGAACTGGCGCGTTAGAGGCCGGCGTCCTTGAAGGCCTTGGCCAGGCGGTCGGCCATCATCCGGCCGGGGAAGGCGCGCTCGCCCTCCATCATCGCGGCATAGACGAGGCCCTTGCCGGGGATTGGGCCAGAGGCCCAGCCCACGCCGCGCGAGGCGTCCTTGGTGGAGCTGCAGCTGAGCGTGCGGGCCTGGCCGTCCTTGAGGGTGGCCTTCAGGAGCTGGTCGAGGGTCTGCTCGCTGGACGCGGCGCCGACGCAGGACGGCAGCGAGCGCGCGCATTCGGTGTGGGTGTTGTAGCGGTAGACCAGCTTGCCACTGCCCTGTTCGGCGATCAGCAGGCACGAGGCCGGGTCGCCGATGGCGCGGGAGACCGCGGCGTCCAGCGTGTCCTTGTCGACTCCCTTGGGCGCGCCGGGCGAACAGGCGCCGAGCGCCAGGACAATTAGGCTGAGGACGGCGGGACGGGAAAACGACATGCTTCCAAATACGCAGGAAGCTCGGCCGGTTCAACGCGGCTGACTTGGCAGGTCAGCCGCGGTGCGGCGCCACGCACATCGGCTGGCCGCGCCAGGTGGCGCCGACGACGCTGCCGTGATTGATCGCCTTCAGCCGGGCCTGGACGTAGTCCATGCTCTCGGGTGGCGGCTTGACGCCCGGCGGGCACAGGGGCGCGGTTACCTGCCGCGTCGCGCCCGGACAGACGCAGATATCGGTCTGCTGGTTCAGGCGAGTGGCGTCCTGCCCCCGGCAGGTGACGGGCTTCTCGTGGCCGCTGCCGTCGAGGCAGATGCTGGTGGAGGTTCGGTCCAGGGTGTCCGCCGAGGCGAGGCCCGCGCCAAACGCACCGGCGCCGAGGGTCAGAGCCGCCGAGGTGAGAATGATGGAAAGCTTCATGACCGTCTCCGTCTTTGTCCCCACGAGCCCTTATTGAGCCGCCGATCTGACGCGTGCGTCAACTGGCCGAGGGGCGCAGGGCGGTGCGCTCACGATACCTGAGCCGTTCACCACGAAACCTCGCGATAGCTTAACCGTAGCATGTGCAGACTGGCGAAATGGACCCGATCTCCACCGCCCGCTACGGCATGATGGCCGCCACCCAGCAACTCAGCGCCTCGGCCAGCCGCATCGCGACCGGCGGGGCGAGCGGCAACGTCGACTACGCCCAGGAGGCGGTGACCCAGATCCAGGCCTCCACCTCCTTCAAGGCGGACGTAGGCGTAGTCAAAGTCGCCGACCAGATGTGGCAGTCCCTGCTCGACCTGCAGAGCGGTCCGAAGACGAACTAAGCCGCCTTCGCTTCGCCCCTGCGGCGCCGGTCCTACTGGTAAGCGATCCACCGCCCGGCCGTCGCGCCCAGCACCCACACCAGGATTCCGAAGTAGGCCATCAGCTTGGTCAGTGGCCCGCCTTCTTCGCCGCGCCCGCGGAAGAGCGTGATCAGCGCCGTCCCTAGGAGCCAGACGGCATAGAGCGCCGTGTAGACCTTATTGACCGGGTCCAGATGGGCGTAGTCGTCCGGCTTGATGATGATGTGGGTGTGGACGAATTGGGCGACGATCAGCGCCACCATGCCGGCGATATAGCCCCAGCGCACACGGCCGCGCGTGACCGGTATCAGGATCAGCGCCGCCGCCGTGATGACGTGATAAACGCCCACGTCGATCAGGACCGTCGTACAGAGAACCCAGAGGCCGGACAGGAAGATGGCCCCGCCGATCGCAAACCAGATCTTGGGCATTAGCCCCACCGCGCCATTAGCTGCGGCGACCGGCCGGCTCACGCCATAGGTCAGGATGATGCCTGACAGCAAGGCGATCATCTTCACCGTAAAGGCGCTGCTGTTATAGAGCTTCACCGCGTTGGCCGAGCCGATCAGGAGGCCTGTGACGATGATCCCGACCACGCCAATGTTCTGCCAGAGCCGCAGGTTGCGGTAGATCTCCCGTGGCTCCTCGTTTGTCACGCCCGCGCCCAACAGGCGCAGGTTGATGAGGATCGTCGTGCCGCCGATCAGGATCAGCGACAGGATGTGGCCCACTTCCCACGAGGCGTAGCCGAACTTCGGGCCATTGACGAAGAGGGCGACCGGCGACGTGCCCAAGGTCTCCACCCAGGCTGAGGCCTGGGGCAACAAATGCTCAAAGGTCAGACCGCCGCTCATGACTGGGGCTGCCACATCTGTGCATCGAAGCGCTGGCCGGCCATGTTCTCTTCACCCTTCTCAGAGGTCTTGCACTGCTGCACCCAGTTGATGAAATCCGGCTGCGCCTTGCCGCATTGGTACACGTCGTAGGGAATGAACCGGCCGCAGATGACCACCAGGGTCCAGAGGGTGAGGGAGGCGGCGGCGGACATACGCGCCGCGGTCGGCGGCGTCTCATCGGCGTCCCAGGTTCCTTGGGTCGCCTGCACCCGGCCGTGGAACACCACGATATTGAGCAGGGCCAGCGCGAGAAAGACCATTTTCGCGAGGAACCATACCGTGTGGTAGTAGAAAATGGGCTTGGCGAAGAGCAAGGCCGTCCCGGTCATGACCACGAAGATGAAGCTGGAGACGGTGAGCGGCAGGATCGCGTCGCTGATCGTGGAGACCTTGGTCTTGCGGAAGGTCACGCCCAAGAGCCGCAGGTCCACCACCAGGATGGTGCCGGCGAACAGCATCAACGCGATGAGGTGTGTGCCTTCCAGCAGGCTCCAGAAGTTCAGCGACCCCAGCAGGAGTTCGCTGAAGGACTGCCCGTCCGGCGTCGGGCCCTTGCCCCACACGTGCTCGAGCCAGTTTAGGAAGGCGTTGATCCACGCCTGCAATCCGTTCATCCCGTTCCTCACCTTCGGACGACGGTCTTTGCCATCGCCTTTGCCGCATAGACTCCGGCTGCTGGGCGGCAATCAAGCAGCTTACGGTTCCGGCGCCGTTACACTTCGGTTACAGGGCCGAATTACACGGATTCTCAAGGTCGGGGCTTGAGCCGCATTGTTGGCAATGGCTCAAGATCGGCCTTGCGCGCTCACGCTCCGCCCGGCGTCCGTAACCTGCTGTAACCTGCTGTAACCCGCCGGCGGACCTCGGTCCGCGACGCAACGTGGCGCCAGAAAAAAGGGGGGCTCGAACGCCCCCCTTCTCATTCCGGTTGGTCGCCGACTACGGCTTCTCGGTGGCGTCAGCGCCGTCCTTCGGCGCGCCCGTGCCGGACGAGCCCATGAACAGCTTGCGGCCATCGGGGAAGGTCACGTCGCGGCCGTTGGCCTTGCAGATCGGCGTGCAGGCCTTGTCCTTCGACTGATAGCCACGCACCACGATCTCGGTGCCGACCTTCAGGGAATTCCGATCAATGCCGGCGCGCAGCAGGGTGTTGGGCGTGCCGCCCTCGACCATCCATTCGACCTGCGCGAAATCCGGGTTGGTGTTCTGGACGTGCACCCAGGCGTGGGGATTGATCCACTCGACCTTGGTCACCTTCCCGCGCAGCAGGACCGGCGACTTGCCGTCAAATTCGGCGGCGAAGGCGTGGTGGGCGACAGCCTGGGTCACGCCCAGGCTGGCGGCGGCCAGGAGGCCGGCGGAAATCACAGTGGGGATAATGAAACGACGAAAGTTCATTGGGACGTCTCCAGCGGAGGATGCTGCTTTTTTATCATCCAAACTCGCCGCATTCACTGCGACGAAAAAGGACGGGCGGATCAGGTCACTTCAGCGGCTCTTTCCGGAGGTGACCGTACATCAGTTCTTCGACGAATTCGACGCACTTGAACTGTTGCAGGCGCGCGTCCTCGCCGACGTGCTTGTAGAGATTCATGCTCATCTTCCACGGGCGGGTGAAGATTTCCGGGTCGGTGATCTCCGCCTCGTAGCGCATGACGCCGGGGCCGGTAGGCGTCCAGCGCTCCACAACCTTCATATCGCCGGTGTGGTAGTTGCCGGCGCGGTCGAACCAGGTCGAGTCGAGCATGCCGGTGACGACGACCACGAGCGTGTCGCCTTCCCAGTGGGCCACCGATTGGCCCATCCAGCTGTCGACCGGCGCCGGGCCCGGATCCTTGAACTGCAGATTGCGCACCGCGCCCGCATATTCATAGGCGATCAGGGTCGCGCTCTCGGACTGGAAGATCTGGAACGGCAGCGACATGTAGTTGGCGCGCGGCACGCCCGGCAGGTAGCACTTGATCTCCGGGTCCTTGTGGATCCAGTCGGCCTTGTTGGCGTCGCGAACCTTCAGGGCTTCGGGCTTGTAGGGGATCGCGCCGCCCTCGACGACGCCGAGACCCGCAGGCACCGAGCCCACCGCGCCCAGCGCCAGGACTTCCTTGGCCGGCACCGGCACGACCGGACCCGGGCGCATCTGCATCGCCGCGCTGGAAGCGTGCGGCTCGATATTGAAGTTGGCGGTGTTCATCACCTGCCAGACGCCGTTGAGGTCCGGATGCTTGCCATCCGGACCGCGCGGCGCGTGATAGGCCGCAGCCTTGCCCGCGGACTTCGCCGCCGCCGGCTTGGCTTTCGCTGGCGCGGTCTGCGCCTGCGCCTGGCCGCCAATCACCGCACCGGCCAAGGCCAGCGCCACCATGGTTCTGATCATGTTTGCTCCCCAGTTCCCCCCTGCCATCGACGTGGCAGAGTCGAATTTCTCAAATTTCTAACGGACGTTTGGACGAAGCGCCAGCCGCCGTGACTTTACAATGTGCCGCTTGAAGCTTAGCGCGCCTCCCATGACGCTGCGTCCCCTGTTCGCGACTCCGATCTATGAAGCGTCGCTTAGCACGCACCCGAGTTTCGAAAATTTCAGGTCCGAATTGGAAGATGCCTCCCGGATGCTGGCGGCGGAGGACACAGCCGGCCGCGCCTGGTGCAAGGCCAACGGCTACGGCGGCTACACCTCATACGCCTCGCTGGACGACCTGCCGACGCGGGCCAGCGTATTCGGCGAGCTGAAGACCTTGCTGGACCGCCACGCCAAGGTCTTCGCCGCGGATCTTAGCTTCGACCTGAGGGGCGGACGGCTGAAGCTGGACAGCCTGTGGGTCAATATCCTGAAGCCCGGCGCGGCCCACTCCGGCCACATCCACCCGCACAGCGCGATCTCCGGCACGGTCTATGTGGCCACACCGCCGGGCGCGAGCGCGCTGAAGCTGGAGGACCCGCGCCTGCCCCTGATGATGGCCGCCCCGCCCAGACGCGCCGATGCTCCGCAGGACGCCCAGACCTTCGTCTACCTGCAGCCAGAGCCCGGCACAGTGTTGATGTGGGAAAGCTGGCTGCGCCACGAGGTCCCGGCCAACCGCGCCAAGGCCGAGCGCATCTCGATCAGCTTCAACTACGGCTGGCGGTAGGAGTCAGAAGCCAAAATCGCTGAGACTTGGGTGATCGTCGGGACGGCGGCCGAGCGGCCAGAAGAACTTGCGGTCGGATTCGGCGATCGGGTGCTCGTTGATGCTGGCATGACGATAGGCCATGAGCCCGTCCTCCTTGAACTCCCAGTTCTCGTTGCCGTAGGCCCGGAACCAGTTGCCGCTGTCGTCGTGGTACTCGTAGGCGAAGCGCACGGCGATACGGGCGCCGGTGAACGCCCACAGCTCCTTGATCAACCGGTAGTCCAGCTCCTTGGCCCACTTGCGGTGGAGAAACGCCTCGACCTCAGGGCGCCCGTTCGCGAACTCGGCGCGATTTCGCCAGTGGGTGTCGATCGAGTAGGCCTGGGCGACCTTGGCCGGATCTCGCGTGTTCCAGCCGTCCTCGGCTAGTCTCACCTTCTGAACCGCGGTCTCGCGTGTAAACGGAGGAAGGGGTGGTCTGGACATCGGCAGCTCCTGAGTTCGGTAGACGCGTGAGCGGCCAGCCCCTTCAGTGCGCGTCCGGCGGCGCCTGAAGCGGCTGCACCGCAACCTGAGCGACACCATCGTGCTTGAAGCCCAGACGCTTGGCGGCCTTGCGCGAGACGTCGAGGATGCGATCCTTGGCGTAGGGGCCGCGGTCATTGACCTTGACGGTCACGGACTTGCCATTCTCGGTATTGGTGACCTTGGCGGTTGTGCCCAGAGGCAGCGTGCGGCTGGCCGCCGTGAGGGCGTTGGGCTTATGGGGCTCGCCGCTCGCGGTCGGTTTGCCGGCCAACCCGCGTCCGTAGTAGGACGCGACACCGATCTGAGCCGGCGCGGGCTGGGCGGCGGGCGCGGGCGGCGCAATGACACGGTCCCGCTGATGATCGCAGGCCGCCAGGGCGAGGTAGGCAAGGAGCGCCAGAGCGGAGCCGTGGCGCGGCCGGAGTCCAAACGCGTAACGTAGGTATGTCACGGCCCCTCAAACGCCGTAGCCCCCGGACTTGATCCCCGAGGCGGACCTCCCTCCCCGCGAAGCTACCGGATTCACACATCTTGGTAGCCGGCGTGGAGTCGGGCGCCCTGCTTGGCGGCTTGGAAGCAGAGCCAGCCTTCGAGCATGGCGATGGGGCCGGGTTTTCCGTAGTAGCCGGTCCACCCTCCGAGGCGGGCGCAGACCCACGCGCCGTAGGCGAGGGAGCCCTTGGGATGGGGGTTCTTCTGTCGCTGGGTCTTGCCTTCGAGCTTGGCGCAGAAGGCTTCCAGCAGGGGCCCAACAGCCGCGTCAGGCGGATCTCTCCAGCCCGATCCCCGCCCAGGCGGCGAACCCGAACCTGCCGTCCGCCCGTCTCCACAAGCCGGGCATGCAAGAAGGCCCCCCTTTTTCCAGGCGGCGGCCGCCAAACCGCCCCAGCGCAAACTCCGACATCAAAGGCTCCCGACTGATCAACAGACGGAATCAGACCTCACCCGCGTCTGCAAACTCAGATGTGTGAATGCCGTAGCCCCATGACGGGAGGGGGTGGGTGCTAGCTGTCCAGGAAGCTCCGCAGCTTCCGCGACCGGCTGGGGTGCTTCAGTTTGCGCAGCGCCTTGGCTTCGATCTGGCGGATCCGTTCGCGGGTGACGCTGAACTGCTGGCCGACCTCTTCGAGGGTGTGGTCGGTGTTCATGCCGATCCCGAAGCGCATGCGCAGCACGCGCTCTTCGCGCGGCGTCAGAGAGGCGAGCACGCGGGTGGTGGTTTCCCGCAGGTTCGACTGGATGGCTGCGTCGATCGGCAGGATCGCGTTCTTGTCCTCGATGAAGTCGCCCAGGTGCGAGTCTTCCTCGTCGCCGATCGGGGTTTCGAGGCTGATCGGCTCCTTGGCGATCTTCAGGACCTTGCGGACCTTCTCGAGCGGCATCGCCAGCTTTTCGGCCAGTTCCTCCGGCGTCGGCTCGCGGCCGATCTCGTGCAGCATCTGGCGCGAGGTGCGGACGATCTTGTTGATCGTCTCGATCATGTGCACCGGGATGCGGATGGTGCGCGCCTGGTCGGCGATCGAGCGGGTGATCGCCTGGCGGATCCACCAGGTGGCGTAGGTTGAGAACTTGTAGCCGCGACGGTACTCGAACTTATCGACCGCCTTCATCAGGCCGATGTTGCCTTCCTGGATCAGGTCCAGGAACTGCAGGCCGCGGTTGGTGTATTTCTTGGCGATGGAAATCACCAGGCGAAGGTTGGCCTCGACCATTTCCTTTTTGGCCTGGCGGGCCTCGCGTTCGCCCTTCTGCACGGTCTGGACGATGCGGCGGTAGTCGTCGATCGGCACGCCGGTCTCGGTGGCGAGCGCCGCGATTTCGGTGCGGATGTCGCCGATCTGGCCGTTGTCGTTTTCGGCGAACTTGGTCCAGCGGATGCCCAGCGCCTTGACCTGGTCGGTCCAGTCCGGACGCAGTTCCGAACCGAAGTACGCCTTCAGGAACTCGGTGCGGCTGATGCCATAGCTGTCGGCCAGGCGCAGCAGGCGGCCTTCAAGGCCCATCAGGCGCTTGTTGATCGCATAGAGCTGTTCGACCAGGGCCTCGATGCGGTTGTTGTTGAGCTTCAGCGTCTTCAGATGCTGCACGATGGCGCCGGTGGCGGCCTGGTAGGCGGTGCGATCCTTGTCGGAAAGGTCCTCGCCCTTCAGGCGCTGGCCCACCAGCTTCTCCTGCAGCATGCGGAAGCCTTCGAACTCGACGGCGATGGCGTCGAGGGTGGCCATGACCCCTTCGCGGAGTTCGGCCTCCATGGCGCTGATCGTCGGGCCCGCGCCGTCGTCGAAGTCGTCGTCGCTCTCGCCTTCCGGCTGCCCCTCGACGGCCTCGGCCTCTTCCTTCTCTTCCTGCGCCTCGGCGACGGCCTCGACCGGCAGGGCCTCCACGCCGGCGTTCTGGCCGCCATAGGTCTGTTCGAGGTCGATCACCTCGCGCAGCAGGATGCGGCCCGAACCGAGCTCCTCGCGCCAGACCATGATGGCTTCGAAGGTCAGCGCGCTTTCGCACAGGCCGCGGATCATCGTGTCGCGGCCGGCCTCGATGCGCTTGGCGATGGCGATTTCGCCCTCGCGGGACAGCAGCTCAACCGAGCCCATCTCGCGCAGGTACATGCGCACCGGATCGTCGGTGCGGTCGTAGGCGGCCTCCTTGGTGGTCTCGACCACCTGGGACTCTTCGCGCACGGCCACTTCACCGCCGCCCTCGGCGTCTTCTTCCGCCTCGACGACGTTGACGCCCATCTCGGAAAGCATAGCCAGCGTGTCTTCGATGGCTTCGGAGGTCACTTCCTCCGACGGCAGCACCTTGTTCAGCTCGTCCATCGTGACGTAGCCGCGGGCCTTGGCCTGCTTGATGAACTTCTTGACCGCGGCGTCCGTCAGATCGAGCAGCGGCCCGTCGCCACCGGTGGTTTCTGGCGTTTCGGCTTCGGCGGTGGTGGTGCTCATCTAAGTCTCCGAAATCGGCGTCGAACCTCCTGCAAGGGTCGGGCCGAAAATGGTTTGCGGCGGTCGGACAAAGCCAAGGCCCATAAGCCTAATGACCCGTCTCGCGCCCAATTCGTTCCGTTGCGACAAGTGCCCTGCAGTGCGCCGCGCTTGGTTTCCAGACGCTGAACGGTTCCGCCACAACCCGTCGTCCGCGAAGGTTCCCCTCACGGCCGCGGTGGCGTCGTCCAGCGCCGCCGGCGAACCGGCGAAAAGGCGCGACCACTGGGATCACCACGCATCGAGGGAGGCATCTCGATCTCTGACGAGGGGCGCGCCCGATAAATCGCGGCGGCCCGAATCGATACCTGTCACAGCGCGCTAAATCCGCACGAGGCCAGATGGCGTCGGCGAGGCGCGAAGTCAAGCACAGCCGTAAGGGGAGGGGTGCGATCGGCCTCATGCAACCGACGTGGAGAATTCACTTTATGGAAATCATGACGCGATTTTGTCGCAGGTGAATCCCAGCGCAGCTTGCGGCTGCAGTCGCCCCTCCCGCCATCGTGACCTGGCTGCCCTTTTGGGCGTAGGCTCCCCCCGCCCGGGAGGTCGCCATTCATGATCACGCTCACCGTCAACGGCAAACGCCACGACCTCGACGTGGAGCCGGAGGCTCCGCTGCTCTGGGTGCTCCGCGACGAGCTCGGCCTGACCGGGACGAAATTCGGCTGCGGGATCGCCCAATGCGGCGCCTGCACCGTGCAGGTGGACGGCAAGCCGGTCCGGTCCTGCGTCACCCCCGCCGGGTCAGTGAAGGGCCAGATCACCACCATCGAGGGACTTTCAGTGACCCTGAAGCACCCCGTGCAGCAGGCCTGGCTCGCCGAGGACGTGCCCCAGTGCGGCTATTGCCAGTCGGGCCAGATCATGGCCGCCGCCGCCCTGCTGGCCGCCACGCCAAACCCGACGGACGCCGACATCGACGCCAAGCTCACCAACATCTGCCGCTGCGGGACCTATCCGCGCATCCGCAAGGCCGTGCACCGGGCCGCAGCAGCCCTCGCCAAGGGGACCCGCACATGAACGCCATCCCGCTTTCCCGCCGCGCCCTGGTCTTCTGCGGGCTTTCGGCGACCGGCGCCCTGGTGATCGGCGTGCCGGCGGACGCCCGCGCGGCGATGCAGCCGCCGGTGATGGCCGACGGGACCAACCCGTCCCAGGAAATGACCGCCTTCCTGGTCATTGAGCCTGACAACACCGTCACCGTGCGCGTGCCCCACGCCGAGATGGGCCAGGGCACGTCCACGGCGCTCGCCATGCTGGTGGCCGAGGAGCTGGACTGCAACTGGGCCAAGGTGCGGGTCGAATACGCCTCGGCCAACCGCAACGCCCGCACCGACAGCAAGCTGTACGGCAGGATGCAGACGGTGGGCTCGAGCGGCCTGCGCACCTCGGTGAGCATGATGCAGCAGGCCGGCGCCAGCGCCCGCGAACGCCTGCGCCTGGCCGCCGCCGAGCACTGGAAGATCGATCCCGCGGACTGCGCGATCGCCGCCGGCAAGTGCGTGCACAAGGCGTCAAACCGCAGCCTCGACTACGGCGCCCTCGCCGCCGCCGCCGCGGGCGTACACCTGCCCGCTGAACCGGCGATCAAGACGCCCGACCAGTACCGTCTGGTCGGCAAGTGGACGCCACGCCTCGACACGGCCGCCAAGCTCGACGGCTCCGCCATGTTCGGCCTCGACGCCCAGGTTCCGGGGATGGTCTACGCCGCGGTTCTGTCGGCGCCGGTCTTCGGCGGCGCGTTGACGTCGGTGGACGACACCGCGCTCAAGGACCTGCGCGGGATCATCGGTGTCGTGAAGCTGAAGGACGCCGTTGTGGTGGTGGCCGACCGCTACTGGCGCGCCAAGAAGGGCCTCGATGCGCTGAAGATCGGCTGGGAGGACGGCGGCTACAGCGGCGTCGACAGCGACAGCCTGAACCTCGGCTACCGCGAGGCGCTCGATAAGCCCATGGCCACCGCCGAGAAGAAGGGCGACGCGGGCGCAGCCCTCGCCGCGCCCGGCGCCAAGCTGGTGGAGGCGGTCTACGAGGCCCCTTTCCTGTCGCACTCGCCGATGGAGCCCATGAACTGCACGGTGGCCCTGGGCCCCGACCGCGCCGACGTCTGGATCTCCACCCAGGCGCCGATGGCGGTGCTGCAGATGGCCGCCAAGGAAACCGGCCTCAAGCCCGAGCAGGTCTATGTGCACAACGCCTTCGTCGGCGGCGGCTTCGGCCGGCGCGGCGGGGCGCATGACGAGCTGCTGCAGGCGATCGCCGTCGCCAAGCAGGTGGGAAAGCCCGTCAAGCTGATCTGGTCGCGCGAGCAGGACATGCGCCGGGACCGCTATCGCCCGCAGGCGGCCGTCCGCTTCCGAGCGGCCCTGGGCGCGGACGGCAAGCCGCAGGCCTTGCAGGCGCGCATCGCCGTCGGCTCCCTGCTCCGGGGCGGCAATGGCCCCCAGGAGATCCAGGCCAGCGAGCCTATGGCCACGGAGTGCATCCAGGGGAGCTTCTATAGTTTCCCGGCGCGCGACGTGGGCGTGCTGCTCAAGAACAGCCACGTCCCGGTGTCCTTCTGGCGCGGCGTCGGCTCCTCGCAGAACGGCTTCTTCATGGAGGGTTTCATGGACGAGCTCGCCCATGCGGCCGGCCAGGACCCCTACCAATATCGTCGCGCCCTGCTCACCGACCGGCCCGACGCGCTCGGCGTCATCGACGCGCTGGCCAAGCAGTCCGACTGGAGCCAGCCCCTGCCGAAGGGACGCGGGCGCGGGATCGCCATCCTGGAGGCCTACGGCAGCGTCTCCGGCCAGGTGGTGGAAGTCACCGTCGCGCAGGACGGCAAGCTGAAGATCGATCGCGTCACCTGCGTGCTCGACCCCTACCACGTGGCCAACCCCAACACCGTCGCCCAGCAGATGGAGGGCGCGGTGATCATGGGCCTCACCGCGGCCCTCTGGGGCGAGATCACCATCAAGGGCGGCGCGCCGGTGGAGGGCAACTTCAACACCTACCGGATGGCCCGCATGGCCGACACGCCGCCGCGCATCGACGTCCACCTGGTCCCCAGCGGCGGGCCAAAGTGGGGCGGCGTCGGCGAACCCGGCCTCGGACCGCTCGCGCCTGCCCTGACCAACGCGGTGTTCGCCGCCACCGGCAAGCGGGTGCGGCGCCTGCCGCTGAAGCATGCGGACCTGAGCTGGGCCTGACGGAGCTCAGTGCGGCAGGACGGGGGCGATCGCCTCTTCGGGGTGCGACCAGTCGCTGTTCAGCAGCTTGCGCAGAATGTCGCGATCGGTCTTCAGGCTGTTGAGGGTCGATGAATCGCGATCGCGGTCGAGGTCGCGGGCGGCGGCTTCCACGGCGCGCTCCAGGCTTTCCAGCTGCATCAGAAGGTCGAAAGCCTGGCGCCACAGATCGCGGGCCGGCTCGCCGGTTTCGGCCAGGAACGGGGCGCTGACGCCCGCGCGGCGCGCGTCGCGTTCGAGGTCGCTCAGCATCTGAGGGCTGAAGCCGCGCGCCTGCAGGTGGCGCAGGGCCACGTCGAACTCCATGCCCTCCGTCTCGTATCGCAGGCGGACCAGTTCCTGGGCCAATCCATCCAGCTTTTCGTCGCCAAAGCCGCGCGCGCCGACCAGCTCGATCTTGTCGTCGATCACGCCGGGATCGCGCACCGCGGCCAGGGCCAGCGCGGCGGCCAGGTTGCCGGGCGACTGGCGCAGCCGACGGCTCGCATCCCGCGCCTCCGGAGTTGCAGGTCCCGCGACGGGGCGGCGCTTGTCCCAGCGGGCGCGCGACATCTCCCGGGCCGCCGCGCCCACGGTGTAGACCGCCGCCCGGGTGGGCCAGAGCTGCTCGAAGCGGCCCAGCAGGTCCTCCTTGTAGGCCTGGGCGAGGTCTGGGTCGGCGATGGTGGCGGCGAGCTTGCGAAGGCGCGCCTTCAGCGCGGTCTTGCGCTCGGGCGTGTCGTAGGGCGCCGCTTTTCGCTCACGCTCAAACAGCGCCTCGGCGAAGGGCGTGGAGTTGGCGAGCTGGGCCTTCAGCGCCGCCGGCCCCTGTTCGCGCAGCACCTCGTCGGGATCCTTGCCCCCCTCGACAATGGCGAATTGAAAGCTCTTGCCGGGCTTCAGCAACGGCAGCGCCCGGTCCATGGTCCGCTCCGCAGCCTGCCGCCCGGCGCGGTCGCCATCGAAGGACAGCGTCGGCTCCGGATGGTGGCGCCAGAGCATCTCCATCTGCTCCTCGCCCAGCGCTGTACCCATGGCCGCCACCGCCGGGATGGCCCCCCGCTGGCAGGCGATCACGTCCATGTAGCCCTCGACCACCACCAGGGGGAGGTGCTCCTCCGCTGGCGCGGCGGCGATGATCTTGCGCGCCTCGGCCAGGCCATAGAGCTGGTGGCCCTTGTGGAAGACGCTGGTCTCCGGGCCGTTCAGGTACTTGGCGCGGGCCTGCGGATCCATCGCCCGTCCGCCGAAGGAGACGATCCGTCCGCGCGGGTCGCCGATCGGGAAGATGATCCGGTCGCGGAACCGGTCGTAGGGCGCCCCACCCTCCTCCGGCGCGATCAAGAGGCCGGTCTCCACCAGCTCACCGGGCCGCGCGCCCTTGGCCACCAGATAGTCCTTCAACGCGGTGCGGCCGGGGGGCGAAAAGCCCAGGCGGAAGCGCGCCCAGTCCTTCTCCGGCAGGCCGCGCTTCTCAAGATAGGCGCGAGCCTCGCGGCCCGTGGGGCGGCGCAGCTCGGCTTCGAACCACTGGGCGGCCAGCTCCAGCCACTCGGAAAGCCCCTGACGGACCTTGTCCTGCTCGGCCGCGCGCGGGTCGACGGCCGGCAGCGGCACGCCGGCCTCGGCGGCCAGCCGCTCGACCGCCTCGACGAAGGTCAGGCGCTCGGCCTCCTGCAGGAAGGCGATGATGTCGCCGGACTTGCCGGACGAAAAATCGAAGAACTGGCCCTTGTCGTCGTTGACGTAGAAGGAGGGCGTCTTTTCCTTTGTGAAGGGCGACAGGCCCACGTATTCGCGCCCCTGCCGGCGCAGCTTCACCGTCTTGCCGATGACGTCCGAAGGACGCAGGCGGGATTTGATCTCGTCGAGGAAACGTTCGTCGAAGCGCCCGGCCATCGTATGCTGCTACGCGGCTCTCGCGCGCATCACGAGACCCCGCTGGCGACTCCTCGGGATAAGGGCGAGGCGTCTGTGGAAAAGTGTGTAAGTTCTTCGTTTGTTCTGAGACGACTCTCGCCGACGGTCAAGCATCTGGACGCACGGCGTGAAGGTTTCTCCGCTGGGTTGAATTGACGTCAGCGTCCGCAGGGCCGATGTTTAACACTTCTGTCGCGTGCTGATTTGGGGGACCGCCGCGTGATCATGTGGCTCCGTCTCGCGGGCGCTCTGCTGGTGACGCTCGCCGCCATTGGCGCCCTCGAATACTTTGGCGTGAGCCGCATTCTGGGTCCCCGTGCGCCAGAGGAGACGCCGGCGGCCGCCTACGCCCCGGCCCGCGAGATCTTCTGGGTGATGATCTTTTTCGTGGTCATGGCGACCTCGCTGCTGGCGGCGGGCCGCCGCTGGACCGGGCACCTGAAGCGCGCCCTCGCCGGATCCAAGAGCCGCCGCTAGGCGTCACCCCAGACCGCTCAGCCACCCCGGCAATTCCGCGATCGAGGCCAGTTCGGCGAAGCGCGGATGGCCGAGCGGCGGGTCGGCCAGCTCGTGCGCCCAGGTCAGCGGATAGGGGATGTGCGCGGCGAAGGCGCCCGCCTCGAGGGCCGGCAGGACGTCGGAGCGCAGGGAGTTGCCGCACATGGCCGCCTCGGCCGCGCCCGTTCCATGGCGGGTGAAGACCCGGTCGTAGGTCGAGGCGTCCTTTTCGCTGACGATCTCGACGCCCACGAAGAGCTCGCCCAGGCCGCTGGCGGCCAGCTTCTGTTCCTGGTGCAGCAGGTCGCCCTTGGTGACCAGGACGAGGCGATAGTGCTGGGAGAGCTCGGCCATCGCCTGGCGGACGCCCGGCAGGGGCTCAACCGGATGGGAGAGCATCTCGCGCCCCGCGGCCAGGATGTCGGCGATCACCCGGCCGGGCGGCTGGCCGCCGGTGATGTCCATGGCGGTCTCGATCAGCGACAGGGTGAAACCCTTCACGCCGTAGCCGTAGAGGGCGAGGTTGCGCCGCTCCACCTCGGCCAGGCGGGCGTCGAGGAACTCGGGCTCGGCGTAGTCGGCCATCAGGGCCCGGAAGCGATCTTGCGTCAGCCGGAAGATCGTCTCGTTGTGCCAAAGGGTGTCGTCGGCATCGAGGCCGACCGTGGTGATGCGCATGGCCGGCTTCTTACCAGCGGTTCGGCCCGCCTCGGAAGCCCGCCGCAATTCCGGGCGCTCGGCGCCTGTTTTTTAGGCTGGCGACCAGGGGTTGAGCCGCCGGTCC
>DASRRU010000151.1:0-9439 GCA_035656795.1 Phenylobacterium sp. | reverse complement strand
GAGCTCCGGCTACGTGCCTCAGGCCTACGCCGTGCAACTGGCCAAGGAGGCGGGTTTCAAACTGGTCGCGGCCAGCGAGATCAACGCCAATCCCAAGGACCGGCGCGACCACCCGTTCGGCGTCTGGACCCTGCCGCCGGTGCGCCGCTCGTCGCCCATAGGCCAACCGCCAGATTCCAAGTTCGATCACACGCCATACGACGCCATCGGCGAGAGCGACCGGATGACGCTCAAATTCATGAAGCCGAGATAGACCCTGTCCCGGCTTATATGACGCAATTCAGCCGGACAGAGTTTCGCCGCACGCCTGACGGTTTACTTCGCACACGTCTGAAGCGAAGCTCTGCTTCGGGTCTGCAACACGCGGAGGCTGGGAGTTCGCGCATGGCGACGCTTGAGGAGCTGACCGACCGGATTCGCCGAGCCGCGGCGTCCGAGGCCGGCCCCGCAAGCCTGGGCTGTTCCATCAAGCTCGATCTCAAGGGCGAGGGCGTCATCCACATTGACGGCGCAGCGGTGACCAACGACGACCTGCCCGCCGACCTGGTGGTCACCGTGGCGATCAAGGACCTGACCGCGTTGGGTAGGGGTGAGCTCGATCCGACTCGCGCGATGATGACCGGACGTCTGCGCCTTTCCGACATGGGGCTAGCCATGCGTTTGCAGCCGAAGATTCAATCCCTGTTCTCTAAGGCCGCGTAAGACCTGTCAGATGCTCGAACCGGCGCCCCTGATCGAGACCGCCGACGCCAAGGCTCCGCCTGGCGGCGAAGCCTCGTGGTTCGCCGGCGCAGGCGGGGCGAAGCTGCGCGCGGCGCTGTTTGTTCCGCCGGGCCTAGGGCGCGGAGGCCGGGCGCGCGGGTCGATCATCCTGTCGGGCGGGCGCACCGAGGCGATCGAGAAGTATTATGAGTTCATCGGCGAGTGCCTCGATCGGGGCTTCGTGGTTTTGGCCCATGACTGGCGCGGCCAGGGCTTGTCGCAGCGTGATCTGGCCGACCCGCTGAAAGGCCATGCGCGTGGCTACAAGGCGTACCTCGACGATTTCCGCGCCGTGCTGGGGGCCTACAATGACCAGCTGCCGAGGCCGTGGGTGGCGGTGGCCCATTCCATGGGCGGCTGCCTGACGCTGCTGGCCATGGCGCAGGGCGAGACCCGTTTCGCCGGCGCTATCCTGTCGGCCCCCATGCTGGGCCTGCGGACCCCATTCCCGTTGCTGATGTCGAAGCTGCTGACCGGTTTCAACATCATGATCGGCGGGGGCGGGCGCTATACCGTGGCCGGCCCCGGCGTTCCTTTCGATCAGCCGTTCGAGGGCAATCCGCTCACCCACGACCCTGTGCGTTTTGCGCGCGCCTGGGGGCTGGTCGCCGCCGAGCCGAAGCTGGCGCTGGGCGGACCGACCTGGGGATGGATCGACTTCGGCCTGCGCGCCACTGCCTATCTCGCCCGCCCGGACACCCTGCGGAACGTCACCGTGCCGGTGGTCATTGTGTCAGCCGAGGACGACCAGCTCGTTGATACGGCCGCCCAGGCCGCAGCCGCCCGCCATCTGCCGCAAGGAAAGTTCATCAACGTTCCCGGCGCCTTTCATGAAATCCTGATGGAGACCGACCCGATGCGAAATATCTTCCTGAGGGCGCTAGACGCGCTCACCGGCCGTGTCGCCCCGACGCCCGCCGAGCCGCCAAAGCCTGTGCCGGCGCCCGCATCCGCGCCCGCCGCGGCCCTCGCCCCGGTCGCCGCAACGCCCGCGCCAAGGCCCTCAGCTCCCGCCGCGCCCAAACCGGCTGCGGCCAAGAAGCCGGCCGCGAAGAGGCCCGCCGCCAAGAACCCCGCAGCCGCCAAGGCTGCGGCTCCCACCAAGTCCACCACCAAGTCCGCCACTAAGCCCGCTAAGGCCGCTAAGTCTGCTACGGCCAAGCCCGCTACGGCCAAGCCCGCTACGGCCAAGCCCGCTGCCGCAAAGGCCGCTGTCGCCAAGCCCGCTGCAGCCAAAAAGACCGCAACCAAGACGGCTCCCTCGAAGCCGGTGGTCGCCAAGCCGGCGGTCGCCAAGGCTCCGGCGGTGAAGAAGCCTGCCGCGAAAGTCGCGGCCAAGCCTGCGACGGCGAAGAAGCCGGCGGCGGCCCAGAAAGCGCCTGCCAAGAAGCCGGTCTCCAAGGCCTCGGCGGCCAAGCCTGCGACCGCCAAGAAACCTGCCGCGGCGAAGAGGCCGGCGGCCAAGAAGCTCCCAGCCAGGACGCCTGCGCCGAAGAAGGCCTAAGGCCCGACGGTCGTCAGGACGGCCAGCGCCTCGTCCAGGCAGGCGCGGTCGCCAGCAATGGCGATCCGCCCGCCGTGGGCGCCCACGGGCTGGCCCCTCCAGTCGGTGGTGATGCCGCCCGCGCCGGCGATCACCGGGATCGCCGCGTCGATGTCCCAGGACTTCAGGCCGGTCTCGATCACCATGTCCATCGTGCCGGCGGCGACCATCGCGTAGGCGTAGGCGTCGCAGCCCAGCCGCGCCAGCCGCGAGGCGGCGCGAACACGGTCCCAGGCCTCGCGCTCCGCGCCTCGGAACATGACCGGGTCCGTGGTGGCGATCAGGGCGCTGGACAGGCCAGGGCAGGACCGCACCTTCAGCGGCCGGCTGCCGCCGCGGGCCAGCAGCCGTGATCCGCCCGCATGGCCGATGAACAGTTCGCCGATGTAGGGCTGGCAGATCGAGCCGAGGACCGGCGCGCCATTGTGGCGCAGTCCGATGAGGATGGTCCAGACCGGTAGGCCGGCGATAAACGCCCGGGTGCCGTCTACGGGATCCAGCACCCAGACGAACTCGGCGTCGGGGCGGTCCTCGCCATATTCCTCGCCGATGACGCCGTGGTCAGGATAGCGCTGCGAGATCAAGGCCCGGATGGCGCGCTCGGCGCCTTTGTCGGCTTCGGTGACCGGATCGAAGCCCGTGGCGCCGCCCTTGTCGATGAGACCGTGGTCAGCGCGGAACAGGGGCAGGATGGCGGCGCCGGCCGCTCGATTGAGCTCGACCAGGAAGGTGTCGAGCTCAATGAGCTTTTCAGAGGCGATTGAGTCGGAGGATTGAGCGGTCATTCCACCGCTTTACCCTCTGCGGCGGTTCAGGGAAACGCATGCCCCGCGCTGACTTCGGAGTCGGTCTCGTTCAGCGACTTGGCTAAGTCGAGCAGGCGTTGGCGGGGCCTTTCGCTGAGGCTATAGAAGGCCTGGATCAGATCCTTGGTCTCCTTGCCTTGATACGGCTCGGGCGGCTCCGGATCCTTGTCGACGTGTGTTTCCTGGCCGAGACCCTCATAGAAGTAGCTGATCGGGACCTCAAGCACCTCGGAGAGTTGCCAAAGGCGGGCGGCCGACATGCGGTTGGCCGCGCACTCGTACTTCTGGATTTGCTGGAAGCGCACACCGCAGGCCCCGGCAAGCTGCTGTTGGGTGAGGCCCAGGATCCGGCGGCGACGGCGCAGCCGACGACCCAGATGAATATCGATCAAGTCCATCATGACGCGACGCCCATCCTTCTCAACCCCCATGTCCCAGTCCGGGACGAGACCAGGGGTCCGCCGCAAGCCCCGCGCCAATCAACGCGTTGCTAAGGTTACGAAGCCAGCCCTAGTAAAGATGCATGACAGAATCTCGGTCTCCCAGGCGCCAAAGCCTGCTGTGGCATATCGAAGCTTGGCTATATGATATTGCACGCTTTTTCGCTCGAATGCACCCCGTGGATGCAGTTTCGGATTTCGGCGCGCAATTGTTTCGCACACTCGGACCGTTAACCAGCGCGCATCACGTCGCCGAAACCAACCTTCGGATCGTGTTCCCAACAGCCTCCGACGCCCACATCCAAAGGATGTTGCGCGCCCAGTGGGAGGAAACGGGAAGATGGGTGGCTGAGTTCCCGATCCTGGACCGTATTGCCGAGGAACCCGACCGGATTCAGGTCGAGGGCCTTGAGCGGCTGACCGCGCTGGCCGACGGCGCGGGCCCCGCCGTGCTGATCAGCGGCCACTTCTCCAACTTCGACGTCATGGCGCTGGCCATCGTGCGCGCCGGCGTGCAGTGCCAAATCACCTACCGCGCGACCAACAACCCCTATGTGGACGCCCGGATCGTCGCCAATCGTCGTCGCTACGGGGTGAAACTGTTCGCGCCCAAGGGCGCGGGCGGGGCCCGCGAACTGTTCCGGGCGCTGGCGCGTGGCGAATCCGTCGCCCTGATGAACGACCAGAAATTCAACGGTGGGATCGCCGCGCCCTTCTTCGGCAGGATGGCGCATACGGCGCCGGGTCCCGCGACCTACGCCCTGCGCTATCGTGTGCCGATCCAGCCGATGAGCGTGCAGCGCACCGACAAGGCGCGGTTCAAGGTGATCGTCCATGAGCCGATCTGGCTGGAAGACACCGGCGACCGTAACGCCGACATCGCGGCGGCCGTGGGCCGCATCAACGCCTTCATGGAAGAGCGTGTCCTGGCCCGCCCCGCCGAGTGGTTCTGGGTGCACAAGCGGTGGCCGAACGAAACCTACCGGACGAAGGCCAAGGCCAAGGCCAAGGCCAAGGTCAAGGCGAAAGCGAAGCGCTAGCCCTGCGTTTCGCGCCAGCGCTGCAAGGCTTCGGCGGGGCCGGCGTAGGCCTCCTGCAGGGGCGCCGACCAATAGCGCAGCTGCTCAAGGGGCACGGTCTTGCCGCTGACTGCGCAGACCACATAGCGGCCCGGCTTCATGACAGCGAAGTCGCCGTCGCCGTAGTGTAGCTTGGCGAGATCGGCGGGCGAAAAATCGCGGTCGAAGGCGTTCATGAGCATCTATTTAGCGCGCCGACCCTCTCTGGAACAGGGGGCGTTCAGAAGAGCTCCCCCTGCGGGGAGTTCGCCGCCCTGGGCCTGGGCCGGACGGGCTTGGCTTCGGAAGGTTCGGCCGCTGCACCCTCGATGACCGCCTGCCGGACGACCTGGTCGCCGAACTTGATCGCCACTTCCTCGCCGCCGGCCAGGGTCGCGCCTTCGTGGACGATGGAGCCGTCGGCGCGGGTCACCCGCGCGAAGCCGCGCTGCAGGGGCCTGTCGGGGTCGACGGAGACGTAGAGCTTGGAAAGCGCTCCCAGCCGCTCGCCGGCCCGCTCCAACCCGCGCATGACGCCCGGCTGCAGGCGCGCAGCGACGCCGTCCAGTCTTTGGCGCTGCACCGCCTGGGGCCGCTGCAGCAGCAGAGGCGATAGCCGCGATGCGACCCGCACCAGGTCGCGCTCATGCGCCGCGGCGTTCTTCGCCAGGCCCGCGGCCAGGCGGCCGGAGACAATGCCAAACCGCTGGGTCGCCAGTTCCACGAGGTCGCTCACGCGCGTGAGCGCCCGCCCGGCCGCCTCGACCCGGCCACGACGGTCCTCCACCGCGCGGCCGCCGCAGCGGTGCATGCGTGCGCCCAGGTCGCTGACCAGGGCCTTCAGCTCGGCGAGCACTGGCGTGGCGATCTCGGCCGCCGCGGTCGGCGTTGGGGCCCGACGGTCGGAGACGAAGTCGATCAGGGTGGTGTCGGTCTCGTGGCCCACCGCGCTGATCAGCGGGATCGTGCACGCCGCGACGGTGCGGGCCAGGGCCTCGTCGTTGAACGGCCACAGGTCCTCCACCGAGCCCCCGCCACGCGCCACGATCAGCACGTCCGGCCGCGGGAGCGGTCCGTCCTCGCCGAGAGCCTCGAAGCCGCGGATCGCCGCGGCCACCTGCGCGGCGGCCTGTTCGCCCTGCACCACCACCGGCCAGACGATCACCCGGCACGGCCAGCGGTCGCGGATACGGTGCAGGATGTCGCGGATCACGGCGCCGGTCGGGCTGGTGATCACGCCGACGACAGCCGGCATGGAGGGCAGGGGCTGCTTGCGCTCGGCGGCGAACAGGCCCTCGGCCGCGAGCCGGGCCTTCAGCCGCTCAAGCTGCGCCAGGAGCGCGCCGACCCCGGCCGCCTCCATGGTCTCGATGACGATCTGATAGCGCGAGCCCGCCGGATAGGAGGTGATCTTGCCGGTGACGATCACCTCCAGCCCTTGCTCGGGCCGGATGCCAAGGCCGCGCACCTGGCCCTTCCAGACCACGCCGTCGATGGCGGCGCGCTCATCCTTCAGCGTCAGGTAGACGTGGCCGTTGGCGTGATGGGTGACCTTTGAAATCTCGCCCCGCAGCCGCACGAAGCCATAGGCGTCCTCAAGCGTCCGCTTCAGCGCGAACGCCAGCTCCGACACGGAATAGGGTTTGGCGTTGCTGTCTTCGGGGGGGGCGTCGGCAGACTCGGGGGACACGTCGGTCATGGGGGGAAGGTAGCGGCGCCCTCAGATAAGGAAAAGGACGCGCCCAGCCCTGCGGGCGGAAAACCGCCGCGGGCCGGACGCGCCCCCCATCCCCAACGGATCGGTAAGCCGCGCTTACTGTTGCGCGGGATCAGATGTAGCGGCGCAGGCTCCTGGCGAGTTCGGCCGCTCCGGAGCGCTTCTTGGCCATGGCGGGTTGATAAGCCACCTGGCTGTGCTCGTGGCAGTAGGGGCCGTCGTCGCAGCCGCGGCCACAGAAGGTGAAGTTGTCCATCGACGGGTCGCCGATCGGCCACTTGCACATGTGGGCGCCCAGCGTCAGCACGGTCGCCGTGCCGGGGGACTCCTCGACATAGCGCACGGGCGCCGGGTGCGGCGCGTGCGCCACCGGCTCGGCGATACGCCGCGGCGCCGAAGGCGTGGCGCTGATCTGGCGCGCGGGACGCGGGGCCTTGAAAGTGGTGCGCGCCGGCTTCGAGGGCGTCGCGCGGCCCGAGAGCCCCAGGCGGTGCACCTTGCCAATCACCGCATTGCGGGTGACCCCACCCAACTGCTTGGCAATCTGGCTGGCCGAAAGGCCGTCCTGCCAGAGTTTCTTGAGGAGTTCGACGCGTTCGTCCGTCCAGCCCATGTTCGCCTCCCACCCTTGTTGTCCAGACCGCACCCCTGCGATCCTGATTCAACATCTTGTGGCGCCCAGCAATGTCGCTGCTCACCACCCACCACCAGTAGTAAACATCTGGCTAAGAGCCACAATAGGCGCCCTGTCTTTCATCCACAGGAACTAGATGTAGCGTCGGTTCGCCACGGTTTTGGCCTCTTGGGGGCGTTGGCGCGGCCACGCTCTTGCGACGCAGCGCCCGGCGGCGCACATGAGGCACATGAAGGACATGGCCCTGACCGAAGCGGTGCTGCCGCCGCAGCCGCGCGACTACCCGACCGTCAACTGGGTGGGATTGCAGACTCTCTACGTCCGCGAGGTCCGCCGCTTCATCAAGGTGGGCATGCAGACCCTGGCCGCGCCGGTGGTCACTGCGCTGCTCTACATGCTGGTCTTCGTGGTCGCGGTCGGCGGTGGGCGCAACATCAACGGCGTGGCCTTTGGCACATTCGTGGCGCCCGGCCTGATCATGATGCAGGTCCTGTCGAACGCCTTCGCCAATTCCTCGTCGTCCCTGCTGCAGGCCAAGTTCAACGGCCTGATGGGGGACTTCATCACCCCGCCGCTATCGCCCTTCGAGCATCTGGTCGGCTTCGGCGCCGGGGCTGCGACCCGCGGGCTCGTCGTCGGCGCCGTCACCCTTGTGGCGATCGTGCCGTTCGCCCATCTGTCGGTGGCCCAGCCCTGGGCGATCGCCTACTTCGGCCTGGGCGCGGCGCTGATCATGGGCTTCATCGGCATCATGGCGGGCCTTTGGGCCGAGAAGTTCGATCACATGGCCGCGGTGACCAATTTCGTGATCATGCCGATGACATTCCTGTCGGGCACCTTCTATCCGATCGAGCGGCTGCCCGAGCCCTTCCGCACCTTCTCCAACTTCAACCCGTTCTTCTATCTGATCGACGGCTTCCGCTACGGCTTCATCGGCCGCGCCGAAGGCTCCCTGCCGGTCGGCATGGCCATGACCGCGGGTCTGGTTCTGGCGTTCGGCTGGATCTGCTTCTGGATGTTCAGGACCGGCTACAAGATCAAGACCTGAGCCCATCCCTCCTCTTTTGCGGAGGGTGGACCGAGCGAAGCTCGGCACGGGTGGGGGGTGTGTGGGCCAAAGCTGAGAGTTCATACGCTTGAGCGCGACGTCCCCACCGTGGCCGCTGCGCGGCCCTAGAGAGGAGGGATGAGGACTGGAGGGATGATTTCGTTGACTCCCGGCCATTCGAAGACGAGAACGCCAAGCCTTCCAGTCCCCGTCGCATCGCGGCGGGGATGCTTCCGTTTTGGAGGGCTCCTCCGGTGACCGAGAAGACCGCGTCCCAATCCCCCGCGACCGTTCCCAGCGACCACATCATGGGTGTCTACAGCCGCACCCCGCTGGCGTTCGAACGAGGCGAGGGCGCGCGCCTCTACACCACCGATGGCCAGGTCTACCTCGACTGCATGGCCGGCATCGCGGTCAACGCGCTGGGTCACGCCAATCCGGTCCTGGTCGCGGCCCTGAAGGCCCAGGCCGAGAAGCTCTGGCACGTCTCCAACATCTTCACGATCCCTGGGCAGGAAAAGCTCGCCACGGCGCTAACCGACGCCACCTTCGCCGATGAGGTGTTCTTCACCAACTCCGGCGCGGAGGCGATCGAGTGCGCCATCAAGACGGCGCGCAAGTACCACTGGGCCAAGGGCCAGCCGGAGCGGATCGACATCATCGGCTTCGAAGGCTCCTTCCACGGACGGACGCTGGCGGCGGTCAACGCCTCGGGCAACGCGAGCTACCTGGAAGGCTTCGGACCGCCGATGGCGGGTTTCGTCCACCTGCCGTTCGGCGACATGGACGCCCTGCGCGCCGCCGTCGGCCCGACTACGGCGGCGATCATCCTGGAGCCCGTGCAGGGCGAGGGCGGCGCGCGCTCGTGGCCGGAAGCGGACCTCACCGCCATCCGCGAGCTTTGCGACGAGACCGGGACCCTGCTGATCTACGACGAGATCCAGTGCGGCCTGGGCCGGACCGGCAAGCTGTTCGCCTATGAGTGGGCGCACGACGCGGCGCCGGACATCATGGCCGTCGCCAAGGCCCTGGGCGGCGGTTTCCCGGTGGGCGCCTGCCTGGCGACGGCGGAAGCCGGCCGCGGCATGACCGTGGGCTCCCATGGCTCGACCTACGGCGGCAACCCGCTGGCCATGGCGGTCGGCGAGGCCTCGGTGGCCGAACTGGTGAAGCCCGAGCTGATGGCCCATGTGCGCGAGATCGTCGGCTACTTCAAACAGCAGCTCGGCGGCCTCACCGAACGCTATCCCGACGTGGTCGAGGAGATCCGCGGCAAGGGCCTGCTGATCGGCCTTAAGCTCAAGACCCCCAACCGCGAGTTCATGCAGCACGCGCGCGACCAGCACCTGCTGATCGCCGGCGGGGGCGACAACTGCGTTCGCCTGCTGCCGCCGCTCAACCTGACGATCGCCGAGGCCAGCGAGGCGATGG
>DASRRU010000150.1:0-15131 GCA_035656795.1 Phenylobacterium sp. | reverse complement strand
TATGCATCGACACCATCACTTTTTCGGCGGCCGGGACGAACATCGCGGCCGTCATCCCTGGGGCGGTCACGGACATCGCGAACATCATCGCGGGGGCCGCGTCGGCCGGTTCCTGGAACACGGCGACCTACGCTTCGTGGTCCTGGCGCTGATCGCCGGGCAGCCGCGCCACGGCTACGAGCTGATCAAGGAACTGGAAGACCGCACGGGGGGCGCCTATCGGCCCTCACCGGGCGTGATCTATCCGACCCTGTCGCTGTTGGAAGACGAGGGCTTCATCCGCCCAGTCGACAGCGAAGCCGGCCGCAAGCTCTACGAAGCCACCGACGAGGGCCGCGCCGCGCTCGCCGAAAACCAGGCCGGGGTCGACGCCGTCTTCGGCCGCATGGCCGAGGCCGCCGAGGGATCCGATTCCACCCGCCCGCGAATCGCGCGCGCCATGGCCAACCTGCACACCGCACTCATGCAGCGCCTCGCCCGCCGTCCGATCGCCCAGGACGAGATCGACCGGGTCATCGCCCTGATCGATCAAGCCGCCTCGGCGATCGAGAAGGTCTAACGGCCCAAGGTCCGTCGCGCCGCGCGATCGAGCGCCAGCGGTCCTGATCCGCCAAGCACGAGCGCCGCGAGTCCGGCGAGATACAAGAGGTCGGTCTCGTAGCCCGGCTGGCCGAAATGTGCGCCGGTCGCGGTGACGGCCTGCAGCTTGATGGAGCTGAAGCCATAGGGAAGATGCACGGTGAGGATGGCGACCAACAGCACTGCGGCCATCGGAATGCTTGCCAGCGGAACGGCTGCGCCAAGGAGAACGGCCGATCCTCCGACAAGCTCCACGATGATCGTCAGCCAAGCCATGAACGCGGGCGCAGGAACGCCAATCGCGCCGATGATATCCACGAAGTGGCTTGGCCCGTGCAGCAGCTTGGCGACGCCATGCTCCATGAAGCCGTAGCCGATGATCAGGCGCACCGGGATCGCCCACCAGCCCGGAGGCGCGGGAACGGTGAAGGCAAGGTCTGCGAGGCGGCGAATGGGGAGTGTCATGCTCTGCCATTCGCGCGGCCGGGGGGGGTGGTTACGTCGCCGGACGTCAGTCCATCAGCTTCTGCGACAGGTACACATAGTGCCTGGCCCAGCGGGTGGCGTTGAGCTGCGGGTCCGCGTCGTTGGCGTGCCCGCCGAAGGTCTGCTCGTAGTAGAGATAGGGTAGGCCCAGGGCCTCCATCTTGGCGGCGAACTTGCGCGGATGCCCCGGGTGCACCCGGTCGTCCCGCGTGTTGGTGGTGATGTAGGGTTCGGGGTATTTCACGCCGGGTTTCAGGTTCTGATAGCCCGAATATTTGGCGATGAAGGCGCGGTCGGCGGGAACGTCCGGATCGCCGTATTCCGCCACCCAGGACGCGCCCGCCGACAGGTGGTTGTAGCGCAGCATGTCGATCAGCGGGCTCTCGATGACGATGGCGTTGAACAGCTCCGGATGCTGGGTCATCGAGACCGTGGTCAGGATGCCGCCATTCGAACGGGCGTAGATTCCCAGCCGCCGCGGCGAGGTGATCTTGCGCGCCTCCAGGTCGCGGGCCACCGAGGCGAAGTCGTCGAAGGCCAGCTGGCGCTTCTCGCGCAGCACCGCCTCGTGCCAGGCCGGGCCGAACTCACCGCCGCCGCGGATGTTGGCGATCACATAGGCGCCGCCGCGCTCCAGCCACAGCTTGCCCATCTGGGGGATGTAGACCGGCGGTTCCGACAGCTCGAAGCCGCCGTAGCCGAACATCTGGGTGGGCGTGGAGCCGTCGAGCTTCATGTCCTTCCGGTGGACCACGAAGTACGGAATCTTGGTCCCGTCGGTGGACGTCGCCCAATGCTGGTCGACCACGTCCTTGGAGGCGTCGAACTGGGCCGGTAGTTGCTTGACCTTGGCCGCCACGCCGCTGTCGGCGTCGGCGAGCCAGAGCGAGGTCGGATCGAGGAACCCCTCGGCGGTGAAGAAGATCTGGTTGTCGTCGTCGGACGCGCTGACCAGGTTGATGTTGGCGTTGGCGGGTAACTTCACCCGCTTGGGCAGCCAGACGCCGGCCTTATGGTCATAGACGTCGACCGCGCCCTTGACGTCTTCCAGCAGGACGATGGCCAGGCGGTCCTTTGACGATGACACCCGATCCACCGCGTCGTGCGGGCCCGGATGGAACACCAGCTGGGCCTTGGCCGTCGCCGGATCGCGCTTGAGGTCGGCGAGATCAAAGCTGATCACGTCGCCGGCGGCGAAGGTCTTCCAGGCCTGCTTGATCGTGAACACCACCTGGCCATCGACGTAGGTCGAGAGGTCGGTCTTCTTCGGCAGGGGGATCGGCGTCAGGCCCTTGTCGCCCAGCAGGCTGAACTCGCGCTCGTAGAAGGTCAGGCCGTGGGCGATCAAGATGGCGTCGGCGCCCTTGTCGCCTTCCAGCACGACGCCGCCATCCTGCACGTCCGTCTTGGCGCCGCGGAACACCTCGCGGGGCTCGGCGCCGCGCTTCACGATCTTCACGACGTAGGGATAGCCGGACCTGGTCACCTCGTCCGGCGTCCAGGGGCGCGAGACGATCAGGGTGTCATGGTCGATCCAGCGGATGTTCTGCTTGGCGTTGGCGAACCTGAAGCCGCCCTCGACGAACTTGCCGGTCGTGGTGTCGAACTCGCGGTCCTCCACCGCGTCGCTGCCGCCGTTGGAGAGGTGGACCAGGCAGAGCGTCTGGGCCGGCTTCAGGCAGTCCGCGCCCTTCCAGATCCAGTTTTTGCCCTCGGCCTTCGACAGCGCGTCGAGGTCCAGCAAGGTCTGCCACTGCGGGGCTGCGGTCTTGTAGGAGCTGAACGTCGTGTGGCGCCAGATCCCGTGGATGTGGGCGGCGTCCTGCCAGAAGTTGTCCACCCCGCCCGCGCGAAAGCGCGGCGTGGGGATGCGGTCCTGGGCGGTGAAGATTTTCAGCGCCTGCTGGCGGAAGACCTCGTAGCGCGGATCGCCTTCCAGGCGCTTGGCCGACTTGACGTTCTGGCCTTCGACCCAGGCCATCGAGCGCGGCGCTTCGATATCCTCGAGCCACTGGAAGGGATCATCCGCCGTCGCGGCGACGGGCGCCGGAGGCGACGTCTGGGCTTGCACGGGCAGGGCCAGCGGGGCGGCGGACGCGAGGGCGGCGAGCGCCGCGAGCAGGGCTTTCATGCCCGTGTTTCTAGCGGCGCCGCAACGGCCCTGTCTCGCCTCTCGTGCGTTGGGGGCCGTCTTCGCCTATATGTCCGGTCCCATGAGCCGTCCGTTCCTGAAGATGAACGGGCTCGGCAACGACTTCGTCGTGGTCGAGGCCCGCAGCGCGCCGTTCCAGCCGACGGCCGACGAGGTGCGCGCCATCGCCGACCGTACGACCGGGATCGGCTGCGACCAGCTGATCGTCCTTGAGCCGCCGCCGCCGGGCGAAGGCGTCGATGCTCGCGTACGGTTCTGGAATTCCGACGGCGAGGAGGTTGCCGCCTGCGGCAACGGCACGCGCTGCGTCGGCTGGCTGCTGATGCAGGCCTCCGGCCAGGACCAGGCGGTGATCGAAACCAAGGCCGGCCGGCTCTACGCCAGCCGGGCCGGCGAGCGGCTGGTCAGCGTCGACATGGGCAAGCCCGGCCTCGACTGGCGCGACATTCCGCTCTCCCGCGAGCAGGACACCCGGGCGCTGGACGAGACGCTCTATCAGGACGCTTCGCTGGCCACCGCGCCGGGCTGCGTCTCCATGGGCAATCCGCACGTGGTGTTCTTCGTCCCCGACATTGAAGCCGCCCCGGTGAAGATCGCCGGCCCGATGGTCGAGCATCATCCGCTGTTCCCGGAGCAGGTGAACGTGGGCTTCGCCCAGATCATCGACCGCGGCCGCATCCGGCTGAAAGTCTGGGAGCGCGGCGCGGGCCTGACCCAGGCCTGCGGCACCGGCGCCTGCGCCGCCTTGGTGGCAGCGGCGCGCCGTGACCTGACGGACCGCACCGCCGTGCTCGTCCTGGACGGCGGCGAGCTGCTGATCGAGTGGCGCGATGACGACCATGTGATCATGACCGGTCCCGCCGCCGTCGACTTCGCGGGCGAGCTGCCATGAGCGACGTCAGCGCGCCCGATGTGGACGTCATCACGTTCGGCTGCCGGCTGAACGCCTACGAGAGCGAGATCATCCGCAAGCAGGCGGCCGCCGATGGCCTGTCGGACGCCATCGTCTTCAACACCTGCGCGGTGACCGGCGAGGCGGTGCGTCAGGCGCGCCAGGCGATCCGCAAGGCGCGGCGCGAGCGGCCGGGCGCGAAGCTGATCGTCACCGGCTGCGCGGCCCAGATCGATCCCGCCGCGTTCGGCGCCATGCCCGAAGTCGACCTCGTCCTGGGCAACGCGGAAAAGTCCGCGCCCGGATCCTACCTGCCGCAGCCGGAGCTCGGACGGGTGCGGGTCAACGACATCATGAGCGTGCGCGAGACCGCCGGGCATCTGATTGACGGACTGAAGGACCGGGCGCGGGCCTACGTCGAGGTCCAGAACGGCTGCGACCACCGCTGCACCTTCTGCATCATTCCCTATGGCCGGGGGAATTCGCGCTCGGCGCCGGCCGGCGAGGCGGTGGCCCAGGTCGCCCGCCTGGCCGCCCAGGGCTACCGCGAGGTGGTGCTGACGGGCGTCGACGTGACCAGCTGGGGCGCCGACCTGCCGGGCCAGCCGACACTGGGCCAGCTCGTCGCGCGGATTCTGAAGCTGGTCCCGGACCTGCCGCGGCTGCGGTTGTCGTCGATCGACGCCGCCGAGATCGATCCGGACCTGATGCGCTGTCTGGCCGAAGAACCGCGGCTGATGCCCTATCTGCACCTGTCGCTGCAGGCCGGCGACGACATGATCCTCAAGCGGATGAAGCGCCGCCATAGCCGCGCCGACGCGCTCAAGCTGATCGCGTCCGTTCGCGCCGTCCGTCCGGACACCGCGTTCGGCGCCGACTTCATCGCGGGCTTTCCCACCGAGACGGAAGCCATGTTCGCCAACACCCTGTCGCTGGTGGAGGAGGCGGGCCTCTCCTTCCTGCACGTCTTTCCCTACAGCGCCCGTCCGGGCACGCCCGCCGCGCGGATGCCGGCGGTGGCGCGTGCGGAAGTGAAAGCCCGCGCGGCGCGTCTGCGGGCGGCCGGCGAGACGGCCTTGGCGCGGCGCCTGCAGGGGCAGGTCGGGCGTACGTTGATGGGCCTGGTCGAACGAAATGGTGTGGCCCGGGCCGAGGACTTCACCGAGATCGCTTTCGAGGGCGAGGCCGAGGTGGGAAGCATCGTGGCGCTGAAGGTCACCGGCCACAATGGCAAGCGCGCGCTGGCGAAGACGGCGCTATCTCAAACTGTCATCCCGGTTTTCCCGTAGCGAAAGGCCGGGATGACACAGAGGGGTGTGCTTGATGCTAGTCACCCTCGTCCACCGGCCCGCCGAAGCCCGGCAGCGACCACTTCCAGAGGATCGCGCCGCTTCGCAGGCTGAGCGCCGCCATGAAGCCGGCGATCCCGGCCGGCGTGGTCGGCGCGCCCACCAGTCCCAGGACGACGAAGGTCGCAGCCCCGACCAGCGCTGGTGTGACGTAGAGCTCCCGCTGCATCAGCACCGATGGTTCGTGGGCCAGCACGTCGCGGATCACCCCTCCGAAGGTCGCGGTCAGCACGCCCATGACCACGGCGGAGAACGGCGGGACACCCAGCGAGGTCGCCTTCAGCGCGCCGACCACGGCATAGGCGGCCATCCCGACAGCATCGAGCCAGGTCAGGATCCTGCCGCGGAACCGGCGGGGGCCCAGGACCCACACCGCCGCCGCCGCGCCCAGGCAGACGATGACATAGGCCGGCTTGCCGACCCAGAACACCGGCGCCCCGATCAACAGGTCGCGCAGCGTGCCGCCGCCCACGCCGGTGATGGCGGCGAAGAAGGCGAAGGTGACGATGTCGTGCTTGCGCCGCGCGGCGGCCAGCGCCCCGGTCGCGCCGAACACCGCGACCGCCGCATAGTCGAGCACCGCAAGCGTGGCCGTGAGTCGATCCATGGGGCGCAGCCTGGAAGGGCGTGTGACGCCGCGCAAGCCTGTCGCCAAGGCCTGTCGGCATTTTCGAGACTGGAGCGCATCCGGACGCCAAACCGGTTTCCACTTTGGCTGGATGCGCTCTAGAAGCGCGCTCATGACCGAACCCAAACGCGGCTGGTTCCAGAAGCTCACGGCGGGCCTCACGCGCTCGTCCAAGCAGATGACCGAGCAGATCGCCCAGGTCTTCGTCGCCAAGGAGCCTCTCGACCAGGCCAAGCTCGACGAACTGGAGGAGATGCTGATCGAGGCCGACCTCGGCCCGCACTCGGCCGCGCGCATCACCCAGCGCTTCTCCGACGAGAAGTTCGGCAAGAACGTTGACGAGGCCGAGATCAAGGAGGCGCTGGCCGCCGCCATCGGCGACGAACTGTCGGGCCGCCAAGGGACCTTCGACGCGCTGGCCGGGCCCCGCCCCTTCGTCGTGCTGTTCATCGGGGTCAACGGTTCGGGCAAGACCACGACGCTGGGCAAGATCGCCGCAGACCTGACTGGGCGCGGCGCCAAGGTCCTGGTTGTCGCCGGCGACACCTTTCGGGCCGCGGCGGTGGAGCAGCTGAAGGTCTGGGCCGAGCGGGCCGGCGCCGACTTCATGTCGCGGCCGATGAACTCCGACGCTGCAGGTCTCGCCTTCGACGCGGTCGAGCGCGCCAGGGCCCAGAACTATGACGTGGTGCTGATCGACACCGCCGGGCGTTTGCAGAACAAGCAGGGGTTGATGGACGAGCTGCTCAAGATCATCCGCGTCGTGAAAAAGGTCGATCCGAATGCGCCGCATGAGACCCTTCTGGTGCTGGACGCCACGGTGGGCCGCAATGCGCTGGCCCAGGAGAATATCTTCGGCAACCAGATCGGGGTCAGCGGCATCGTCATGACCAAGCTCGATGGCACGGCCCGCGGCGGAGTGCTGGTGCCGGTCGCCCAGGCCTCGGATTCGCCCATCAAGCTGGTGGGCGTGGGTGAAGGGATCGAAGACCTGCAACCGTTTGACGCCCACGCCTTCGCCCGCTCCCTGGTGGGCCTCGAGGAGACCGGCCGATGAGCGGCGACCCTTACCTCCCGCACCGCAAGGCGCCGAAGTGGGTGAATGGGTTCGTGAACTACGCGGGTCTGGTGGTCTTCCTGATCACCGTGGTCGCAATGAAACTCAGTCACCGAGGGGACAACGAGAGCGCCATCGCCGCCAGCTGGGCGATCGTCGGCGGTTCGGTCCTGGCGCTTGGCGTGGGCCTGATCTGGGAACGACGTTTGGCGCCGATGCCGCTGGTGACAGCGGTTCTTGGACTGATCTTCGGCGGCCTCACGGTGTTCTTCCACGATGCTCGCTTCATCAAAATCAAGCCGACCATCCTCTACTGCGCTTTCGGCTTGTTTCTGATCACCGGCCATCTGCGCGGCAAGAATCCCCTTAAGGCGATGATGGGCGACGCCTTCCACCTGCCCGAACCCGTGGTCCGTACGCTTACCCTGCGCTACGCCCTGTTCTTCTTCGCCCTCGCGGCGGCGAACGAGGTGGTCTGGCGCACCCAGAGCACGGTCGTGTGGGCCTTCTTCAAATTCCCCGGCGTTGTCGTACTGATCTTCCTGTTCGCCATGAGTCAGGCGCCCCTGATGATGAAGCACATGCCGGACGAGGATGCCGAAGAGGCAAAGCCACCGGCGGAGGACGCGCCTTAGAGCTCTTCCCGCTCAGGGGGGATCAACTTGAGTCGAAGATACGTGCTCCAAGTATTGCCGACGACCGGGTTTTATCCTGGTCGCTTTGATTGAAGTCAGCCCGGACAGGGTCTACGACGGGTGCTGCGCCGCCCACGGAGCGTCTGTAATCAAATCGACGCAATCGTGCTCTAGTGACGCTGACGAGCCGCACGGGGAACCACCGATGGCCAAGGGCAAGTCAGGCGCCAAGGGCGGGATCGCCGCCCTCGAACAATCGCCGAGTCACCTACTGCATAGGGCGCTGCAGCGCGCGTTGGACATCTATGTCGAGGAATTCGGCGAGGGCGGAATTACTCAGCGCCAATTCGCCGTCCTGGCCGCCGCCGATGAGCGCGAAGGGGCGACCCAGGCCGACCTTGTGCGGATCACCGGCATCGATCGTTCCACGCTCGCCGACATGGCGCGACGGATGATCGGCAAGGGCCTTCTGGAGCGGGAGCGGTCCAATGTCGACGCTCGCGCCAACGCGGTTCGCCTGACCGAGGCCGGCCGCGACACCCTCACCGAGGCGCGGCCGAAGATGGCGTCGGCGGACGCACGCCTGCTGAAGCTGATCTCCGGCGGCGGGCGACGTGCAACGTTCGTCAGCCTGCTGTCAGACCTCAACAGGTCCGAGGAGGCGCCCGCAGCCAAGCCCAAGGCCGCCAAATCCAAGCCCGACAAACCTGCCAAGGCCGGAAAGACCCACAAGGGCAAGAAGGCCAAGAAGAAGGCCGCCTAGAGCCGATTGGCAAGCGGGCTAACTGTTGTGCGCGCTGTCGGTCGGCTGCGCGGGGCCAGTGATGGTCGAGGCGCGTAGATGCGGCGAGTGCAGCCGTTCGTACGGCGGTGGGCCGGCGCAGCGGGTAATGATGGCGAGCAGGGTTGAGCCGTCCGTGCGCAGGGGAGGTTCTTCTCCGAAGACCTCCCTCCAGAGGCAGGCGGCTTCGTCGTAGATGAGCTGCTCGCGCGGTTCCATAGGGGACCTAACCCGGTTGGCCGCACAGCGTTCCCGATTCAATTAGTTAAAGAGATTTAAGATCTTAAGGTGGCGCTCGGTTCGCGTCAGACACGAATGTCGAGCAGCGAGCCTGGTCGCAGCAGCTTGGCGGGCGGCTCGGCGGGAGCGGTCGCGGCGCGCACCTCGGCGCGCTGGACCGGCGCGGTCGGGGCGGTGAAGGCCTGTGCCTGGGGCGCGGCCGGGGCGGCGGCGCGGCCCATCGCGGCGTCGAAGAAAGCCTTCTGCGCCGCGGCCCGCGCGGCGTTCCCCGCGGCGCCGGCCACGGAGGTCGGCGCGAGCTGAACGGGGAAGGTGTTGGGACGGATCGGCGTCACAGGCGAGCTCGGCTTTATGGTTAACGCGCCTGCAACTTGCCGCGCCGCCGATCAACGCCCGGTTAACAACCGCGCGGTCAGGGCCTTCACGTCGCCCTGGTTGAGGTTGGTGTATTTGGCCAGCACCTTTCCCTCGGGGCTGACCAGATAGGTCTCCGGCACGCCGGACACGCCGAAGTCGATGCCGGCGCGACCGTCGGCGTCCGCCAATCGCGCGATGTAGGGATCGCCAAGGCGATCCAGCATCGCCTGAGCGGCCTGGGGCGATCCGTGAGGCGGGGTGTCCTTGTAGTCGATGCCGATGATCCGGACGTGGTTGGCGCGCAGGGCCATCAGCGCCGGGTGTTCGATCGCGCAGGGCCCGCACCAGGAGGCGAAGAAATTGACCAGCACGGGGCCTTCGCGGGTCGCGTCCTTAAGCCGCACCATGGTCCCGTCGTCTAGGCTGGGCAGGCTCACGTCCGGCATCGGCTTGCCGACCAGGGCCATGGGAATGACCTTGGGGTCGTGGTGCAGGCCGTAACCGGCGAACAGCAGGGCGAGGGCGGCAAGGACCATCAGCGGCACGGCCGCGAACCAGCGGCTCATTTGCGGGCCAGCTCCTCGTAGCGCGCCTTCCAGCGGTGCGCGTGGGCCAGCGCTCCGACGATCATCAGGCCGAACACCAAAGCCGTCAGGCCGTAGGCGGTCCAGATGTAGAAGGCGTACTTGCCGGTCTCGAGATGGATCATCCTCTAGCCCCTCGCCGCACGCAGGGCCGCAGCCTCGGCGCGACGACGCCAGACCTCGCCCCGGATCCGGACCAGCCACAGCGATCCGAAGGCCGAGGTATAGGCGAGCACGATCAGGATCACCGGCCAGAAGAACACCGGCGCGAGCGATGAGCCGCCGGAACGGAACACCGAGGCCCCCTGGTGCAGGGTGTTCCACCAATAGACGCTGTAGTGGATGACCGGCAGGATCAACGCCCCCACCAGGCCCAGGATCGCCGCGGCGCGCGCGCCCTTGGCCTCATCGTCCATCGAGGCGCGCAACGCCATGTAGCCCAGGTAGATCAGGAACAGGATCAGCTCGGAGGTCAGGCGCGCGTCCCAGACCCACCAGGTCCCCCACTCGGGGCGGCCCCAGAGCGAGCCGGTGGCGAGGGTGAGCAGGGTGAAGCCGGCCCCCAGCGGCGCCGCGGCCTGGGCGGCGGCGTCGGCCAGGACCTGCCGCCAGACCAGCGACAGCAAGCTCGCAACCGCCAGGCAGGCATAGGCGAACTCGCTCATCCAGGCGGTCGGGATGTGGATGAACAGGATCCGGACGGTGAAGCTCTGCTGGTAGTCCGGCGGGGCGCTCCAGCCGAGCCACAGGCCCGCGAGGCCGAGTACGACCGCGATCGCCCCGAACATCGGGGCGGCCCAGCGCGAGAAGGCCATGAACCGCTCGGGATTGGTCAGGAAGGCAGGCGCCGGGATCATGTGGCGGGCTTAGACTGGCTGTCTAATCGTCGCAAGACGAGGCCCGGCGCGCGCAGGGGTTAGTCGTCAAGCCGCGGCGAAACGGGTGGCGCCGGCGGCGCCGGCGGCATGTGATCCATGAAATGCATGTCGCGGTGGCCATCCATGTTCACCATCACCCTCATGTCGCCGTGCATCATCGGCCCCATCGGCCCCATCATCAGCATGGGCAACTCGTCGAACACCTTCTTCTGCGACGGTTCGAGCTGGTTGTAGAACCTGCGCGTCGCCTCGATGCGGGCGTGGGCCAGGGCGGTCTGTTCGGTCAGGTGGGCGTCCATCTCGGCCAAGCGCTGGGTCGTGGTCGTGGCCCCTTCGTGATGGTCGGACATCTCCACGATGGCCTCGTGACCGTGCTCCGGCTTCACGGCCGCCAGGTAGGCGGTGAGCGCGGGCTCCTGGCTGGGCTTCAGCTGCAGC
The DNA here is from genome assembly GCA_035656795.1 of Phenylobacterium sp. GTDB lineage: Bacteria > Pseudomonadota > Alphaproteobacteria > Caulobacterales > Caulobacteraceae > Phenylobacterium. The sequence goes on along the minus strand of DASRRU010000150.1, from coordinate 4,075 downwards.
ATGGTGCGCAGGTGCTCGGCCTGGTCCTGTTCGCCGCGGCGGATCACCATGCGGCGCTCCTCGCGCATCTGATGGTGGTCACCGGCGTCCGGCCCGGGCGGCGCCGGCGGCTGGGCGAAGGCCGCGGCGCCGGCGGCTACGGTAAGGGCGAAGGCCGCCCCGGCGAGGCAGGCTGTCATCGGACGGTTCATCGGCGGGCTCCTGGTCAAAGGTAGAGCTCGAACCTTGTCGCAGAAGTTGGCGAAACGGCGGCATGTGAAATGAAGCTTTGGTAATGTCGGCCAGGGCTCAAGCGCGCTCAGGAGAGCGCGTTGCGACAGGCCGCGGCCATGAACAAGGGCCCGAGCGCCACGAAGGCCGCGGCGTAGGCGCCCAGCAGCACCAGCCCCGACGTCCAGGGCAAGCCGGAAAGGAAACCTGCCAGCGCGCCGCCGCCGAAGATCACGGGCGGCACGAACAGCGGCAGGACGATCACCGCGGTCAGCAGGCCGCCGCGCCGGGCGCCGAGGCTCAGGGCGGCGCCGATGCCTCCCGTAAAGGCGAAGGCCAGGCCCCCGATCAGGGCGCAGGCGAAGACCAGGGGCGCGACGCTGAGCGGCGCGCCCAGTGCGATAGCGGCGACCGGCGCGGCCAGCGCTAGGGGGGCGCCGGTCGCCAGCCACTGGGCGAAGCACTTCACCGCGCAGGTCAGCTCCAGCGGCGTCGGCGACAGCACCAGGTGATCCAGCGCGCCGTCCTCGTAGTCGCGCTCGAACAGGCGGTCGAGCGACAGCAGGCTGGCCAGCGCCAGCCCCACCCAGGCCGCCCCCGGCGCGATGGCGGCGAGCCGCGCCGGCTCCGGCCCGATCGCCAGCGGCAGCAGGGTGGCGACACCGGCGTAGAAGCCGACGCTGACCAGCGGCCCCCCGCCGCGGCCCCAGGCCAGCGCCGTCTCGCGGGCCAGGAGGGCGCCGAGCCGGCTCATCCGCCGATCTCCAAGGTCCGGGCGGCGATCGGCAGGGGATCGTGCACCGCCGCCAGGATCAGGCCGCCGCCGGACAGGTGAGACTGCATCATCGCCCCGAACCGCAAGCGCCAGGCGGCGTCCAGCGGGCTCAGCGGTTCGTCCAGCAGCCAGAGGCTGCGCGGAGCGGCCAGCAGGCGCGCCAACGCCAGCCTCCGGCGCTGACCGGCGGAAAGGCGGCGCACCTCCAGGTCAAGCAGGCCGGTGAGGTCCAGGGCCTGCGCCGCCGCCTGGGCGGAGGCGCTGTCGCCCCCGCTCCACACGCTCCAGAACTTGAGTTCCTCTCGCGTGGTGCGCGCGGGCTTCAGTCCGTCCAGATGGCCGATCATGTGCAGGCCGCCGGCTCGCGCCTCGCCGGCCTCGACCCCTCCGAAATCGATCTCGCCGTCCTCCAGAGGCGCCAGCCCCGCCACGGCCCGCAGCAGGCTGGTCTTGCCGGCCCCATTGGCGCCGGTCAGCGCGCAGGCCTCGCCGGCCGCGAGGCTGAGCGACAGGCCGGAAAACAGGCTGCGGCCGCCGCGGCGCAGCGCGATTCCACGTAGGTCCAGGGCTGTGATCACGGGGCGAGCAAGCTCAACCATGGCGGTGCATGGACGCACAGCACACTCAGGTCTATGAAGCCCGCGGTCGCCGTCGCCTCGGGGGGCCCTCGCCGCGCGGGTTCGGACGCTGTGTGTCCGCTCATCGAAGCGCGCGATCTCCGGGGTGGGCGTGATGCGGCCGGGAACAGAGAGAGGATCTCCCCAAATGGCGTCAATCGACAGCCTGAAAACCCGCCGCGAACTCGTGGTGGGCGATAAGACCTACGCTTACTACAGCCTTCGCGCCGCCGAGGAAGCTGGACTTTCAGGCGTCTCGCGCCTGCCGATCTCCATGAAGGTGCTGCTGGAGAACCTGCTGCGCAACGAAGACGGCGATTCCGTCAGCCGTGACGACCTGCAGGCCCTCGCCGCCTGGATCGACAACAAGGGCGGCGTCGAGCACGAAATCAGCTTCCGCCCCGCCCGCGTGCTGATGCAGGATTTCACCGGCGTGCCGGCGGTGGTCGACCTCGCCGCCATGCGCGATGCGATGACCCACCTGGGCGCCAATCCCGAGAAGATCAATCCGCTGAACCCGGTGGACCTGGTCATCGACCACTCGGTGATGGTCGACTACTTCGGCACCGCCAAGGCCTTCGGCGAAAACGTCGAGCGCGAATATGAGCGCAACATGGAGCGCTATCGCTTCCTGCGCTGGGGCTCCTCGGCCTTCAACAACTTCCGCGTCGTGCCGCCCGGAACCGGGATTTGCCACCAGGTGAACCTCGAATACCTGGCCCAGACCGTCTGGGTGAACGAGGATGGCGGCGATCCGGTCGCCTATCCGGACACGGTGGTCGGCACCGACAGCCACACCACCATGGTCAACGGGCTTTCGGTCCTGGGCTGGGGCGTGGGCGGTATCGAGGCGGAAGCCGCCATGCTGGGCCAGCCGATTCCGATGCTGATCCCCGAGGTCATCGGCTTCAGGCTCGAGGGCGCCATGCCCGAAGGCGCGACGGCCACCGACCTGGTGCTGACCGTCACCCAGATGCTGCGCAAGAAGGGCGTCGTCGGCAAGTTCGTGGAATTCTATGGCCCCGGCCTCGCCAAGATGACCATCGAGGACCAGGCGACCATCGCCAACATGGCTCCGGAATATGGCGCCACCTGCGGCTTCTTCCCGGTTACGCGCTCGACGATCGACTACCTGACCGCCACGGGCCGCGATGCGCACCGCGTGGCGCTGGTCGAGGCCTACGCCAAGGAGCAGGGCATCTGGCGCGAGCCGAGCGACCCGGATCCGGTGTTCACCGACACGCTCGAACTGGACCTGGGCTCGGTGCTGCCGTCGCTGGCGGGGCCGAAGCGGCCACAGGACCGGGTGGTGCTGACCAACGCCGCCGTCGAGTTCAAGGCCGCCCTGGCCGGCGACTTCGGCAAGGCCGAGGACCTGGCGAGCCGCGTGAAGGTGGAGGGCGCCAACTTCGACGTCGGACACGGCGACGTCGTGATCGCCGCCATCACCTCCTGCACCAACACCTCCAACCCCAGCGTGCTGATCGCCGCGGGCCTGGTGGCCAAGAAGGCCGTCGAGCTGGGCCTGAAGGTGAAGCCCTGGGTGAAGACCTCGCTCGCCCCCGGGTCGCAGGTGGTCACCGACTATCTGAAGGCCGCCGGCCTGACCAAGGGCCTGGATGCGCTCGGCTTCAACCTGGTGGGCTATGGTTGCACCACCTGCATCGGCAACTCCGGTCCGCTGTCCGAGCCGATTTCCGAGGCCGTGCAGAAGGGCGACCTGGTGGCGGTCTCCGTGCTCTCGGGCAACCGCAACTTCGAAGGTCGCGTGAATCCGGACGTGCGCGCCAACTACCTGGCGTCCCCGCCTCTGGTGGTGGCCTATGCGCTGGCTGGCTCCATGTCGATCGACATCACCACCGAGCCGCTGGGCGAGGGCAAGGGCGGCAAGCCGGTCTATCTGAAGGACATCTGGCCGACGTCGGAAGAGGTGGCCGCGCTCCAGCGCAAATTCGTGACGCAGAAGATGTTCGCCACCCGCTACGCCGACGTCTTCAAGGGCGACAAGGCCTGGCAGGGCATCAAGATCGAAGGCGGCCAGACCTATGGCTGGGACATGGGCTCGACTTACGTCCAGAACCCGCCCTACTTCCAGAACATGTCGATGGAGCCCACGCCGGTCACCGACATCGTCGAGGCCCGCGTCCTGGCGGTGTTCGGCGACTCGATCACCACCGACCACATCTCCCCGGCCGGTTCGATCAAGGCGACCTCGCCGGCGGGCGTCTATCTGCGCGATCACCAGGTGCCGACCACGGAGTTCAACTCCTACGGCGCGCGGCGCGGCAACCACGAAGTGATGATGCGTGGCACCTTCGCCAACATCCGCATTAGGAACCGCATCACCCCGGAGATCGAGGGGGGCATGACCAAGCACTTCCCTTCGCAGGACGTGATGTCGATCTACGACGCGGCCATGCGCTACCAGTCCGAGGGCCGCGGCCTGGTGGTGTTCGCGGGCAAGGAATACGGC
>DASRRU010000149.1:0-4378 GCA_035656795.1 Phenylobacterium sp. | reverse complement strand
GCCCGTCCGATCACCCCGGAGCCGTCGAGCAGGATCGCCGTGGCGTGCGAGCCCACCTTCGCGCGCCAGGCCCGCGCGGTCTTCGGGGTGAAATAGCCTTCCCGTCCGGGCGCCGAGGACGAAACGGTCAGCCAGACGACGCCGTCGGCCGTCTCCTTCTTCTGCAGGGCCTGCATGGTCCCGGAGCCATAGTGCTTGCCCACATAGGGACAGCCGGAGTTGGTCCACTCCAGGACCACGGTCTTGCCCTTGAAGTCGGAGAGCGAGCGCTTGTGGCCCTGGGCGTCCATGGCGGTGAACGCCGGCGCCGGCTGGCCGAGCTGCGGCGCGGCGAAGGCAGGCGCGGCGACGCCAAGGCCCAAACCCAAACAAAGGGCGGCGGCGGCGAGAAGGGTGCGGCGGTCGATCAACGCAGGGCTCCTTCTAGTGCTTGTCGGCGGCCTCCACCGCCTTCACCACAATATCGGGCGTCAGGATGGACGGCAGGATAACGCCCTCGCCGCCCTTGGTTCCATAGAGCAGGTAGAGCGGCACGCCCGCGCGACCGTGGCAGGCCAGCTCGGCGGCGATGGCGCCATCACGCCTTGTCCAGTCGGCTTTCAAATAGGCGACCTTGTGGCGCGCGAAGGCCTGGATCACCTGCTGGGTGGAAATCGCCACCTTGTCGTTGACCTGGCATGAGACGCACCAGGCGGCGGTGTAGTTGACGAACACCGGCCGGCCCGCGGCGCGCAGCTCGGCCACGCGGGCGGGACTGTAGGGTTCCGATTGCAGTTCGCCGGCCTTGTCCTGCGGCCAGACCACCGCGGCGACCGCCAGCGCGGCCACCACGCCCGCGGCCAGCGTCATCGCCACGGGCTTGCCGCCCGCCGCCGCCCGCCGCTGGGCGAGACCCGCCAGCCAGGCGGAGAGGCCAATGGCCACGGCGGCGGCGAGGAGTTCGGCGAGGGCCTCGGGTCCAGTCTGCTGGGCCAGGACCCACGCAAGCCAGGCGGCCGCGCCATACATCGGGAAGGCGAGCGCCTTGCGGAACGTGTCCATCCAGGCGCCCGGCTTTGGCAGGCGCGAGAGCAGGCCTGGCGCGAAGGCCACCAGCACGAACGGCGCGGCGAAGCCCAGGCCGAGCGCCAGGAACACCACCAGGGCCGCAACCGGCGGCTGGGTCAGCGCCCAGCCGAGCGCCGGACCCATGAAGGGCGCGGTGCAGGGCGCGGCCACCACCACTGCAAGCGCCCCGGTGAAGAAGGCGCCGATCACCCCCCCGCGGCTGGCGAGGCCTGAGCCTGCGCCCTGCAGCGAGGTCCCCACTTCGAAGACGCCCGACAGGTCGAGCGCGACGGCCAGCATCAGCAGGCAAAGCACCGCCACCACCGGCGGTGATTGCAGCTGGAAGCCCCAGCCGACCGCCGCGCCCGCCGCCTTGAGCGCAATCAGCCCGCCGGCCAGCGCCAGGAACGTCAGCACCGCGCCACCCCCGAAGGCCAGGCCCTGGCGGCGTGCGGCGGCGTTTTCCGCCCCGCCATGACCGGCGAGCGAGGCCGCCTTCATCGCCAGGATCGGAAACACGCAGGGCATGAGGTTGAGGATCAGCCCGCCCAAGAAGGCAAACAGCACCGCGGCCGCGAGGCCCAGGTCGGCCCCGCCCTGGCTCTGGCCCTTGGCCGCGGGCGCGCCGAGGCCGGAAGCGCCGCTGGGCGGGACGCCGGGCGCAGCTGCGATCTCGTAGGCCTTGTCGGCCACCTTCAGAACGCCGCCCATCCCGGCGGGGGTCTTGCCGCCCTGAAAGCTGTAGCCAGGAGCCAGCGTCAGGGTCAGGCCGTCAGGGCCGCGTTCGATGGCCTGCGGCTTGGCATGATCGATGACCGTGGACTCAAAGGGATAGAAGTAGGCGTCGGCCGCGTTTGCGCCCTTAAGCACCGCTCCGGTGACAGCCAGGGCCACGCCGCCCGGCCGGACCTGGTAGACGGCGGCGAGTTCCGCGGGCCTGGGCGCCGCAGCCACTGCGGCCATCACCTTGGCGCCCGCCGCGCCACCACCGGTCGCCGGCGTCGCCACAACCGGCAGCGTCAGGCTGAGCGCGTCGTCCTCCGGCACGCAGACTTCCGCGCAGACCAGCAGCGAGACCTGGGCCTTCAGCGTGATCTTGTCGCCGGCCTTGGCGTTGGCCGGCGCGGTAATCGGAACCGGCAGCAGGACATCGTCCTCGTAGCCGTAGTTCATCAGCGGCCCGACCGGGATCTTGTTGGGCGCAGGCCAGACGATTTCACCGGCGCGCCAGCCCGCCGGCAGGTCCCACTTGATCCGCGTCGGCTCGCCCGAGTCGCCGGAATTGCGCCAATAGGTGTGCCAGTGGCTTTCAATCTTCTGGTGGAGCGCGACGTAGACGGTCTCGCCCGGGGCGATGGCGTCCTTGGAGGCGAGGAGCTCGGCGGCCACGTGGTGGGTCGTCCCAGGCCCCTGCGCCAGGACCGGCGCGGGGAGGGCCATCGCCAAAGTCAGGAGTAGGCCTGCCAGGAACCGCATCATCGCCTCATCACGCCCCGTCAATCGGGCCGTATATGGCCCGGCTCGGTCCTACACGCAAAGCGAGGCTCGACTTGGGCGCCGGCGCCGGCCCATCATCAGCGGACGCCGCTATCCGAATCGCGCTTCCAGGATTTGCCCGTGCCAGCTTCGTTCGACGATATTCAGATCGGCCAGGTGGTGTCGCTGGGCGCGGCCGCGGTGGAGGCCGAGGCGCTGCAGAGCTTCATCGGAGCTTTCACCCCGGGCTGGGCGCCCGAGCGGGGGGCGCCCGACGCCATGGTCTACGCGATCTGGGCCCGCCTCGACGCGATGGCCCACACCGACTGGCCCCAGACCAAGCGGCTGGGGGTCGATGCGCTGCGCTGGGTGCGCAACCCGCCGGCCGGCGAGCTGCTGCGCGGACGCATGACCATCATGGCCAAGGATCCGGTGGGCGAAGGCAAGGGGATCATCATCGCCCAGCACGACCTGCTGGACGAAGCGGGCCGGCTGGTCTTCTCGTGCCTGACGCGGAGCGTCTTCGCACGCTAGGACCTAGGCGTTGGCGGCCTGCGGCTGCTGCATCTGGCGCGAAAGCGTGATCGCAACCAGCCGGTCCCAGCCGAGCAGCGACACCAGGTGGGCGTAGATCTGCGGCAGGGCGCCGTTGTCCCGCAGCTCGATGTACTTTTCGGTCGGCAGCTTGGCGAGCTTCTCTTCAGAGACGCCGAAATAGTCGGCGATCTTCTGCGGTTCGTCCGGCGTCCCGTCCGGTTTCACCGGGTTGTAGTACGCGGTCTTGTTCTCCAGCAGGTCCAGGTCCTTGAGGATCTGCACGAAGCTGGCCGTACGCTGCCGTTCCATCTCAAAGTTGTTGCAGAACTCGATGCAGTTCTTGGTGTAGGCGCTGGGCTGGCCGTCGGTCTCGAAGAAGGGCATGTCCCAGCCGCTCTCGACGACGAACTCCGCGGCGCGGTCGATGCACAGCACCATCTGCTTGGCCGCGTCGTCGTTGGCGAAGATGAACGGATAGCGGCGGATATAGGCTGGGATGTAGACGCCAGCCTCGAACAAGCCATCCGCCCGCAGGAACACGTTTTCTCCGGCGTTCAGGCCCATCACCGAGATCGGCAGCTTCTCGTCGCCCACGAAGATGATCGGGCCGGTCGCGGACGCCGCGGGGAACTCGCCGACGGTCAACGGCACGGCATGGCCGACCTTCGCGAAGCCGAATGGGCCGTCCATGTTCTTGACGCCCATCTTGCCATGCATCTCCGGTGAGAGCGGCTCGGGTTGGGAGTAGAAAAGGACGGAGCCGGTGATGCCGGGCTGGGCGGTGGTCGTCATGAAGCGCCTTCGCGGTCGAGGAGAACCGTGGACGGCTAAGACGGCCCGCCCCCGGGAAGTCGCCGCTTCTAGCCGATCAGGCCCTGCCCCGCAAATGCGCCGGCTGGCCGCTTGCGCCCCTGGGATCCAGACGCTTTGATCCTGAGCATAGTTCAGCGGCCAACAGAGCCCGCCCATAAAGTCGGAGGAATAGTCGTGCCCATCTATTACCCGGACGTACTCGAGCAGGGGACCAAGCCCCGCACCTTCAAATACGGCGACAAGGACGTGATGCTCTATGCGCTGGGCATCGGGCTAGGCGCGGACCCGATGAACGAGACGGAGCTGGCCTTCGTCTACGAAAAAGGCCTGAAGGTCGTGCCGACCGCGGCCACGGTGCTGGCCGGGCGGGGCCAGACCGAAGCCCTGCCGACCAAACCCGGCCACCGGCCAAGCCAGCCCGACTACCTGATGCTGGTACACGGCGAGCAGAAGGTGGAATTGCACAAGCCCCTGCCGCCCAGCGGGACCTTCACCACCGAAAGCC
>DASRRU010000148.1:0-1857 GCA_035656795.1 Phenylobacterium sp. | reverse complement strand
AATGGCAGTCGCCGCAGATCCAGACCTGGGGCCCTTGCGGGACCTTGCCGCCGGCCTCCTTCAGCCATTCATAGAATCTCGCCGTCGAGCCGCGCACATAGGCGTGGGCGGACCGAGTCATCTTCAGGCGCTGGGCGTCGCGCAGGATCGCGGCGCGGTCGTCAGGCGCGGGGAGCTTGGCCATCCCTGAGGAAGTCGGGGCGCCGGCCGAAGGTTCCCAGTCAAACAGCCTTCGTCCGTAAGCGGGGGAGGTGTCGTCTTCTACGCCGCGTAGCTCAGCGGATGCTGCTCGACGCCGAGGCCGGCTTCGAAGTCCTGCAGCAGTTCCAGGATCTCGCCCATGGGCGCCATCAGGGGCTTGCCCAGCGGGAAGCGGTAGCGCCAGAACGTGGCCACGTGGCTCAGCGTGCCGGCGCCCTCGCCCAGCGCCATGAACATCTCGGGCGACGCCAGCAGGAAGTCGCGGAACGCCGCAGCGTTGCCCTCGGTCAATTGCTGGAACACCGAGTCATAGGTCTTAAGGTAGCCCATCACCGCCCTGACCTGGCCCTCCATGGCCGCGCGCAGACGCAGCTTCGTCTCGTCGATCAGCACCATCAGTTCGCGGTCGCGCGGGCCGATGACCCGCAGCTTCATCACCTCCATCAGCACTTCCCGGAGCCTCGGCCAGAGGCTGTTGAGCACCCACTTGTAGTAGAGGAAGCCCTTCCAGCTGAAGATGCCCTCGCGGTAGCTCTCGCCCTCGAGCTGCAGGGTCAGGCGCAGCGGCTCCATCCGCTCGTCGGTCTTGGAGGACAAGAGGGCCTCGACCAGGCGGTTGGTGGCCCCGCCGGAGCCCGCGCCGCCATAGGCCAGCTCGATCAGGCGGGCGATCTCGCCGCCCACGAAGCGCTGCATCTTGTCGACGTCGCCGGACGAGAGGTCGAAGTGGGTGGGGCTGATCTCGAAGCCGCGGCGCTTCATGTGTTCGCGTAGCAGGAAGGGGTCGAGCGAGGGGAGTTGGTCGATGGTCTCGAGGATCTCGATGTCGCGCATCATGTCGTCGCCGCCGCCGCGCAGCTCCTCGAGGATCGGCAGCCAGCCCTTCTCGCCCACGAAGACGGTGCGCCCGCCCAGGGACAGGTCGGCTTTGTCGAAGGGCACGATCAGCTTGGTGGCGGTGCGGGTCGGCGCCTCGAACAGGTCGACCTCATCGACGCGCAGGCGGTGCTTCAGCACCACCGAGCCGTTTAGAGCCGGGCTCTTGAAGATCGGCGCCTCGGCATGTTCGGGATTGCCGGCGTGGCGCACAGCCAGCGCCGCCAGGTTCAGCACGCGGCTGGTCGAGGCGGTCTTCTCGAGACCGCGCAAGCTGCGATAGATGCGCTCGTTCGAACCCGCCACGTTGGACCATCCGGTCTGGTGCGAACTGGTTCTGCAGCCCAGTCGTCTCTTGCATCTCATGCAAAGCCGAAAGGAGGGTTAAGGCGGAGGTCGGCTGCGGTTTTGTCGCAGGGGCCGCGCCGCAGCGAAGTTTCGATCCTGTTCGCCGATTATCCTGTCGTATCTGTCGGATAGCCGACAGATGTGCGGGAACCCCCGGGCGAGGCCCGCCTTTGTGAAGATCATGGATCCGAAGGAATCCAACCCCGCGCCAACCTGCGGCGTGGACGCCGACACCGCCGCGCTGATCGACGCCCTGATGGCGCAGCCGATCAAGGGCAGGCCGGCGGTGAATCGTTGTGGGCGACCCCGACGTCATCGGCTTCACCCCGGCAAAGCCAGATTCCCAGGTGCGCGGGTGGCCCAGGGCGTAGGCATGCGCCGGCGAGGGCGGGCAGGTCGAAAAGTAGCGCGTCAGCCCGCCGGCGGGCGCCG
>DASRRU010000147.1:0-1516 GCA_035656795.1 Phenylobacterium sp. | reverse complement strand
CCAATGCGGGCCAGGAGGTCGGCGCGCGCTGCCCAATAGGGCTGATATTCGACTACGCGTGCATCGCCGCTCACGCGATCGAGAATGGCGAGGGCCGCGGCGGGGCCCTCAATCTCCGCCACCGCGATCGCCCGGTTGATGGCGGCTACCGGCGAACCCGTGAGTTCCAGAAGCGCGTCATAAAGTTTGACTACCGCAGGCCAGTTGGGCCGTCCATCGCGCCGACGCGAGACGTGGGCCGACTGGATGGCGGCCTCGAGCTGATACCTCCCGATCAGCCCCATGGCGCCGGCGCGGCGCAAGGCTGATTCGGCTTCCCGGATCCGCTCCTGGTCCCAGAGAGAAATATCCTGCTCCGCCAGCGCAATGTATTCGCCGTCAGGACCGCGGCGTGCGCGGCGGCGCGCCTCCGCATAGAGCATGAGCGCCAGCAGCCCGAGAGCTTCCGGTTCGCCGGGCAAGAGTTCCGTGACCAGGCGGCCGAGGTAGATGGCCTCTTCGGCCAGGTCGCGCCGAGCGGGATCGGTCCCCACTGCGTCCAGCCACCCTTCGGAGAAGGCGGCGTAGATGGAGTCGAGAACCGTTTCCAGGCGTTCGGGCAACTCCTCGCGTTCGGGAATGCGGAGCGGGATCCGCGCCTGGCGGATCTTGGTTTTGGCGCGCACGAGGCGCTGGCCCATGGCCGCAGGAGACATCAGAAATGCCGACGCAATCCGGGCCGCATCTAGTCCCAGAACGGCCTGCAGGATGAGGGGCGCGCGAATGGCGGCGTCGATGGAGGGATGGGCGCAGGCGAACATCAGGCCCAGGCGGCGGTCGGGGACCTCACCCTCGTCAAACGGCTCGGCCAGGTTCTCCGCTTCGAACTCAAAATCGTCGGCGGGGGCTTCATTCTTGCGCCGTCGGGCGCTGTCGATCAGCTTGCGCCGGGCCACGGTCAGCAGCCAGGCTTCGGGATTCTCCGGACACCCCTTCACCGGCCAGGCTTCGAGAGCCGCCGCGAACGATTCAGACAGCGCATCTTCGGCCGCGGCTACGTTTCCCGAGCGCGCCGCCAGAAATGCCACCAGCTTGCCGTAACTGTGGCGCGCCACCGCCTCCGCGGTTTCATGCACAAGCGCGCCACTGCACGGCTCCATGGGTTTCTCCCGTTTACCTCGCCGCAGCCAGGGTTTCTTCGCTTGCAGGCTGCGACGTGGTGTTGGGCATAGACCAGATGGCCCGCACTTCGACCACGCCATGGCCGACGCCCGGGCATTTGCCGGCCCACGAGAGCGCGGCATCGAGGTCGGGCACGTCGATCAGGTAGTAGCCGCCCAGCTGTTCCTTCGAGTCGACGTAGGGACCGTCGAGGACCTGCGTTTTTCCACTGGTGGTGCGCAATGTGGTGGCCGTGGTACTGGGCCGCAGCCGGTTGGAGCCGCGAAGAACGCCCGCCGCCGCCAGAGCCTGGGTGTAGGCCATGTAGGCTGCGCCGCCCTGCTGCTGCTGTTCCGGTGTCATCTTGTCCCACGCC
>DASRRU010000146.1:0-6325 GCA_035656795.1 Phenylobacterium sp. | reverse complement strand
TCGTCAGCGTGGTGCTGTCGGAGCGGCCCAAGGGCGCGGAGCCGTTCGCCTTTCCGACCCACTGCCCGTGTCCGCTGCAAACGCCGATCGCCAAGGAGACCACCGCCGCCGGGGCGGACACGGTGGTGCGCCGCTGCACCGGCGAGTTCGCCTGTCCGTTCCAGAAGCTGGCCCACCTGCGCCACTTCGTGTCGCGCCGCGCCTTCGACATCGAGGGGCTGGGGGAGAAGCAGCTTACGATCTTCACCGAGCGCGGCTGGCTCGATGCCCCCGCCGACATCTTCCGCCTGCACGAGAAGCGCGCTGAAATCCTCGAGTTGGAACGCTTCGGTGAAACCAGCGTTGGCAACCTGCTCGAAAGCATCGATGCGCGGCGCGACATCGCGCTCGATCGCTTCATCTATGGCCTGGGCATCCGCCACATCGGCGAGACCACCTCCCTGGCGCTCGCCAGGCATTTCGAGACCGTCGAGGCCTTCGTCACCACCGCCAAAGCCGCGTCAGAGCAAACCGCAGGGCCGTTGTTCGCCGAGCTCTCGGATCTCGACGGCCTGGGGCCCACGGCGGTGGAGGCGGTGCTGGCCTTCGCGCGCGCCCGCCAACCGATGCTGATCCCAGCGGAAATCTCCCTGGAGGAGCATCTGCGGCTGGCGATCCCCAAGCTCAATGCCAAGGCTCGCGCCGCGCTTGCCGCCCGCTTCGGCGACTGGCAGGCCTTCGAGGCCGCCGCCATCCAGGCCGCCGCCGAGACGCCGGGCGAGGCCTTCATCGAGGTTGCCTCGGTGGACGCGGTGGGCGTCGTCGCCGCACGGATGGTCGCCGAGTTCTTCGGTGAGGATCACAACCGCGCCCTGGTGGACAACCTGCTGGCCGAACTGCGGGTCATCCCGGCCGAGCGGCCGAAGACCGACACCGCTGTGGCCGGCAAGACCATCGTGTTCACCGGCGCCCTGGAAAAGATGACCCGCGACGAGGCCAAGGCCCAGGCCGAGGCCCTGGGCGCCAAGGTCTCCGGCTCGGTGTCGAAGAAGACCGACCTGGTGGTGGCGGGTCCCGGGGCGGGCTCGAAACTGGCCGAGGCCACCAAGCTCGGCGTCCAGGTAATCACCGAGGACGAGTGGCTGGCCCTGGTGGGCGGATGACCGCAACGGGCCTGCGCGAACGGCCTACAGTGCGGGTGCTGCTGTTCGACCCGCAGGGCGGGGTGCTGTTGATGAAGGGCCGCCTGCCGAGCCGTCCGGAAGGGCGAGGCTACTGGTTCGCCGTGGGCGGTGGTGTCGAGCCCGACGAGAGCCTCGAAGACGCCGCCGTCCGCGAGCTGGTGGAGGAGACCGGCTTCACCGATGTCGAGCTGGGTCCTGTTGTCTGGCGGCGCGACGGGCCGCTGACGCTGGCGGATGGCGAGACGGTGATGTTCCGCGAGCGATACCTGGTCGGCCGCTGCGCCGGCGGCGAACCCTGCCGCGACGGCTGGGAGGAGCAGGAGCGCAGCCTGATCGACGACCTGCGCTGGTGGACGCCGTCGGACCTGGCAGCCAGCGAGGAGATCATCTTCCCGCGTGAGATGCCGGTCCTGCTGCCAGACGTAGCCGCCGGCCGCTATCCGGACAGTCCGCTCTGGCTCAGCTGGTCCTGAGGGCGGCCAGGCCTGGAGCCGGTGCGGCCGGCGCGGGGCCCCCGGGGGCTCCGCCCTGGCGCCGGGAGCGGGACTCGCGCGATGTTCCGCTTCTGCGTCGGGAGTAGAGGATGTCTGAACGGAACCCCCTGGGGTGGCGGCGGGTGCTGGGGCCGCTCGGCCCGCGGCCGCGCCTGACCATTGCCGTGCTCGTCGGACTGGCGACCGGCCTGGGGCTAACCTGGCTCGCGCCGCAGATGCAGCTTTCGACGCGCCTGGTGCTGGGCTGGGACGCCCTGTCGGTGACCTTCCTGGGGACCATGCTGTGGGCGGTGGTGCGCCATGGGCCGAGCGAGATCCGGGTGCAGGCCGCGCTCGATGACGAAGGGCGAGGCGTCATCCTGGGCCTGGTGCTGATCGCCTCGGCGGCCAGCGTCTGGGCGGTGGGAGTGGAACTGACCCTGGCAAAGGACGCCCACGTCTCGCTGCTGAAAGCCATCCACATCGTGCTGGCCTTCCTGACCGTCGTCGCCTCATGGCTGATGGTGCAGATGATCTTCGCCCTGCACTACGCCCATGAGTACTACGGGGTGGATGAGGACGATGGCGCGCGCGATGCCGAGGGAATCGAATTCCCAGGGCATGAGGCGCCCGACTATTGGGATTTCCTGTACTTCTCGACGGTGATCGGGGTGGCCTGCGCCACGGCGGACGCCAACATCACCTCCAAGGGACTGCGCCAGCTGGCGATGATCCATGGGTTGGTGGCGTTCACCTTCAACACGATCATCGTCGCCCTGACCATCAACCTGACGGCAGGGTTGTTCTGACGCGTTGCGTCCTCCCCCGCCGCGAGGGCGGGGGAGGCGCCGGGATGCCTAGTCGTTGACCCGCAGGTTGGTCGCCGAGGTCTTGCCGCTACGGCGGTCGGCCTCGAGGTCGTAGGCGACGTGCTGGCCTTCGTTCAGACCGCGCAGGCCGGCCTGTTCAACCGCCGAGATGTGCACGAACACGTCCTGGCCGCCGTCCTCGGGCTGGATGAAACCGAAGCCCTTGGTGGGGTTGAACCACTTCACCGTGCCGGCGCCGACGCCAGCCGGATCGCCCGACGGACGTCCGCCGCCGCCGCCGCCGCCAAAGCCGCCGCCGCCGCCGCCGCCGCGCGGACGGTCAAAGCCGCCGCCGCCGCCGCCGCCGCCAAAGCCGCCGCCGCCGCGCGGACGGTCAAAACCGCCGCCGCCGCCGCCGCCGCCGCTGCGCGCAGGCGCAGCGCCCTGGCCGGTGACGACCAGCTGGCCCGCCGAAAGCTTGCCGGACCGACGGTCCTGCTCAAGTTCGAAATTGACCAGGTCGCCTTCGTTCAGGCCGCGAAGGCCTGCTTGCTCGACCGCTGAAATATGGACGAAGACGTCACTTCCGCCGTCGTCCGGTTGGATGAAACCAAAGCCTTTAGCGGTGTTAAACCACTTGACCGTGCCGCTCGCCATTCGCCTGACCTAACCGAGATAGAGTGTCTCACCGCCTCCCCAACAGGAGACGCCCGGCCCCCCAGTCTGGCGGTCCGTGAAATGCTATGTAGCGGGCGAAATGCCGGTAGGCCAGCCGCGCCGTGACATAAGCGCGCAATCGGCCTATTGGAGCGCCCCTCTAATTCTTCTCCCGGACGGCGGGGCGAGGCCTCTTGAACAGTATCTGCGTCTATTGCGGCTCGGCGGCCGGCAACGATCCCGCCTTCCAGTCCGAGGCTGTCGCGGCGGGGACCCTCCTGGCCGAGGCGGGCCTCACCCTGGTCTACGGCGGCGGCAAGGTCGGGCTGATGGGCGCGGTCGCCGATGCGGCTCTGGCTGCCGGCGGCAAGGTGATCGGCGTGATGCCCGCCGATCTCGTCAACCAGGAGATCGGCCACACGGGCCTCAGCGAACTGCGCGTCGTCAACTCCATGCACGAGCGCAAATGGGCCATGGCCGAACTCGCCGACGGCTTTCTTTGCCTGCCGGGCGGGCCAGGCACGTTCGAGGAGATCTTCGAGCAGTGGACGTGGGCGCTGCTGGGGTTTCACGCCAAGCCGTGCGGATTCGTCAACGTCAGCGGCTACTTCGACCCGCTGCGCGCCACCATCCAGCAGATGGCCGACAAGGGCTTCCTGGCCCAGCAATACGTCGACATGCTGGTCTACGCCGAGACCACCGCGCAGGTCGTGGAAGCCTTCCGGGCCTACGTCCCGCCACCGCCCAAATGGGGCGTCGCGGCGGTGGAGCAGCGTTACTAGTCAAGCTGCACGGGCGCTCGCCGCCGCGGGGGACGCACGAATTATTCGCCGTTGAGCGATAACGCCGCTAGGCGCCGGCCCGACTTAGGGATTTATTAACCCTCATGGACCCGAACCTCCTCGTTCTGCTGATCTTGGCGGCCATGACCGCCGTCGTGGGCGTGGTCGTGGCGGTATGCCTGAGCGAGCGCGTACGCGAACTGGGCCTGTTCCGGGCCTTTGGTCGGGCGTTCGGCGGCAACGCCCACCACCGCCCCGGCGGCCTGATCCGCTAAGCGGGCGCGCCAACAGGCCCCCGGCTTGCGCCGAGGGCCGCGACTGGCTCCCACGTGATCGTCTATTGGCGGTCGATGTGGACCTGCGCCGCCAGTCGATCCAGCCGCTCCTGCAGCGCCATCCTGTCGTGGTCGCTTAGCCGGCCGTCGCCGCGCCGGTCGGATTCCTCGCGGCGAATGTCGGAGAGCGTCCGCTGGGCGTCGTTAGCGTCGCGGCGCGACAGGCTGCCGTCGTGGCGCCCACGGTCGATGCGGTCCTGAATCTGGTTGATGCGCCCATCCACATCCATGGTGTTCACGCGGCTGGTGTAGGCCGAGTCGGCCGCATAGCCGGAGACGGGGGGCGGGCCGTCGATCCAGGAGCCTTCGCGGTCGTAGTAGCCGTAGGCCGCGGTGCGATCGACGTGGTTGTCGTGCCAGCGGCCATCGTTGTCGTAATAGCCGTAGGCGTGAACGCAGTCGTGCGGGTCCTTGGCCAGGTTGCTGCCGATGGCCGCGCCGGCGACGCCGCCGATGATGGTGCCGCCGGTCTTGCCGCCATGGCTGGCCACGGCGTTGCCCAGCAACGCGCCGCCGATCGCGCCGAGGACGGTTCCCGTCGTGCGATTGGCGCTGCGCTCCTCGCAGGTTTCCTGGGCCATCGCCAGAGACGGAATAAGGACCGCAGCGGCGATGCCGGCGGCCAACAGACGCTTACGCATGAAATTCCTCCGTGAGAGAGATGGCTATCCCTCGTCTTCGAGCGAACAGAACGCCGGCCTGAGGCTTAGGTTCCGAAAAGGTCCGGCATCACTTAGGCTGCAGCCTTCAGCAGGGAGTGGCGAATGCGAGGGTTTTCGGGTCTGGTCTTGGGTCTGTGTGCGGGTCTTTTCGCCGCCGGCGCCGCGCTGGCGGCGCCCCCGGCGCTTCAGCCGCACGACTACGCGATCAAGGATTTTCACTTCCGCTCGGGCGAGACCCTGCCGGAGCTGAAGCTGCACTATTACACCCTTGGTCAGCCGAAGAAGAACGCCGCCGGCCAGATCATCAACGCTGTGCTGATCCTGCACGGAACCGGCGGCTCGGGCCGCCAGTTCGCAGCCCCCCAGTTCTCCGACGTGCTGTTCGCGCCGGACGGCCTGCTGGACCCCGCCAAGTATTTCCTGATCTTGCCCGACGACATCGGCCATGGGGGGTCGTCCAAGCCGTCCGATGGCCTGCATATGCGTTTTCCGCACTACGACTACGCTGACATGGTCGAGGCCGAGCACGCCATCGTCGCCCAGGCCCTGGGGATCAAGCAGCTGCGCCTGGTGATGGGCACCTCCATGGGCTGCATGCACACCTTCATGTACGCCGAAATGTATCCGGACGCCGCGCGCGCGGCGATGCCGCTGGCCTGTCAGGCCGTGGCCCTGGGCGGTCGCAACCGCCTTTGGCGCGAGATGGCGATCGACTCGATCAAGGCCGATCCCGCCTGGCAGGGCGGGGACTACAAGTCCGAGCCCGACCTCGGCCTGCGCGGGGCGGAAAACCTGCTGATCCTGGCCGGGCAGTCAGCCTGGCCGATGCAGATCGCCATGCCCCGGGGCGAACAGGTCGACGCCTGGTACGCCAAGCAATTGCCCGAGCGCCTGAAGACCGCGGAGGCCAATGACCTGATCTACCAGCTGGAGGCTTCGCGCACCTATGACCCGGCGAAGGACCTTGAGAAGATCGCCGCGCCGCTGACCTGGGTGAATTCCTCGGACGACTTCATCAACCCGCCAGAGCTGGGGCTCGCCCAGACCGAGGTCAGGCGCATCAAGGGCGGCCGGTTCGTGCTGATCCCCTTCCGCCCCGACACCCATGGTCATGGCACCCACACCTGGGCGGTGTTCTGGCGGAACGACCTGGCGGACCTCCTGAAGCGGTCCGGCGGGTGAACTGACGGCACGCTGCAGGGCGGCCCGGCGTCTTCGGGCCGCCCTGGCTGGCGCCTTCTAGTATTTGACCTTCACGGTCATGCCGTAGAACCGCGGCTGGCCGGGGTAGTAGTAATAGTTGTTCATCCCGGGGTTCAGGGCCGGCGGGGAGGAGAAGGTCTGCAGCACGCCGTTGAACGCGGTCTGCTTGTAGAACTGGTTGAACAGGTTGGTGCCCCAGAGGCTGACCTGCAGCCGCTTGTCATGGCTGGTCACCCCGATG
>DASRRU010000145.1:0-19670 GCA_035656795.1 Phenylobacterium sp. | reverse complement strand
GCCTGTCGACAATCTTCCAGGACCCCGGCGAAGAGCCGGCGGCCGGCGATGGGGCGCGAATCCACCCCGAGCACATCCCCGCGGCGCCGCATCCGCAGGCCGACTTCGCGCCGCCGCCGGAACCGCAGATCGAGGCCCCTCCGGAGGCGCCCGATACGCGGGTCCCGGCCGCGCCGATCGAGGACCCCGTGCCATTCTTCCTGCGGGCGTCGGAGCCAGAATCGGCGCCCGCGCAGTCGCCGCTGGAGCCCTGGCGTTCGCGCGTCGAGGTCGAGGACATCGGGCCGCGCGGCGGCAGCCTGTTCGATGACCCCGCCGAGGATTTCATCGACGCGGCGGCGTTCGAGGACGAGACCTTCTCCGACGATGACCCCTTCCTGTCGGACCGGGTGGTCATCGACGACGCCGCCCCGTTTGCGTTCGACGCCCCGACGACCGTTCAGCCTCTTCCGGAACGGCCGCAGGGCGGGCTCCTGACGCTTGCGGCGCTGGCGGCGCTGGGCCTCACATTTTTCGGCGGTGGCATATTCTGGGCGACCTACGCCCGGGGTGGCGGAGGCCTGCTGGGGCCCCGGCTGGTGGGCGGCCTGGCTGGAATCGCGGGGGTCGGTTTCTTCGTGGTGGCAGTCTATCTGCTGCTCGACCGCCTGGGCCGGGCCGCCGAGCGGCAGGCACATAGGCGCAGCTAGAGCCCTTCCCACTCGGGCTGGATCAACCTGAGTGGAGGGGAAGGGCTGCAGATATAGCCGACGACCCTGTTTGATCCCGGCTGACTTGATTCAAGCCAGCCGGGACAGGGTCCAGGGTCCTCGCGGGTGCGCGCGGCGCATGCTAAGCCCCCGCGCATGATCCCCAATCACGGCCCCAACCTGGAGTTCGGCCTCGGCGAAACCGCCGACGCCATCCGCGAGATAACCGCCCGCTTCGCCGCCGACAAGATCGCGCCGATCGCCGCGGAGATCGATGAAACCAACGTGTTCCCTCGCGTGCTGTGGCCGCAGATGGGCGAGCTCGGGCTGCACGGGGTGACCGTGGAGGAAGCCTATGGCGGGCTGGGCCTGGGCTACCTTGAGCACGTGGTGGCGATGGAGGAAGTTTCCCGCGCCTCCGCCTCCGTGGGGCTCTCCTACGGCGCCCATTCCAACCTCTGCGTGAACCAGATCCGTCGCTGGGGCAGCGACGAGCAGAAGCGGCGCTATCTGCCCGGGTTGATCAGCGGCGAGCACGTGGGCTCGCTGGCCATGAGCGAGGCCGGCGCCGGCTCCGACGTGGTCTCCATGCGCCTGGTCGCGCGCAAGGTGGGCGACCGTTACGTCCTGAACGGGACCAAGTTCTGGATCACCAACGCCCCCCACGCCGACACGCTGGTGGTCTATGCCAAGACCGCCCCCGAGGCCTCGGGGAAGGGCATCACCGCCTTCCTGATCGAGAAGGGCTTCAAGGGCTTCAGCGTCTCGAAGAAGCTCGACAAGATGGGCATGCGCGGCTCGGACACCGCCGAGCTGGTGTTCGAGGACTGCGAGGTCCCGGAAGAGAACGTGATGGGCCCCGAGAACGGGGGCGTCGGCGTCCTGATGAGCGGGCTGGACTACGAGCGCACCGTCCTGGCCGGCGGGCCGCTCGGCATCATGCAGGCCTGCCTGGACGTGGTCCTGCCCTATGTGCGCGAGCGCAAGCAGTTCGGAAAGCCGATCGGCTCCTTCCAGCTCATGCAAGGCAAGATCGCCGACATGTACGTGGCGCTCAATTCGGCGCGGGCCTACGTCTACGCCGTGGCCAAGGCCTGCGACGCCGGCATGACCACGCGGTTCGATGCGGCCGGCGCGATCCTGATGGCGTCGGAGAATGCCGTGCGGGTGTCGCTGGAGGCGGTCCAGGCGCTGGGCGGCGCGGGATACACCAAGGAATTTCCGGTGGAACGACTCGTTCGCGACGCCAAGCTCTATGACATCGGAGCCGGCACCAACGAGATCCGGCGCTTCCTGATCGGACGGGAGTTGATCGGCGGATGAAGGCGCTGGGGGTCATGGTCGTCGCTGCGGGGCTGGCAGGCCTGGCCGGTTGCGCGACTGCGCCGCCCCCGCCACCGTCGGCAGCCATGGCCTGTCCCGTCGGGCAGGAAGCGCGCCGCACGGCCCAGCTCTTCTTTGGCCGCAACGTCGATTACAAGCCCGCCGTCAGCGAGAACGATTTCCAGGCCTTCATCGACAAGGAGCTGACGCCAAAGTTCCCAGACGGCCTGACCGTACTGGATGGCGGCGGCCAATGGCGCGGCGCTGAGAACAAATTGATCCGCGAAGCCTCAAAGGTGGTGCTGATCGTCCTTCCCAAGAGCCGCGACGTCTCGGGGCGGATCGAGGCGGTCCGTAGTGCCTACAAGAGCCGCTTCCACCAGGATTCCGTCCTGTTGATCACCCAGGACTCCTGCGTCTCCTTCTGAACGCCGGAAAGGTCGAATTCTGAACGCCGGAAAGGTCGAAGGGCCGCCGGGGACATCCCGACGAACCCTTCTGCTGCGCGCCCGGCAAGATCGAGGAGCCTCTCCAGAGCCAGGCGCGCGCGCTCTGGCCGGCCTGCTGGGGCCGATTAGCGGGAGGCCGACGCCGAGCCGCTCGCCGAGCCGCCGGCCGAGCTACTCGCCGAGCCACTCGCCGAGGGCGTCAGGGCGCCACTGAGGACTCCCGAACCGGCGCCGCCGGCTGAGCCGCTGGCCTTGCCCCTGCGCGGCGAAGCGCCGGCGCTGCCGGAGCCTGAGGCCTGGCCGGACGGCGAGGCGGTCTGGCTGGCCGCGCCGAGGGCGCCCTGCGCCTGCTGTTGGGCGTTCATCGCGGCGTTCTGCCCCACGCTCGAGGCGGTCATGGCGGCGCCCTGGGCTGCGCCCTGGACTGCGCCCTGAGCGGTCCTCGCGGCCCCTTGGGCGGTCATCTGGCCCTGCTGGATGGCGCCTGCGGCCATGGTCTCACCTGCCGCGCCAGTGTTGGCGGCCTTGGTCTTGGCCTTGGAGGCGGTGGAGCGGGCGACACCCGTACCGCGGCCGGCGGAGTCGGTGATCTGCGAGCCCGAGAGGCCCGGATTGGCGCCGAAGCCGCCTCTGGCCGATCCATTCAGCCCGCCGCCGAGGCCGCCCAGGCCGCCCGTGAGGCCGCCGCCAAAGCCCCCCCGCGCACCGCCGCCCAGCAATTGGGCGTCGGCAACGCTGGCGAAAGCAAGGCTGGCGCTAAGGGCCGAGGCGATGAGGATTGCGGTCTTGCGCATGAAAATCTCCTGTCATTCGAGGCATCCTGCAGGACCAACGACGGCAGGCGCGGATTTCATCCCGCAGGCTTGTGTTTTTCCGTTCGGCCCGCCACCGGAGCGGGAATGTCCATTCCGACCAGTCCATGGCCAAAGGCCCCCTCGTGAACGGTCGCCTCGCGAGCCAGTGCGGCGACGGCCTCCTGGGCCTGGGCGCGGTCCGGCGCGGTCATCCGCCGAGCCAGCTCGCCGGCTACGATCGGCGCGGCGAAGGAAGTGCCGCGCACCGCGATCAGCCCACCGCCCGGCGACCCTGCCACGATGCCAGCTCCCGGCGCCGCGAAGTCCACATGGGTCCCGCGCCCGGCCTCAGGCAGCACCCGTCCGTCCGGGCCGACGCCGGTGACCGCGATCACCCCCGGATAGGCGGCGGGATAGAGCGGCGGAGCGGCCGGGCCGTCGTTGCCCACCGGCGCCACGACCAGATGGCCCTTATCGATCAGCGCCTGCACGGCGGCCTGCAGCAGCAGGTTCGGTGGCCCCACCAGGCTGATGTTGATCACCGGCGTGCGCATCTGGGCGAGCCAGCCCATGGCCCGGGCCACCGCCTCGGCCGAGCCGCCCCCCGGAGTCGGCCCATAGACGTCGGCCACATAGAGCGTCGCGCCGGGCGCTGCGCCGCGGAAGCCGCGGCCCTCGCCGGCGATCAGCGAGGCGACCGCGGTGCCATGCGCCGTCACCCGCGCGCCGCCGGGCGCGAACCCCTGTTGGACGAGTCGGGCGTTGGCCAGGGTCGGCGGGCTGGGGGCCGCGGCCCCGTCGATGACGCCCACCGAGCGGTCACGCGCGTCGGTTGCATCGCCCGCGGCGCTGGAGGCGGCTGCGCCTGCGGCCCCGGCCGGCTGGTAGAGGTGGTTGAACTCGTACTGGCCGCCGGGATCGAGGCTTCTCAGGCGCTGCAGGGCCTCGATGGCGGAGAGGCCGCGCGGGGCGCCGAGCACCAGGGCCCGCAGGCCGAGCCCTGGGATCTCGTCCGCCGAGCGCACCGTGAAGCCGGCCTCCCGAAGGCGCGCCAGGGTAGCGTCGGAAACACCGAGGCCCAGGGCCTCGCCACGCACCACCGGCTGGCCATGATCGTCGGCCTCCACCAGATCGCGATGCTCGCGGATCAGTCGCTGCGCCGCCATCGCCCGAGCGCGGGTGATCGTCGAGAGGGCAGAGTTGGAGAGCGTCGTGGTCGTGGCCGCCACATCCGGAAGTGTCGCCGGGGGCAGGGCGGGCGTGCGCGGCAAGCCCGGCAATCCCACGGCGCCGCCCGGCAGACCCAACCCGCCGCCACGCAGGATCTGCGCCGGAGCGGGCCAGCCGACGGCCAGGGCCAAGCAGGTGACCAGCGCTGCGCGGGTGATGCGGAAGCGTGTTGATCCGGGTCGTGGGATGGGCATGGTGTCTGACAGAACTCCCAAGGCAGCGCTTGGCGCCATTGCGCGTTTCGCTTTTTTCATACGCCTGGGATGAAACGCCTCCGGCCGGTCGTTTCATCCCTCGACACGAAGGTCGTCCTTGAACGGTTTGGACCATGAGATCGTCGAGCTCCTGCCGCGCCTGCGGCGGCTGGCGCGTGCGCTCTCGCGCAACCCGGCCGACGCCGACGACCTGGCGCAGGCGACGGTGGAGCGGGCCCTGGTCCACCGCCGCCAATGGCGTCCGGGGACGCGCCTCGACAGCTGGATATTCCGCATCATGAAGAACGCCTGGATCGATGAAGTCCGCGCCCGCAGCCGCCGGGGCGCGGTGTTGGCCCCGGAGGCGGAGGGCGAGCACATCGGTGACGCCGGCGCCGCGGCGGTGGAGGACCGGCTGGCCGTGGGCGAGGTCGAACGCGCCATGGCCCGGCTGCCCGACGACCAGCGCCTGGCGGTGGCGCTCGTCCTGGTGGACGGGCTCTCCTACAAGGAGGCGGCCTCGGTGCTGCAGGTGCCCGAAGGCACGCTGACCAGCCGTCTGGTGCGCGGACGCGCAGCCCTGCTGGCCGATCTCGGGGAGGCGGCGCCATGACCCCGTCGCCGGAAATCATCGCAGCTTACGTTGACGGAGAGCTTTCGCCCCAGGCCGTGGCGGCCTTCGAGGCCGGGATGAACGCAGACCCCGGCCTCGTCGCCGAGGTCGCTCGCCAGCGTGCGCTCAGAGCCCGGCTGGCCGTGGCCTTCGGCCCCGTGCTCACCGAAGAGATCCCGCTGGCGCTGAGGATGGCCGCCACGGTCGCCAACGACCCTCAACGGCCACGCGCCGGCCTGCCCCAGTGGGCCGCCCTGGCGGCGTGCCTGGTGGTGGGCGTCGCCATCGGCCAATCGCTCTCGCCGCCGAGTGGCAGCCTGGTCTCGGAGCATGGGACACTGGTGGCGCGGGCAGGGCTGGCGCGGGCGCTGACGACCCAACTGGCGGCCGATGGCGGGGCGGTGAAGGTGGGCCTGACCTTCCGCGATGCGGGCGGCGGGTTCTGCCGGACGTTCCTGAGCCGGGCGGATCGCCTGGCGGGACTGGCGTGCCGCCGCGACAACCGCTGGATCGTACAGACGGCCAGCGCGTGGGCGCCCCCGCAGGTTGCGCCCCAGTACCGCACCGCCGCCAGCGAGACCCCGCCGGCGGTGCTCGCAGCGGTGGACGGCGTGATCGCGGGCGCGCCCCTGGACGCGGCGGCCGAGCGTGCGGCGCGCGATGCCGGCTGGGGCGCCCGCTAAGCCTGCTCACCCGCCGGGGTGATAGGTCCGCTCGGTGTGACCCGCGAGTTGGTCGGGATAGAAATAGACCTCCCGCAGGTCGCCCGAGGCGTATCGGCCCGCCTCGTCGGCGAAGTGCTTCGACGTCGGGTCGCCGCTCTCGCCGCCGGCGGTCACCGCCCGGGCCCGGATGCGCGGGCCGAACTCGATCACGGCCACGAAGCTGTTGCCGCTGGAGCCGTAGTATTTCTTGGTGTCGGGATAACGCTTGGCGCCGAACGAGGCGAGGGAGCCCCACTGGGCCGAGGCGAAGGGCACCGGGATGGACGGGGCCGCATCGTCAAAGTGCGGGGCAATATCGTCATTGACCCGCTGGAACCGGTTGATCTGACCCCAGGGCGTCTTCCAGGTTCCGAAGTCCTGGGTCAGCCGGTCGGCGCTTTCGGCCAGCGCATCGAGCTTCTGGGCCGGCGTGGCGTGCTCGGCCATGTAGTCGTCGACGTGCATGCCGGCCTTCTTGGCGTCGGCGGCCGTCTTGGCCCACAGGGCCTCGCCCCAGCCCATCGCCAACGACGTGGGCACGGACTCTGCGCTCCACCGGAAGTCCCACGCGCGCAGGGCCTCCACCGGCCCCGACAGCCTGGCCTTCATCGGGTCGGCCGCGGGCAGGGCGTCATAGGCGCTCATCAGGCCCGGCAGCAGGCGGGCGAAGGCCGGCAGGTAGGAATCGAAGTCGGTGGCGATCAGCTTTGAGAGCGTGAAGCCGTTCTGGCCGGTCAGGACCCGCACCGCGTGCGCCGTGCGCGGGTTATCGCCCGCCTGGTCCATGTAGCGGGGGAAGTCGGCCATCTTCGGGCTGTTCGGCCCGGCCGCCGACCATGGACTGTCGTTGGAATTGTAGACCCATCCGTTCGGCGGATTGATCACCTTGGGCATGTCGGCGAAGGGCGTCATGCCCTTCCAGTCGGTGGCGGGATCCGCGCCGTCCACGGGCTTGGTGTAGTCGAAGCGGTTGTCGCGCCGCGGCATGAACTGCGGCAGCAACAGCGCCGTCTCGCCCTTGTCGTCTGCGAAGAGGGTGTTGTTGGACGAGTTGGCGTCCAGCTCGGCGACCTTCAGGAACGAGGCGAGGTCGTGGGTCTTGGTCCGGCCAAACGACTGCTCCAGCGCCTCGATCGGCTTGAACATCAGGGCCTCGGCGATCCACTTGTCGCCGGCCGCTCGGACGATAGGCCCGTGGTGGCTGCGGTAGACCGTGAAGGTCTTCGACGCGAGGCCGCCCTCCGGCATGCGGTAGGCGACGGTGATCTTCGAGACGCCGAGGGGCCGGTCTTCGGCGCCGTAGCGGTAGACGAGCTTACCGGCCTTGCGCACGACGGTCTCGGCGAACTCGTCGACCGTGTCAGCCCCCGTCGAGGTGTGCATCCAGCCAGCGTGCGGGTTGAACCCCTGGTAGACGAAGAACTGGCCCCAGGTCGCCGCCCCATAGGCGTTGAGCCCCTCGTCGCTGGTCATCTGCAGCTCGGAGCGGAAATAGAACGAGGTGTGCGGGTTGATCAGCAACAGGGCGTGGCCGTCCTTTGTGATGGACGGGCCAATGGCCATGCCGTTGGAGCCCGCGGGCTCCTTGAATTTCAGGCTCTCGGCCTCGGCGAGCTTGAGCTTGCCGCCAGCCGCCGCCGGATCGCCGTAAAAGGCTTCCAGCATCGGCAGGGACACCTTCTCGATGTCACCGCCGATACTGCCCTCGGTGAACGACAGCGCCATCCACGGCTCGAAGTGGCGGATCACCTTCGGGTGGGTCCCTGGATGGGTCGCCAGATAGTAGTTCAGCCCATCGGCCCAGCTGTTCATCAGCGCCTTCATGGGCGCTGGGCTGGCGGCGTATTTCGCTTTCAGGTCAAGCGGATCGACGAACAGCCTTTGGCGTAGATCCTGCCAGATCGCCGCTTGGCCCTCCGCCTCGGCGGTGCGCCCCAGCGAGGTCAGGTAGTTGGCCTCCACGCGGTTGAAGTCGTCCTCGGCCTGGGCGTAGATCATCCCGAACACCGCCTGCGCGTCCGTCTTGCCGTGGACGTGGGCGATGCCCCAGTCATCGCGCACAATGGTGACGCTCGCCGCCTCCGCCTTAAGCCGCGCGAGGTCATTCTGGGGCGCTGCAGCCACCGGCAGGGCCAAGGCGCTGGCCAGAGCGGCCAGGATGAGACAACGCGTTTTCGACATGCCGGATGGCCCCAGGTGTTCCTGGCGGGACCTTCGCGAGGGGCGGTCGGGAATGCAAGCCGCCAGAGATGCGAAAGGCCCCCCCGTCGCCGCAGGCCTTGTTGGCGCAATCCATTCAGCACCTGAAGGACCGCCTGGGCCGACCCGGGCTGGAGAACGAGGAAATCGCCGCACGCGCTGCGAAGCTGCTGGCGGAGGCGAGGGCGACGAAGGCCGCCCGCGGCGAAGACCAGCGCGGAGGCGGGCGAGATCGAGCTTCGCCTCCGGGCGCGGCTATCCGAACCTTTCCATGGCTCCGGGGGCTCAGTCGGGACGGGGCTTGGCCTTTGGTTTGGCGTCGTCTTGCGTTTGGGAGGCGATGCGTCCTCCGGCTCGCAGGATCGTGAGCGTCTGCGTTTTAGGCAGGAGCCCAAGTCCGCTTTCGACCGATAGCGAAACGCCTCGAAAGCGATAAACTCGCGGGGTCGGCCATGCCGCCGCCGGATGGAGAACCCTCGGGTGGCGCTTCCCACAACAACGTCCGGACGACTCGCCCTCGCGCTCTACGCCGCGGCCATGGTGGCCGTCATCGTCGGTGTGGACCTCGCGTTTTTCCGAGGCCGGCTTTGGGAACGCCTGGCCGTCAATATCGGGACTGTGTTGGTGTTCGCGGCGTTCTACTTCCGCTTTCTCAGCCGCCCCTAAACCCAGCGCCAGACGCGGCCCCCCGATGTTCGCTTTGGGTCGAGGCTGCGAATGAACGCAGACCGTGAGAATTTCTGCGCAACAATTTGCCTGAACTCGCACCCCCTGGACCATTGAACGCAAAGCACGCTTATCTGGAGCTGGTCCCCAGGTGGAATATTGCGCGGGATCTTCCTCCACGCGCGTTCTTACCCAGCCTCGACCCAAGGCCGACTTCAGGCTCCCGAGTCGCACACCAGGGGGCGATGGCGCTCGTTTCCTTTTGAGGGACCGGCGGCGGCAAGGCGTCGTCAATCTAGGGTAATCGTTTGTAGCGTCACCGTTCAGGCGGGGTTCACGTTCCGCACGACACACCTGGAGAACGCTGTTCGCAGCGCACGGGCGACGATGACGGCCGGCCTCGGGGGGGACGCGATGGCGACTGAAGCTTCGACGGCGGGCAGACTTGCCCTGGGCGTCGCTGCCGCGAGCGCAGCGGCGGTTGCCATCTCCAAGATAGCCCCTTCATTCGGCAACCTCACCACAGGGTCGCTTGTTGGCGACAGCAAGCTGGCCGCCACTTTTCTAAATCGCGCGACATTTGGCGCCTGCGACGCCTCGGTCGCGGCCCTGGCCACGTCAGGAACCGACGCCTGGTTCCAGAGCCAATCGGCGGCCGCGCCGACGCCGGGCGGAGCGCTGGGCTACTGGAGCGCCACGCCGAGCTTCCACCTGGACTGGATCATCCGCCGCACAGCCGATTTCAAGGCGACCTACCAGACGGCGCTCGCCGCCGCCGCGGCCGCGGCCGCGCCCGGGACCACCCCGGCCAAGGTCAATCTGCGCAAGGTCACCAATCTGCAGTTCCAGGAAAGCTTCTGGGCTCGCGCCGTCACCGGCGACGACCAGCTTCGTCACCGCATGGTCCTGGCCCTGTCCGAGATCATGGTCGTCTCGTTCAGCGGCTCGACCATCACGCCCCGTATCGGGGCGTCCTGGTACGACATGCTGAGCGCGCACGCCTTCGGCAACTATCTCGACCTGATGCATGCCGTGACCCTGCATCCGGCCATGGGCATCTACCTGAACATCATCGGCAACCAGCAGGCCGACAACGATCCGTCGCGGGAGCCCGACGAGAACTACGCCCGCGAGATCATGCAGTTGATGTCGATCGGGCTCTATCAGCTGAACCCCGACGGCACGGCCAAGACCGATGCCTCCGGCGCGCCGATCCCGACCTACGCCCACGCCGACATCGCCGACCTGGCGAAGGCCCTGACCGGATGGGGCTGGTACAGCGCCAAGCCCACCGCGACGACGTTCTACACCCAGCCCGCCGAGGGGACGGACGCCAGTTCGCCTGATGTGCACCCGCTGATCGCCTATCCGACCGATCATTCGCAGCTGGCCAAGACCTATCTGGGACAGACGAGCCCGGGCTACGCCGGTCCTTCGGCGACGACGGTGGCGGGCGTCGCGGCGCTTAAGGCCTACCAGATCCAGGACCTGAACACGGCGCTCAACACCATCTTCAACCACCCGAACGTCGGCCCGTTCATCGGTTACCGGCTGATCCAGCGGTTCGTGACCAGCAACCCGAGCCCGGCTTATGTCGGCCGCGTGGCGGCCGTCTTCAACGGCGCGGCGACCACCGCCCGCGGCGACCTGTTCGCCACGTTGAAGGCCGTGCTCACCGACGCCGAGGCCCTGAACCTCACGCCCGCAGTTTCGCCCACGGCGGGCAAGCTGAAGGAACCGGTGGTGCGCATGAGCCATTGGTTGCGGGTCAGCGCGGCCGCCTCCACGACGGTGGCGTCAATCTCCGGCGGCAACTTCAACCAGTACGAGGACTTCGGCTCTCCGACCGCGCTCGCCCAGGCGCCGCTGGAGGCGCCGTCGGTATTCAACTTCTGGGCCCCCGATTATACGCCCCAGGGCTCGTCCATCGCCGCGGCCGGCCTGGTGGCGCCGGAATTCCAGGCCGCCGACGTGCTGACCGTCGCCGGCTACGCCAACACCATGCTGCAGGTCATCCAGAACAAGGGCTGGCCCGGCGGCGACGTGGTGACGACCTACGCCCAGGAGATCGCGGCGCTCACGCCGGTCAACGCCTCGGATCCCGACACCCACCAGACGCTGATCGACCGGCTGAACCTCTACTACTTCGGCGGCCAGATGAGCTCGACGATGTCGGCGCGGCTCGGGCGGGTGCTGACCGGCACGGTCTCCGCGGCCAGATCGCCCACCCCGGCGCAACGCGCGCAGGTGCGGCTCGACAAGGTGCGCAACGCACTCATGATCGTGCTGACCTCGCCTGAATACCTGGTCCAGGGTTAGGGGGCGGTGATGACGACCAAGACCCACGGACCTTCGCGCCGCAACCTGCTGGCGGGGCTCGCGCTCTACGGCGCGGCTGCGCCGCTGGCGCTGAACCTCTCGGCTATCGGCAAGGCGGCCGCCCAGGCGGTGGGGCCGACGGCGCCTTACCGCGCCTTAGTCTGTATCTTTTTGCAGGGCGGCAACGACTCCAACAATCTGCTGCTCGCCACCGACCAGGGCAGCTTCTCGCAGTACTGGGCGGCGCGGATCTCAGGGAGTTCTCCAATCGCCCTGATGCCGGTCGGCACGGCGCCAGTGGCGATCGGTGGGACCTCCTCCGTCACCGGCGTCACCGTGAAGACCACCGACCAGACCGAACATTGGGGCGGCGTCCTGCCGATCGCGCCCTCGACACCACAACTTGTGCCGGCCGCCAACAAGGTCGGGACCGCCAACCAGACGCGGACCTTCGCGCTACATCCGCTGATGCCCGCGACGCAGGACCTGTTTGCGGCCGGCAAGGTGGCGGCGATCGCCAACGTGGGCACGCTCTTGGCGCCGCTTACCAAGGCGGCTTATCAGCACCCGACGGCGACCACCCAGATCCCGCAGCGCCTGTTCTCGCATGCCGACCAGCAGGCGGCTTGGCAGTCCGGCCAGCTCGACGGCGCAGCGACGGGCTGGGGCGGGCTGATGGCCGACACGTTTCAACCGGCGGCCGCAAGCGGGGGAGATTTCTCCTCGATCACCACGGCCAGCAACACCCCGTTCCCGCAAGGCGCCGCCACCAAGTCCTTCCGCGTCAACTTTGGGTCCAACAAGGCCACGGCCCAGACGATCACCCTGGTCGCGGCGACGGGGACCCATAACGAATCCGCGACCTTCCTCACCGAACTTCGGGCCAGCCTGCAGGATGGCTCGTCGCCAAACCAGCTCGTCCAAACCTATGCCGCGGCGGTGACCCGCTCGATCCAGACATCGGTGGTCTATGACGCCGCGATGAGCGCAGCCGGCGGACCATATTCCAGCGTCCCCGCGCCCCCACCCTTCACCAACCCGATCGCCGGTAAGGTGGCCGACAACCCCCTGGCCGATCAACTCGAGGCCGTGGTGCAGACAGCTGCCGCCCACGCCGTTTTGGGCGTGCAGCGCCAAGTCTTCTTCGTCCAGTATGGCAGCTTCGACACCCACGACGGCGAGAATGGCCGCCAGGGTCTGTTGCTGGCCCAGCTTGATCATGCGCTCGCCTATCTCGACAGCGCGCTGACCCAGGTCGGCCTGTCGCAGGCCGTGACCGCGTTCACCGCCTCGGACTTCAACCGCACCTTCACCACCAATGGCGACGGCACCGACCACGCCTGGGGCGGTCATCACCTGGTGATCGGCGGCGCTGTGAGGGGCGGCGACATCTACGGTGCTTATCCCACTCTGGGCGTCGACCGGGCGGCCAGCGGTTCGACGATGGCGTTCACCAACCCCGATGGCGCCGGAACGGCCCTTGTCCCTTCCACTTCGGTGGAGACCTACATGGCGACGATGGCGACCTGGATGGGTGTCACGCCGGCGCAGATGGCGACCATCTTCCCGAACTTGGCCAATTTCCCCAAGCAGAACCTGGGCTTCATGAACGCCTAACGTCTTTGCTGGGGTGGCTTCTGAATGTCCGCGTGTTGGATCAGTCCGTCAGCCCGCGTTCGACCAAAGCGGATGGACCGGTCCTGACTCCTAGCGGGCCTTGGACAGGTCTGCTTTCGAGCTGAGAGCTCGAGCGTCGCGGAACCAGTTGAGCTTCGCGCCCCGCCCTTCCTCCGCGAGGGCTTGGCGAACGAGACGCCGCGCGACGCGTGAGACCTCCCAGGGAATTTCGTCCAGTTCCCACGCGATCTCTTCAGCGCTGCGGAAGATCTGGGGTGTCAAAGCCTTCAGGACCCGGGCCTCCAGACCCGCGTCATAGTCCGGCTCGACGTTGCCGACTTCGTAGCGATCGCACCACAGGATCCGGCCCCGCCAGACTATGAAGTGGCTGCCGCAGCCACCGTCGCGCCAGACGGATGGGTAGAGCGTCGGCGTCCCGCCGCGCATGTCTAGGCGCCACGCCTTGCCGGCGCGCGGGTCGAGGTTGATGACGAGGGTCTGGCCGCAGCCATCCGGGCATTGGATCAGTAGCGAGCGCGCCTGACCCCGGAAGATCAGGGCCGCGTCGCCAGGCTGGTGAAGGTGCGGCTCGGCCTGATCCCGATACTCGGCCTGGCCGCACAGGCGCAAGGTTCTGGCGGGGCGGGTCATATGGAAGGGCTCCGGTGCTGGGCGTCTTCGGTGAGGGCCGCGGCCACGACGTAGCCGACGCCCCGCCGGTAGCGGTCTGCGGGTGGGCCATCGTCCCATTGGCAGCGGCGTAAAAGCTGGACCGCCACCGCTGTCTGGTACTCGGTCGGGCAGGATTGTGCGGCGATCCCCATGTGCCGGATCTGCCGCACGACCGTCGACATCCAGCCGAGGTTGGAGGTCGGATCGCAGGGTCCAGGCGGGTGCTGGAAGGCCGCCGGCGCATACAGGCGGCGAATCTCCTCACGCCAGGCGCAGTCTTCGTATTGATCCTCCGGTCGCTCCGGCGGCAACTCGAAGGCTAGCCAGGTCTCGAGCGCCGCGAGGTCGGCGGTGAGCGGACCCCGCGCGACCGACGCGAGATCGATCAGGATCGCCTGGCCGTTCCGGACCCGCACGTTCTCGCCGTGCAGGTCGCCGTGCACCGGCGCGACCCGGTACCGCTGCTGGAGGCCCAGCAGCTTGTCCCAAAGGGCGTCGGGCGTGATCGTGACGCCCTGGTCGCGCGCCACCTCGGCATAGCGCGGCCGGATCAGGTTCGGCTTGGAAAGGCCCGCACCGATCATCGCGCGTGCGACGGAGCCGTGCGCGGGATCCGACGCATAGGCCTGATCCCGCCACCCGCCGAGGGTCTCGTCGATGAGGGCGGTGACGGCGGTGGCGGCCAACTTGCGGCGGGCGAGGTCCCAGAGTGATTCGGAGCGGTCCACGAAGTTGCCGACGAGGAGACTGCGCTCACCGCCGACGACGACATCCTGGACGTTCGGGCGCAGACCGAAGGGGATGAACTTGTCGGCGAAGTCCCGATAGTTCTGGAATTCCCGCGCGATCTTGTCGTTGCGGTCGAGCTTGGCGAACGCCGGTTGGGGCCAGACCCCCGCGTCGGACCGGTCCACCGTCATGTGCACCGCGAACACGCGGGCGTCCGAGCGGCCGCCGGTGAGCTCGACGAGCGCAATGCGGCGGCAGTGCTGGAAGGCGCGTTGGAACAGTGGCTCGTCGACCTTGCGGATCGGCTCGCGGTTGCCCGCCACCACGATCTCCAGATCGGTCCGCGGCTTGTAGCCCGCATCGTGGCGCGCCGCGGCCTCGGCAATTTCGAACCCACGAGGCGAGGTCCTCACGCTGACGTTGGGCAGGGCAAGGGCCGCCCCGAGGCGAGCCTGCACGCGGCCGGTTGTAGCGTCGTCGGGCGCGATCAACTCGACGCGGGCGCCATAGTCGACAAACGTACGGGCGTGCGCCGCGGCAGCGGCGAACAAGCCCTCGCGGTCGCGCTTGGGGAAGGCGAAGATGGCACCGGCCACGCCGGGCAGGGGCGGAAGCGGGGCGTTGTCGCCGATCGAGGCGATCGTCAGGCGGCGGTTGGCGAATTCCCGCACCGCTTGGGCGGTCGGGGCTTCGCCGAACCAGAGGACTTCGTGGCGCGGCTCATCCATGGCGCGCCTCCGTCGGCCGGACCGGCAGGGGCCAAGCGCGGCCGCGGGCTAGCGCCCCGGACGCCGAGCAGACGATGCAGGTCTCCACCTGGCTCGCGCGCGCCGGCCGGACCGTCCCCCGCACGCCATCGTAGTATTGGAACCGGGCCGTCGCGGGCGCCGGAGTCACGGCGCCCAGGAACATGGTGACGGCGAGCGACGCCATCGTCGAATTGATCGAGATTACCGCCGGTTGCGGCTCGTGCGCGCCCTGGACGTAGGGGTCAGCGCGACGCTGGTCGGGCGTCAGCAGTTCGCGGCGGATCTGTTCGCTGTCGAGCGCCCCTGTGCATGTGAGGCACGAAAGCCCTGGGGCGAGCATCTGGACCCGCCCGGTGACATGGGTCACCACGCCGTCCCGCACGGTGAGGCTGACCCCCATGTCGAAGGTCGGCACAAGGTACTGATAGGCCAGCTGGCCGACGACTGCGCGGCTCGCATGCGAGTCGGTGCAGAGGAATATCGCATCTAAGCCGGCGAGTTGCGGCGCGACCTCTGCGTCGACCACGTCGGCCATCAACCCGCGGATCGTGGCGTCGGGATGGATCGCGCGGATCAGCCGTTCGGCGACCTCCACCTTGGGGCGTCCGACGTCACGGAGCCCGGAACCCACGAGGCGGTTCAGGTTCGTGGGTTCGACCCGGTCGGGGTCGATGATTGTGTAGTCCTCGACGCCCAGGTGGGCGAGCTGCTGCAGGGTGACCGAGCCCGTGCCGCCGGCGCCCACGACGCCTACACGGAAGCGCCGCAAGAGGCGCTGCCCGGCAGAGCCGAAGGCGCGGATCTGGCGGTCATGCCGCCCATCCTCGAGTCCCTCCTCAAGCCCGTCTCTGGGGACGGGAGAGAGCAGAACGAGGCGTTCGCCCACCTCCCAGACTGGGACGTCCGGCCCGCCGCCGAGACGGCGCGCTCGGCAGCCATCGGGCCCAACCACCAGCGCAAGGTGCGCGCCCTCAGGCGCCCTCCGATCGAGGTAGGCCTTCATCTCCGCCTCGCCCGCGTCGTCGACCGCGGAGAACGCCGGCGCGCCAGCGGCCCAGGGGTGCGTGTGCGTGAATATCACGCTGAGGCCTTCGGCACGGGCCCGGTTGGCGATCCCCACCAGGAAGGCGGGCTTCAGGGTCGCATGGGTGCGGTTGCGGCGCTCGTAGGCGGCCTCCGGCGCCAGCTCGGCCGTCGTCACCACCCAGCTCTCGGCCGCGGCGTCGTGGCGGGCATAGGCGATCCCGCAGCTTTCCCGCGTGCGGTCGGCCAGGAGCCTGTCGCGGTACGCGGCGAACCGGGGAGACGCGAAGCGGACGCCGCTCATTGGAGCCTCCGCAGGCGGTCGATGATGGTGTTCATCCAGCTCGACAGGGTGTCGCGGTTCGGGTTCCATGGCTGGGCTAGGTGCCAAGAGAACCAGAGGCCCGGCGCGCCGGTCTCGGGCGGGATGTTCCCTGCGGCGGCGTTCTGCGGAAGCCGGTCGCCCGCCAGCCGCAGATCATTGTCCGCCCAGAAGCAGTCCAAGGCCGCGAACGGATAAGCCGCCGGGACGAGGAACCGGATGGCGCTCGCCGGTTTCGTCCACCCCTGCGGCAGCGGCACGGCCTGGACGGTGACCAGGTGCGTACCGCTGCCCAGGCGCGTCACCTCGACCGCCGGGTAGCGCTCGCGCAGCTGCTGGAGCTGGAGTTCGAGGACGCTCATCAGCCGAAGTTCGCCTTCGGGACCGACGAGAAGCGGCGCGGGCCGCCCTGGACGTCGAGCTGCACGAGCTCGTCGTCGCGGATCACTTGGTCCGGGTCATGGCCGTGACCTTCGAGGACGAGGTCGTGGCTCGGGTCCCAGTCGGGCACGCGCGCCTTGATCTGCAGGCCCGTGAGGGCCGGCTGATCGGTGACATACTTCACGCCGTTGACGAAGAAGTTGAAGCGGGGGGGCGGGTGCGGGGCCGCGCTCGGAGGGATGGGATGGTCAGCCATGTCGAAAACTCCAGTTTGCCGCCGGATGGGCGGTCTCACTGGGGTGATCGGAGCCTGGGCGACGGACCGGTAAGCCCGGTCAGAACTTTTTTTCGAAGGCGCCTTCGACGACCGGGCCACAGATGAAGAAGGCCGGGCAGCGCGGACAGGTGAAGGGCGACTCCCTCATCGGGAAACGGCCGGCCGCGATGTCAGCCATGGCCGCTTCGACCTTGGCCCGCCGCGTCGTCAGTTTCCTGGGCGTGAGGTCCAGCGCGGTCTGGGTGTTGTCGGCCAGGTGCACCAGTTCGACCCGACATCCGGGGAACGCATCCTGCGCCGCGAGCTGGAAAGCGGCCGCGCCGAGGTTGTCGCGTTGCGACGCACTGAGGTGCCCGCTGCGGATGCTGCGCACGGCATGTCCGGTCTCGTCCACGAGGATCTCGTCGGGCGTCACCACGATCTCGCCGCCGACGACGACCAGGCGCAGCGGTTCGGGCGCGATCGATCGACGGCCGCGCCGCTGATCGGCGAAATACCCGACGAGCGTCGTCCCGATCGCGCGGAAGTCGGCGGAGTAGCCGTGTCCCGCGACGTCGTGACTGTCGAAGAGGGTGGTGAAGATCTCGGCGACGACGGCGTCGTCCACCTCCTCCGGCGGCCGGGCGGCCAGAATCTTGACCGTGGCCTGGACGACGTCGTGCAGGCCCATAAAGGCGGTCGTGGTCCGACGGCCGCCCACCTCGAGGATGTGGGTGTAGAAGAACCGCCTAGGGCACCTCTCGAAGAGGGCGATCTGGACATCAGTAAAGCTCAAGGGGCCGGCGAAGCGAACCGGAATCGGCGTCGCGTCGTCGTCGGGCGCGCTGGCGGCGGGTGCCACGCGCCGTAGCTGCAGGGGGCCGAGGCGGGCGAGGAACGGTGAGGGGTCGCGGCGGGACCCATTCGCCGTTGCCTGGGCCGAGTAGAGGAACAGCCGATCGCGCGCCCGCGACAAGGCGACGTAAAACAGGCACTCCTGTTCCTCGGCCTCGCTGGCGCTGACGACGTCGCGGCCGGACCCGACGGCCCCCTCGATCAGGCCGACCGGCGGCGGACAGGGCGGCGGCGGACCGCCGTTTCGAGGGAAGGCATTGTTGTTGAGCCCGAGCAGGTGGACAACGGGGAATTCCAACCCCTTGCTGCCGTGGACCGTCATCAGGCGGACGGCGTCGATCTCCTGGGCCGCCAACGGCAACTGGCGGAGGTCGCGGTCGTCCGCAAGCAGCACCAGCCGCCGGATGCGTTCCAGCAAGCGCTGGATCGGGAGGCCGGCGGCGGCCTTCTGTACGCGGACGAAATTCATGAACTGCCAGATGGCCAGGCCGCGCGCGCGGCTCGCGACATCGTCGGCCGCAGCGATGTCTGCGGCGATCCGCGTCCGGTCGAGCAGTAGCCGCGCCAGCACGTCCCACGGCGCGGCGTTGCTGGCGAAGCCGTCCAGCAGCGCGGCCATTTGGGTCACCGCTGCGGTGCCGTCTGGGCTCAGGTCCGGACCGTCGGTCGGGTTGAGCCACGTGAGGCTGGTCTCCGCCGACTTCAGGTGCGCCAGCAAAGCGGCGACGTCGGACAGGGGCGCGTCTAGCCCCGCCGCCTTGCGTCGGGCCAGGCCCATGGCGCGCCTGTCGATGAGAAGCGAGAGCCAGGCGAGTAGGTCCTTGATCTCCGGCCGCTCGAACAGGCTGCCGAGGAACAGGACCGGGATGCCGGCCCGCTCGAGGGCTTCACCCAACCGCGCCAGCCGCTCGTTGCCCTTGCAGAGCACCGCCTGGTCGCGCCAGGCGCGTCGGTCGACCTGCACCTCGCGCACGACCGCGGCGAGCGCTCCTGCTTCGTCGTCTCCCGTCGGGAACTGCACATGGCTCGGCGTCTGGCCGCAGGCGCCGCGCTCGGCGTGCAGATCCGCACGCCCGGTTTCCGAGACCATATCGCGCCCGAAGGCGGAGTAGGCATCTACGATCTCCTTGGCGGACCGGTAGTTGATCTCCAGGCGGCTGCCGCCCGCGTCGGGGAAGTCCGCGGTCTTGAAGCGCGCCATGTTGAAGGAGGAGGCGCCGCGGAAGCGGTAGATGGACTGGCGGGCATCGCCCACGGCCCAGAGGTTCTGCCCCTTGTCGGTCAGCAGCTGCAGGAGCCGGACGCTCGCCCGATTGACGTCCTGGTACTCGTCGACCAGCACGTGCCGGTAAGTGTCGCGAAGCTGCGAAGCGATGTCGGGGCGCTCGCTGAGGAGCTTGACCGGAAGGGTTACGAGGTCGCCGAAGTCGATCGCGCTGGCCTTGGCCTTGATGGCCTCGTAAGCGGCGTAGACTTTGGCCACCTCCGCGGCCCTCGCCGCCGCCTCCTGCTCCGCCGCGTTTGTCGCCGTTTGCGCCATCGCTTCGGCGAGTTCAGCGTAGCGCTGCGGGGCGACCAGTTCGTCCTGCGCGCGGGACATCGCTCCCAAGAGGTCGCGCAGCAGCTGACTCGGGTCCCAGAGATTCCGGTAGTGGACGAGGCCGAGCCGCGTGAACTCGGCCTCCAGTAGCTCGATGGCCTCCGGCCTGTCCATCATCCGCGGCGGCTGGGCGAAGCCGAGCTCCGCGTGGAACCGCCGGACTAGGTCGAGGCCGAAGGCGTGGAAGGTGCCGATGAACATCGCCGCGGCCGCGTCCGGTCGCTGGACGGCGATTCGGTCCGACAGTTCCCCCGCCGCCTTGTTGGAATAGGTGAGGACGAGGATA
>DASRRU010000144.1:0-14285 GCA_035656795.1 Phenylobacterium sp. | reverse complement strand
GCAGGTCGCCCGCGACGACCTCGCGGAATGGCCCTCCCCGAAGGAGGACCGGCGCCTTTCCAACATCGTCTTCATGGGCATGGGCGAGCCGCTCTACAATCTCGACAACGTCGCGGCGGCCATCGACATCATCGCCGACGGCGAGGGCATCGCCATCTCACGTCGCCGGATCACCGTCTCGACCTCGGGCGTCGTGCCCGAGCTGATTCCGCTGGGTGAGCGGACCCAGGCCATGCTGGCGATCTCGCTGCACGCCACCAACGACGCCCTGCGCGAGCAACTGGTGCCGCTCAACAAGAAGTATCCGTTGGCGGAGCTGATGGCCGGCGTTCGGGCCTTCCCGGGCCTGTCGAACACCAAGCGGGTGACCTTCGAATATGTGATGCTGAAGGGTGTCAACGACACCCCGGCCGAGGCCAAGGCCCTGGTCCAGATGCTGAAGGGCATCCCGGCCAAGATCAACCTGATCCCGTTCAACCCCTGGCCGGGCAGCCCCTATGAGTGCTCCGACTGGGGGACCATCGAGGCCTTCGCCGCGATCCTGAACCGCGGCGGCTACGCCTCGCCGATCCGCACCCCGCGCGGCCGCGACATCCTCGCCGCCTGCGGACAGCTGAAGAGCGAGAGCGAAAAGGTCCGCGCCAGTGTCCGGCGCAAGGCGACGGCGCCCCAATCATAGCCAGGCATGACGGTCGTTGTTGGGGTGACGCGGCGTGCTATCCAAAGGTGTCGCCCGCGGGAGCACCAGCTTTCATGACCACGCCCCTCCAGTCTCCGGAAATCCAGGCCTTCGCCACGGGATTTCCGATCACCCTGCTGCATGCGGGGGTGACGGTGATCATCCTGTTCGCGGCGGCGACGCTTTACGTCATGCTGACCCCGCACAAGGAGATCCGGCTGATCCGCGAGGGAAACACCGCCGCGGCGGTGTCGCTTGGCGGCGTGCTGGTCGGACTGGCTATACCGCTGGCCATATCCCTGAAAGCCTCGACGACCCTCATCGAGCTGGCGCTCTGGGGCGTGGCGATCACCCTCGTACAGCTCCTGGTGTTCCGCCTTGTCGACCTGATCCTGCACGGCCTGCCCAAGCGCATCCAGGACGACGAGATGGCCGCGGCCGCCATGCTGGTGGGCGCCAAGATCGCCACCGCCCTGATCCTCGCCGCAGCAGTCTCCGGCTAGGACACGAGCCGCCCCCTGCATGCACTTCCCCCGGCTGCCCGACTGGCTGATCTACGCCGCGGTGGTGGCGGCCCTGCTGCTGGCCGCCATCGGCCGCCAGGAACGAGCCGACGCCCCGCCGGCTCCGCCGCCGACCACCGAAGCCGAGGGCGCTGCGCTCGGGCCGGCTTCGCCCTTCGATCCTTCGGTGGTGGTAGAGGTGGCCGACAAGACAGAGGCCGGCGCCGGCACAGCCTTTTCGGTAGCGCCCTCAGGGGTCTGGATCACCGCGCGCCACGTGGTCGAGGGCTGTTCGAAGGCGGCCATCGTGGTCTCGCCGGGGCGCGGCGTCGCGGCCAGCGTCCGCATCGACCCTCGCGCCGAGACCGCGATCCTGACCACCGATGGCGGTACGGCCGCCTTGCCCCTCGGCCTTTCCCAACGCCTGCGCCGCGGAGAGCGGGCCTTCCACCTGGGATTCCCCCAAGGGCGCCCCGGCGAGGCAAGCTCGCGCCTGCTGGGGCGCGAGAACCTGGTGGTGGAGGGCCGCGGCGCGCGCACCGAGCCGGTGCTGGTCTGGGCCGAGACCGGCCGAACCGACGGCCTCCAGGGGACGCTGGGAGGGCTTTCCGGCGCGCCCGCGCTCGACGCCCAGGGCAGGGTGATCGGCGTCACCATCGCCGAGGCGCCGCGGCGGGGACGGATCTACACGACCTCGCCGGAGACGACCGCCCGGACCCTGGGCGCGAGCCGCCTGCGACTGCCGGATTCGGTCGGGTCGCCGGTCACCGCCGACAACTACGGCCGCGTCGCCGACGACCTGCGCCGCAACCTGCGCATAGCCCAGGTGGTGTGCCTGACCGCCTAAGCGGTTCCGGCGACCGCCGCTTTCTCCCGACGGGACTGCATTCGCGCCAGCAACAGCACGAGCAAGATCGGCGGGATCGCTGTCAGGCCCGTGCCGATCCAGGCGGTGGCGTAGGCTCCCATCAGGCCCTGGCTGTGCGACAGGCCATCGACCACCTCTCCGGAGAAGCCTTTCAGGAATTTTCCCAGGAAGGCGTACGTCGATGACAACAGAGCATACTGAGTGGCGGTGTAGCCTAGCCCCGTGAGGCTCGACATGTAGGCCACCAGGGCTACCCCAGCGAAGGCTTGAGCGAAGTTGTCCAAGGCCATCACGGCGGTGAAGAGACCGACGTCGTGCGACAGGGTCAGGAGGGCGAAGCAGGCGGTGCCGAAGCCCTGCAGGGCAGAGCCGGTGATCAGAGTCCGAAAAAGGCCGAAGCGTACAGCGAACAGACCGGAGGCGGCGATCCCGATGAAGGCGGCGGGCAAGCCGGTGGCGCCGCGCACGACCGCCACGGCGTCCTTCGAAAGGCCGAGGTCGTGGTAGTAGGGGTTGTACATCGGACCCATCAGGAAGTCGGGCAGGCGGTAGGCCGCGATGGCCGCCAGCATCAGCAGGCCCAACCCCCTATGAGTGGCGAAGAAGTCCACGAATGGCCCCACCACCGCGTCAAAGAACCCGCGTGGCGTCCATAGCGGCGCCTTCTCGTGCATCACCGCGTCCGCACGGGCAGGCTCGAAGGCGAGAAGGCTGGCGGTCACACCGACGCCCATCAGCACGGCCATGGCGACATAGGACGCCGGCCAACCGAAGTGGGCGGCGCCGGCGATGATGGCGGCGTCAGCGATCAGGATCGCGATCCGATAGCCGAGCTGGGCGGCCGAGGAGAGCAGGCCGATCTCCTCGGGTCCATCCGCCGCCTCAATGCGCCAGGCGTCGATCACGATGTCCTGGGTCGCCGAGGCGAAGGCCACCATCACGGCGAAGGCGCAGATCGCCGCCAGGCCGGCCTTGACCCCGACGATGGCCATGGCGACCAGGCCCGCGGCGACGATAATCTGGGACAGCAGCATCCAGCCTCGCCGCCGTCCAAGGCGGCCAAGCAGGGGTACATCCACGCGGTCGACGATCGGCGACCACAGCGGCTTGAACACATAGGCGAGGCCGGCCCAGGAGGCGAAACCGATTAGCTTGAGGCTTGTCCCCTCGTCGCGCAGCCAATAGCCGAGGGTGTTTTGGGTGAGCAGGAACGGCAGGCCCGAGGCGAACCCCAATGCCAGCATTACCGCGACCTTCGGCTGGCGCAGCTCGCGCAGGACGTCCATGGCCGTGCGTTTGCGGCGCGGCGGGGCGCTGGCTGTCGTGGTCATCGGCGGCCCTTTGGCGAGAGCGCGCCCCGGCGCCCGGTCAACCGACCTTGGCGCGCCGCTGGGTTTCCGTCCAGCTAGCGATCGGCAGCCGAATGGCGGACGCCGATCGCTAAACCTTGGAACCTTGAGCCCTCTTCCGATCAAGGCCGCGGCCTTGATCGAATTGGGCTCGGGGTCCGGTCCAGCGGGTGAGTGTGGTCCGCAGCGCATCCGGCGACATCGGCTTGACCAGGAAGTCGTTCATCCCCGCCGCCAGGCAGGCATGACGGTCGTCTTCAAAGGCGTTGGCCGTAAGCGCCACGATGGGGGTCTCGACGCCGAGCTCGCGCAAGGCCCGCGCGGTTTCCACGCCGCTCAGGCCCGGCATGCGCATGTCCATCAGGATCAGGTCGTAGGCGC
Organism: Phenylobacterium sp.; assembly: GCA_035656795.1. GTDB lineage: Bacteria > Pseudomonadota > Alphaproteobacteria > Caulobacterales > Caulobacteraceae > Phenylobacterium. The sequence goes on along the minus strand of DASRRU010000144.1, from coordinate 10,505 downwards.
CGACCCTTGTCGCCGCGATCGCTTCCTGGCCTCCGGTGGCGTGATCGATCTCGCAGCCCTCGCGGGTCAGCAGGGCGCGGGCCAGCAGCGCGTTGATCTGATTGTCCTCAACCAGCAGCACCTTCTTGCCCGGCGCAGCGGCCGTGGCGATCCGTTCGTCCTCTGCGCCCGCCGAGGAGGCCTGCTCGGCGCCGGCGGCGATCAGCACCCGTTCCACCAGGGAGGCGCGGCGCAGCGGCTTGATCAGATAGCCGGCGAAGCCCGAGCGCCGGTAGCGGCCGATCAGGGCGCGCTCGTCCGGCGCAAGCAGGATGATGGCGCGGCGTTCAGGTGGGCGGCGCAGCAGTCGCGCGCCGGTGGCCAGGGCGTGGTCAACCAGGATCACATCGCCAAACTGGGTGCGGGCTATCAGCTCATCAATGTCGGCGGCGACAGCCGGCTGTCCCTCACAGGCCTCGATCTGCCGCCAGGCGGCCTCGCGGACAATCGAATTGGGCGATGCTATGCCGACCTTGCGTCCCGCCAGCCGGGCCGTGGGCGCTGGGGCCGGAGCGACGGCGGGCCGGAAGGCGGCCTCGAACCAGAAGCATGCGCCCCCCTGCGGCCGTGACTCGACGCCGATCTCGCCATCCATGGCCAGCGCCAGCCGCCGCGCAATGGCGAGGCCCAGTCCCGCGCCGCCCAGGTGCGCGTGCGCCGGGTCGGCCTGGGCGAAGGCCTCGAAAATGCGCTCGCGCTGGTTGGCGGTGACGCCGGGGCCGGTGTCCTCGACCGTGAAGCGCAGCCGCCCGCGCTCGCCGGGGACGACGCCCATCAGTACACCGCCGGTCTCGGTGAATTTCACGGCGTTGGCGGCGAAATTGAGCAGGATCTGGCGCAGGCGCCCCTCGTCGGCGCGGATGACGCCGGGCGCCGCGGGCGCCGCCCAGGCGATCTCGAGGCCACGCTCGCGCGCCCGCGGCGAGAGCAGTTCGCAGACACCGCGCAGCAGGGAATCGACCTCGACGTCGCCGAGATGCAGCTCGATCTTGCTGGCGCCCAGCTTGGCGAAGTCCAGCACGTCGTTGACCAGGGTGAGCAGGTGTTCGCCAGAATCTCGGATGGCGGCGGCGTAGGCGCGCTGTTCGGCGGTCAGGCGGGTGCCCTCCAGCAGCCGTGACATGCCCAGCACGCCGTTCAGGGGAGTGCGAAACTCATGACTGAGGGAGGCCAGCTGCTCGGCGCTGATCTGTGCGCGCCGAGGGCGGCGCAGGGCGAGCGGTCTGGCGGGCCTTACGGGAGGTCTGCGCATGGCGAATGCGATAGCCGCAAACGCCTTAACGGTCAGTCAAGCGGCCGCGCCCCCCGCCACCTCGCGGGCCAGGGCCAGGAGGGCGATGCGGGTGCGTGGTTCGGGAATGGCGTTGAACGCCTGCACGATCTCCAGCGCGTCCGGTCGGGAGAGCGCCCGGAACACGTCGTCATCGTCGTCGCGGTCCAACAACTCCTCGCCGACGATCCAGGAGACCGAGGTGTTGAGCGCACGTGCGGCGGCCAGCAGGGTCGAGGCGGCGACCCGATTGGTCCCGCGCTCGTATTTTTGCACCTGTTGAAAGGATACCCCGATCCGTTCCCCGAGTTCGCTCTGGGAGAGCCCCACCTGCCGGCGGCGCGTTCGAAGCCGTGCGCCGATAATCAGCTCGATCTGTATGGGGTCGGGTGTGTCCATCGCAACGCCTCCAATGCGTCACAATGTAGCTGAACGTCGGTCGACGCACCCGTCAAAGTAGACGCGAGCCTCAACTCGTCGTTAACTGGCGTCGCCATGCGAGCACGGGACATTATCGCCGAAGATCCGGTGGGACTGCTCACGCCCCGCGAACGCGAATGCCTGCGCCTGGTTGACCAGCACCTGTCATCGAAGCAAATCGCCCGTGAGCTGGGCATGTCGAAGACATCCGTCGACACCTATTGCGATCGCGCCCGCCGCAAGCTGGGCGTCGAAGACCGCTACGCTGCGGCGCGACTGGCGCGTCAGCTGGATGTCGACGTCTCGCTTAACCATGTCCTGACCGGATCAGGACACGACGCGATCAGGACAGACGCCGCCCTCAACCTCTGGCCCGATGAAGGGGCAACAGAGGGGGTGGCCCATGGGCGACTGGCAGAACTTCGACAATCGAGCGGTGATCGGCAAGGCCTTGCGGCTGCGCCGGGAGATCGACGACTTCGAGGCCCGCTGGCCGACTCCGGCGGCCCGGGAGGAAGCCCTCCCGACCTTTACCTGGGCGCAGCTGGAGCGACAGCTCGTCGATCTGGCGGCGACTCCGGCGCAAGCTACCATGGTCCGGCACCTGGTGTCGGGCACCCGGAAGCTGGCGCCGTTCAAGCCTTCGGAAATGGTCCTGCGGGAGATCCTCTGCATGACCTGGGTTCTGCTCGACGAGAACTTCAAGTCGGAACCCGACGCTGGCTTGACCGAAATGATCTGAGTCCCATCGCCCGGCTCTGCGCCATCGTGGCGATCGCCGTTGTCACCGCCCTGGCTTTCGGGGGGATGTTGGCGGGCCTCCACGCGCTCCAGGACCTCGGGCGAACTTTTTTCCGGGCCTGAACCGGAGCGAAACCATACTTGAATTAAACCCTTAGGTGCACGCCGTAGCCCGGCGCGCGCAGGAGAGACCTCATGCTCAAGCAACGTCGTATGATCGCCGAGCAAGTCGCCGGCGCCCTGTTCGAAGCGGAAGCCGCCATCGACGCGGCGCTGTCCAAAACCGCCGCGCTTACCGGCGTCATGCCTGCCCTGCGCCGCCAGGCCGGCGCTTCTGCCCTGATCGGCCAGGACGCGCTGGAGCGCGCCAGCCAGGCGATCGCCGCGCTCGCCGACGCCCGCCGCGCCATCGTCGAGACCCACAAGGAGCTCTCGATCGTCCAGACCCAGATCGGCCTGGGCGCCATCACCATGACCGATCCGATCGGAGGCGATAAGCCGCCGCCCTCTTTCGCGACCACCGAACAGCCGCAGATCGGCCGCCGCGCGCTGCGCGTCGCCTAAAGCGACATCCCATCGCGGCCGGGCGTTCCAGTCGCGCCCCGGCTCTGCCACAGTGGCCCCCAGAGCCCTTCCCACCCAGGTTGGATCAACCTGGGTGGAGGAAAAGGGCTCCAGACATAGCCAACGCCCCTGTTTGATCCCGGCTGACTTGATTCAAGTCGGCCGGGACAGGGTCTAGGTTCGCCGGGGGGCCACTTTCGTGTTGGCGCATATCTTTCCTTGGTTCGGGATCGCGCTGACGATCATCGTCTGCACAGGAGCCTTCTGGCAGGGCGACCGCGAACAGCAGGCCGCCGCCGGTGGTCTTCTGCTGTCGCTCGCCATCACCCTGGCGATGCGGGACCGCACCTGGGTCGGCACCCAATGGGGCGCTTTCGTCGCCGACGGCTGTCTGCTGGTGCTGCTGACCGCGATCGCGCTTCGTTCACAGCGGTTTTGGCCGATGGCGGCGGCGGCCTTCCAGCTTCTCTGCGTGCTCACCCACATAGCGCGGATCGTGGACCCGGGCGTGCGCGCCTGGGCCTACGCCACCGGCCAGGTGATCTGGAGCCAGATGGTGTTCTGGGCGCTCGGGTTCGGCGTCTTCAACACCTGGCGCGCGGGCCGTCAGTTGGCCAGCAGGGGCGACCCGATGGCCGATCCTGGCGCGATGCGGCGGTAGATCAGCGCCTCGGCCACATGGGCGCGCCGCACGGCGTCCGCGCCCTCAAGGTCGGCGATGGTGCGCGCCAGCCGCAGGGTGCGCGTCCAGCCGCGGGCGGTGAGGCCCCCGGCCCCTCCGCGGCGCGGGTCAGCAGCGCGCGGACTGCTGCGTCCAGGGCCGCAATGGTCTCCAGCCACTCACCCTCGGCCCGCGCGTTCAGCGCCGCGTGCGGCGCGCTCAGCGGACAGGCCGCGCGCCTCAGCCACCCGGCCAGCCGCCTCCGCCTTGCCCTCTGCCGGGGCGGGCAGGGCCAGGTCGGCGGCGGTGACCGGCGGGACCTCCACCTGTAGGTCGATGCGGTCCATCCGCGGTCCCGAGATGCGGCCCAGCTAGTCGCTCTGGCAGCGGGGCGCCCGGCCGCAGGCGCCGCGCCCGGGGACACCTAGCCCACAGCGGCATGGGTGTGGCGCCTTTTTACCGTCGGGAGTTCCGCTGCACCTAAGGCCCGAAGACCCGAACGCGAACGTGAGGATGGCGACACCGTGGGTGCGCACCTGCGGCGAAGGCGGCGCGAGCTGGGATTGCTGCGCGCTGATGCCGCGCGGGTCCTGGGCACGGACGAAAAGAGCCTGATGTTCTGGGAGCGGGACGAGCGAATGCCGAACGCCACGGTCACAACCCGTGCGGCCATGCCTTGTCCCAAGCCCCCCAAGCCTAGTGGTCGAGCACCAGTTATCCACAAGAGCGCACCAAATGGCTGCGCTCAGATCAAGAACAAAAATAGAACTTATGGGGAAAACGAGACGTTTCCGTGACTTGCCGGCGCCTCTTACACAAACAACCTAGACCGTGGCGCGAAGGCTTTCAATCCGTTGCCAGAGGATATCGGCGGCGTCGATTCCGGTGAAGGTCTTGAGCGCCACGGCGCCGGTCGGCGAGGTGACGTTGATCTCGGTCAGGTAGTCGCCGATCACGTCGATGCCGACGAACAGTAGGCCGCGGGCCTTCAGTTCCGGGCCGATGGCGGCGCAGATCTCGCGGTCGCGCGCGGTCAGTTCCACGGCCTCAGCGCGCCCGCCGACCGCCAAATTGGAGCGGATCTGGCCCTTTTGAGGCACCCGGTTGATGGCCCCAACGGCCTCGCCATCGATCAACAGGATTCGTTTGTCGCCCTTGGTCACCGAGGGCAGGAACTTCTGCAAAATTACCGGCTCCGGGCTGAGCTCGGCGTGAATCTCCAGCAGCGCCTCGAGATTGGGGTCGTCGGCCAGGTGCCGCGTGACGCCCGATCCGCCGCGCCCGTTCAGCGGCTTCAGCACAACGTCGCCATGCCTGCGGCGGAAATCAGCGATCGCCTCCCGGTCGGAGGTGATCAGAGTCGGCGGCTGCAGGGCCGGAAAGTCGGTGACGAACAGCTTCTCCGGCGCGTTGCGGACCGAGACCGGGTCGTTCACCACAAGGGTCCCGGGATGGACCTTCTCGAGGAAGAAGGTCGAGTCGATGTAGTTCATGTCGAACGGCGGGTCCTGGCGCAGCAGGATCACGTCGAAGGCCGCCAGGTCGACGCGCTTGATGTCTCCGAGCGTGGCGTGATCGCCGACCCGTCGCCGGACACTGACCTGCCGGCCGCGCGCGAACACCAGGCCCTCCTCCATGGCCAGGGTGTCGGTGGTGTAGACGAACAGGTTGTGGCCGCGCGCCTGGGCCATCTCCATCATCAGGAAGGTCGTGTCGCCCTCGATGTTGATCCCCTCGATGGGGTCCATCTGCACGGCGACTTTGAGGGACATGGACGAACTCCCGACCAACTTCAGGCTAGCGAGATAGGCGGTGCGGCGGCGGAGCGCCACCTTCACGTGATCCGCCAACCGATCCTCCGTCAGTGGCCCTGGGCTGGGCGGCCTATCCGCCGGCCATCTTCAGGATCGCCGCCCATTCGGCGTCGCGGACCGGCGAGACCGAGAGGCGGCCCTGGCGGACCATTTCCAGGCCCGCCAAGGCGGGTTCGGCCTTCAGGGCCGCAAGGCTGACCGGCCTGTGCAGGGCGCGCACAGGCGCCAGTTCGACGGCCACGAAGCGGCCGGCGGGATCGCTGGGATCGAGGAAGGCCTCCTTCACGACCTTGGCCACGCCCACCACCTCCAGGCCCTCCTGGGAATGGTAGTAGAGCACCTCGTCGCCGGTCTTCATTGCCTTCAGGTGCAGGGCGGCGGCGTTGTTGCGCACGCCGTCCCAGACGGTCCTGCCGTCCCGCTGAAGGTCGGCGAAGGCGTATTTCGCCGGCTCCGATTTCACCAGCCAGTGCGCCATCCGGTCCCTCCCATCTTTGGCCCAGACGGACCACGCGCGGCGTCGATTGGCAACCGTCGCCAGGTCCGAAATCCGCCGGCCCGGCAGTTGACTCGCCCAGGCGCAGCCCGCACTTCGCCCATAAGGAGGGACCATGCCGATGAAGACGCCCGAACGCGCCGCCCTGGTCCGCGCCGCCGACCACGCCCTGGCCTGGCTGGAAGGCCTCGACGACCGCCCGGTCGCCACCACGGCCACGCTAGAGCAGATGCGGGCGCGGCTCGACCGGCCGCTGGCGAACCGGGGCGTCGACGCCGTGACGGTGATCGACGATCTCGTGGCGGACGTCGCCGGCGGGATCCTGGGTTCGCAGAGTGGGCGGTTCTTCGGCTGGGTAATCGGCGGCGGCGTTCCCTCGGCCATGGCCGCCGACTGGCTGACCACCGCCTGGGACCAGAACGCCGGCATCCACGCCTGCGGCCCGGCGGCCTCGGTGGTCGAGGAGGTCGCGGCCGGCTGGCTGAAGGACCTGTTCGGCCTGCCGGGCGAGGCCAGCGTCGGTTTCGTCACCGGAACCCAGATGGCGCACGCCACCTGCCTGGCCGCCGCGCGCCACGCGGTGCTGCGTGAGCGCGGATGGGACGTGGAGCGCAAGGGCCTGGCCGGCGCGCCGGCGATCCGGGTGCTGGCCAACGCCGAACGGCACGGCTCGGTGGACCGAGCCGTCCGCTTCATGGGCCTGGGCTCCGACAACATCGTGGCGCTGCCCACCGACGACGAGGGCCGCGTGGCGCCGGAAACGCTGGGGGCGGCGCTGGGCGAGTCGTCGCAGCCGACGATCGTCGTGTTGCAGGCGGGCGAGCTGAACCGCGCAGCCTTCGACCCCTTCGAGCGGCTTGCCCCCAGGGCGCGGGCGGCCGGGGCCTGGACGCATGTGGACGGCGCCTTTGGCCTCTGGGCGCGGACCAGCCCAATGCACCGCGACCTAGCGGGCGGGATCGAGCTTTGCGACTCCTGGACCACCGATGCGCACAAGTACCTGAACGTGCCCTACGACTCAGGCGTGGCGATCGTCCGGGACGCAGAGGCGCACCGTGCGGCCATGACGCTCTCGACCAGCTACCTGCCGGCCGGCGGCGCGGCGCGCGACCAGATCGACTGGAACCCGGAGTTCTCCCGACGCGCGCGGGGGTTCGCGATCTACGCGGCCCTGCGGGAGCTTGGGCGCGAGGGCGTCGCAGATCTGGTGGACCGCACCTGCCGCCACGCCCAGGCGCTCGTCGCGGGAATCGGGGCGCTCCCCGGCGCGGAAGTGGCGGCCAGCTCGGGCCTGAACCAGGGGCTGGTGCGTTTCGTTTCGTCAGCGCCCGGCGCGACACCCGCCGACCACGACGCCCGCACCGATCAGGTGATCGCGGCGATCAATGCCTCCGGAGACGCCTTCTTCGGCGGGGTGACCTTCCGCGGCCGTCGCTGCATGCGGGTCAGCGCCTGCAACTGGCGCACTGACGAGACGGATGTGGCGCGGACCGTGGCGGCCGTGCGCGCCGTTTTGGCGACGCAGTTGGTTGACTCAGTCAACTAATCGGGCCTTCCTGGCGACAGGAGAACGTCATGCCCGTCGAGCTTTCCGATCCCGTCGCCGCAGTCCGCCGGTTCAATCGCTTCTACACCCGCGCCATCGGGGTGCTCGACAAGGGCTACCTCGGGACGACCTACACCGTGGCCGAGGGCCGCGTGCTGTACGAGATCGCAAACGCCGGCGGCGTCACCGCCAAGGCGGTGGGCGAGATCACCGGTCTCGACGCCGGCTACCTCAGCCGCATCGTCGCGCGGCTCGAGCGTGAGGGCGTGGTCGCCCGCGAGCGTTCGACGGCCGACGGGCGCAGCGCGCTTCTGCGCCTGACACCCCACGGCGCGCAGGTGTTCGAGCCCTTCGACCGGCGCTCGGCGGCCCTGGTGGAGGGCATGATCGGCGGCCTGTCCAGCGGCCAGCGCCAGCGGCTGACCGCCGCCATGGCCGAGGTCGAGGCGCTGCTGGGCGCCCCGCCGTTTGACGAGGTAACGCTCAGGCCGCACCGCGCCGGCGACATGGGCTGGATCATTGAGCGCCACGGCGTGAACTACGCCCGCGAGTACGGTTGGAACGACCATATCGAGGCGGTCACCGCGCGCATCTGCGCCGACTTCCTCGACAGCCATGATCCGGCGTTGGAGCGGTGCTGGATCGCCGAGCGCGGCGGTGAGCGGCTGGGCTGCGTCTTCCTGGTGAAGGACGAGGTCCCCGGCGTCGCGCGCCTGCGCCTGCTGATGCTGGAGCCGGCGGCGCGGGGCCTGGGTCTCGGGCGGAGGCTGGTGGAGGAATGCATCGCCTTCGCGGGCGCCGCCGGCTTCCGAGAGGTGGTGCTCTGGACCCATGCGGTGCTGACCGCGGCGCGGGCGATCTACGCCGCCACGGGCTTTGAGCTCGAGGCGACCTGGACCCACGACATCTTCGGCGCGCCGGAAGTCAGCGAGACCTGGCGTCTGAAGTCATTGGTCGGTTGAAGCTCTAAAGCTCCGCCAGCACCGCGTCGGCCATCTGGATGGTGGTCATCGACCCGCCCAGGTCGGGCGTGCGGGCGCCCTTCTCCAGGGCCGCGCCGACGGCGGCGAACAGCTTGTCGGCGAGGTCGACACGGTCCAGCGACCAGCGGAGCGCCATCTCGAAGGACAGGATCGCCGCCAGCGGATTCGCGATTCCCTTGCCGGCGATGTCCGGGGCCGAGCCGTGGATCGGCTCATAGAGGCCCGGTGTCCCCGGCGCCCCGAGGGCGGCGGACGGGAGCATGCCGAGCGAGCCGGTGAGCTGGGCCGCGGCGTCCGACAGGATATCGCCGAACAGGTTGTCGGTGACCATGACGTCGAACTGCTTTGGGTTCTTGACGATCTGCATGGCGGCGTTGTCGGCCAGGATGTGTTCCAGCTCGACGTCGGCGTATTCGCGCTTGTGCAGCGCGGTGACCACCTGGCGCCACAGGAGGCCGGTCTCCATCACGTTCGACTTCTCGGCGCTGTGCACCTTGTTGCGCCGGCCGCGGGCCAGCTCGAAGGCCACCCGGGCGATCCGCTCGATCTCCATGGTGGTGTAGACCTGGGTGTCGACCGCCCGCTGGCCGCCGCCGGGCAGGTCCTCGATGAATCGCGGCTGGCCGAAATAGACCCCGCCGGTCAGTTCGCGGACCATCATGAAGTCCAGGCCCTCGATCAGCTCGCGCTTCAGCGACGAGGCGCCGGCCAGGGGCTGGAAGCAGAGCGCGGGGCGCAGGTTGGCGAACACGCCCATGCCGGCGCGCAGGCCCAACAGCCCCGCCTCCGGGCGCTTGTCGCGCGGCGCATTGGCCCACTGGGGGCCGCCCACGGCGCCCATCAGCACGGCCTTGGCCGCCTTGGCCTGCGCCAGGGTCTCCTCGGCGAGGGGCGTGCCAAGCTGGTCGAAGCTGGAGCCGCCGAACGGTCGCTCGTCGAGCGTCAGGTCCGGCGCGATCTTGCCGGCCACCCGACGCACTTGGGCGGTCACTTCGGGCCCGATTCCGTCGCCGGGCAGGAGCAGCAGGTCGGTCATGGCGGGTCCCGGGGTTGCGGGTTGAATGGAGGCGACGTCCTAGGCGAACTCGCCAGAATCGGAAAGCCCGGTGTCGCGTCGAAGCCCCCGGAGCGCCGCGTTTTCACCTCAAAAGGCGTCATCCCTAGGTCTCAGTCGGCGGGGACGAGGGATTGCTTCGACCGCGAGGTCGGGCTGCAAACGGAGAAAAGCCGACGAAATATGCAACAATCGCGATGATCACGCTTGCCAGTGGCCTTGCGTTCGCCACCACGGCCGTGGCCCAGAGGGGCGGTGGGGCAGGCCACGGTTCAATGTCGTCCATGTCCTCCATGCGGGCCACCCCAGCCACCCCAGCCACCCGGCGACGCGCGCGACACCGGCCACGCCGTCAACAGGCTCGACTCCGCCAACCACAACCACCACGACGCCGAACTGACGGCCCGCGGCGATCGAGCCTATCGCCTGTCCCGGCTGACTTGATTCAAGTCAGCCGGGATCAAACAGGACCGCCGGCTATGTCTGTAGCCCTTCTCGCAACCGATCCATCCTGGGCGGGAAGGGATCTAGAGAGGCCGTTCAGAGGCGACCTCGTAGGCGGACAGTTTGCGGTCGGAGACGCGATGCTCCGCGCAAGCCGCCCGCCAAGTCGCCATATGGGCGGCTTTGAAATGGGCGTCGATCGCCGCCTGGTCGCGCCAGGCCTCGAACACCCGGATCAGTCCGGGCTCGGCCACGTCCTCGCCGTAGGAATAGGTCATACAGCCGTCCTCGGCGCGGCTGGCCGTCAACATGGCCCACATGTGCGGCTTCAGGGCCGAAAGGTTCTCCGGTGGCACGCGCATCGTGCCCGCAATGATCAGGGTCATGCGTCCTCCAGCCAGGGTTTCGCCAGCGCCTGTTTCATCTCGTAGAGGTCGATGTCACTGGATGCCTGCAGGGTCTCGCCGATGGCG